>NZ_FXZF01000003.1:0-214699 GCF_900169375.1 Brevibacterium sp. Mu109
GGTAGGGAAACGCCCGGTCCCATTCCGAACCCGGAAGCTAAGCCTGCCAGCGCTGATGGTACTGCACTCGATAGGGTGTGGGAGAGTAAGTCACTGCCGCAATATTCTTTGTTTGGTTGGTTGAGGGCCTGAGGGTTTGAGCGTTGCTCACCTTCAGGCCCTCAACCCATTCACAAGGGTGTATCCGCTGGCAGGTGCTGCGCCCAGGCTATGCCGGCTGGTTCAGTACGATGGGGATATGAGTACGTTCTCCGTGGAATCCCTGTCAGTGCCGTTGGTCCAGGCTCCGATGGCAGGCGGCCCGTCCACTCCAGCGTTGGCGGCTGCAGTCTCCGATGCCGGTGGCCTTGGATCCCTGGCAGCGGGATATCTCTCTGCGGAAGCGCTTTCGCGCGACATCGAGGAGTTCCGGGCGCTGTCGTCCGGACCTCTGTTGGTGAACATCTTCGTCCCTGAAGCCCAGACTCCCTCTCCAGCGGACGTGGAGGCGTATCGGACGGGCCTTCGGTCGTGGACGCTCGACGAGGACATCCGCGGTGAGGTCCCGCCGGTTTCTGACAGCGGGGACGACATGTACCGGGAGAAGCTGGCGGTCGTCATGGATCACCGACCCGATGTCGTCACCTTCACCTTCGGCCTCCCGGACGTCCTCACGATCGAGCGACTCCACGAAGTGGGCGTCCTCGTCGGCGCGACGGTCACGACGGTGCGAGAAGGCAGGGAGGCTCACGCGAATGGTGCGGGCATCCTCATCGCCCAAGGGATCGGTGCCGGCGGCCATCGCGGCCAGTTCGACCAGTCGGCGGACCCCGAATCCGTCTCAGCCTCAAGCCTCCTGGGAGGTCTGTCAGATGCCACCTCCCTTCCGCTCATCGGCGCAGGTGGGATCGACGGGCCACAGACTGCTCAGCAGCTCCTTAACGCCGGTGCTGCTGCGGTGCAGGTCGGCACTCTGTTCCTGACGACAGACGAAGCGGGGACGAAGCCCACCCATCGGCAGGCTCTGCTCGACGCTGCTGCCGGGAAGCGCTCATCGGAGACCATCGTGACCCGCGCGTTCACCGGACGGCCCGCTCGGGCGCTGGTGAATCGGTTCACTCACGCGATGGACGATATGGCGGTGGTCGGGTACCCACAGGTCCACTTTCTCACCGCAGGCATCCGCGCCGCAGCTGCGCAGACCGATGATCCGGAGCTGCTGAACCTCTGGTCCGGCACCGGGGTCGCCGGCAGCAGGGCGGAACCCGCTGCGTCGCTCGTGGAGCGTTTCGCGGAGCTCCACCGTCCAGAGGGCGGCGCACCCCAGGCACGGTCGCACATCGGTGCTCAGCGTGAGGAGCCCACGCCGTGAGCGTCGTCTTCCTGACCGGTGCAGGCATCAGCACTGCCGCCGGGATCCCGGACTTCCGCGGTCCTGAGGGGGTGTGGACCAGTGATCCCGAAGCGGAGCTCACGTCGACGCTGTCGTGGTACCTGCGCGACGAGAACGTGCGGCGCAAAGCGTGGCTGATGCGCGCAGAAGCAGCGGTGTGGGAGAAGGACCCCACACCGGCTCACCATGCCATCGCGGACTTCGCCGCGCACAACGACGTCGGCGCGGTCATCACGCAGAACGTGGACGGCCTCCATCAGGCGGCGGGGTCGGACTCCGCGCGTGTGCTGGAGGTCCACGGCAGCGCGCGGTCGTGGCGCTGCGAGGACTGTGCCGCGACAGGCCCCATGGGAGAGGCGGTGGCACGTGTCCACGCAGGGGAGCAGGACCCGCGCTGCCCGGCGTGCGGAGGGATCATCCGTGCGACGACGATTCTCTTCGAGGAAGCGCTCGATTCCACTGTGATCGATGCTGCGCACGCTGCGGCATCGAGCTGCGACGTCATGGTCGCCGTCGGCACCGGGCTGGGCGTCTATCCGGTCGCGGGCCTGTTCCCGCTGGCTGCACGCCACGGTGCGCGCACCATCATCGTCAATGCGGAGTCCACCCCGTTCGACGAGATGGCAGACGAGGTCATCGGGGGCGACTTGCAGGAGTCCCTGCCAGTCCTCCTGGACAGTCTGGCCCGCTCGTCCTGATCGTGGTCAGAACTCCTCGTAGACTGCGGGATCCTGGTTCCTGCGGCGTCCATCGATCCGCGACAGCGAGGAGATGGCGGCGACCTCGTCATCCGTGAGGACGACCTCGGCCGCGGCGAGGTTCTCCGCCTGTCGCTTCGCGTCCGCGGACTTCGGCAGGGGCAGGGCTCCGCGCCGCACGTGCCAGGCCAGCACCGCCTGCGTCGGCGTGATGCCGTGGGCCGCCGCGGTGTCGACGATCGGCGCTTCGTCCAGGAGGCTGCCCGCCCTGCCGATCGGGCTCCACGCCTGCGTGATGATGCCCTTCTCCGTGTGGAATGCGAGCGCATCCTCCTGCGCGAAGTACGGGTGGAGCTCGATCTGGTTGACCTCCGGCCGGACGCCGGTCTCCTCCTCGAGCGTCTCCAAGTGCTCGGGGAGGAAGTTCGACACGCCGATGTGGCGGATGAGTCCGCGCTCCCTCGCGTCGATGAGTGCCTTCCAGGCCTCGACGAAGAGGCCCTGCGACGGGTTGGGCCAATGGATGAGGACGAGGTCGAGATGTCCCAGCCCGCTGCGGAGGACTGATTCCTCCACCGCAGTCGTGGCCTTGTCATACGCATGGTGCCGACCGGCCAGCTTCGTGGTGAACAGGACCTCGGAGCGGTCGACGGACGACGCGCGGCAGCCGACGGCGATCGCGGCCTCGTTCTCGTAGTTGAAGGCGGAATCCACGAGGCGATAGCCGGTCTCCATCGCAGTCCGGACGGCGTCCGAACCGGCGAATCCGCGGAGGCCGTACGTGCCCAGTCCGATCGCCGGCAGGGTGAGTCCGGTGTGAGCTGTGAGAGTCAACGTGCAGTGCCCTTCCGCGTGAGTGATGTACGTCTGCATCCCGCGTCAGCGGTCATCAGACGCAGTGCGTCCAACGTACCGGAGGGGGAGACCGCAGTGCAGCCTCCCCCTCTGACACGCGTCTCAGCTGCGGCGACGTGCCATGACTGTCGCAGCGATGCCGATCCCGACGAGCAGTGCCGCCGCGCCCAGCGCGGCTGCGACGGACGCGCCGGTGCGAGGCAGGCTGCCCTCGTCGTCGTCACGCGCCTCGTCGCGCTGATCGTCCTCGCCGTCCTCGCCCTCATCAGGCGCGTCGGTCGGGTCTGTGGACGGCTCGTCCGATGGCTGCTCTGACGGTTCGCCCGACGGCTGCTCGGACGGCTGCTCTGACGGTTCGCCCGACGGCTGCTCCGTCGGCTCAGCAGTCGGCTGGTCCGTGGGCTGATCAGTCGGTTCGCCCGACGGCTCCTCTGTGGGGCCGTCAGCGAGCAGGTCCTCGACCGTGTAGTAGGTCGTCGTCCCCGACACCTCGTTGCCGACGATCAGCATCGCATCGGTGCCCGACCCGGCCGCAGCTGCCGGCGCATCGGCACCGGGCACGAACTCGATCGACTCAGGACCCAGGTCTCCGGCCTCCTCGAAGCGCTCAGGCTCGTCCTCGCCAGAGACGGAGAAGTCGCGATTGTTGACGTACGTCACGAAGTCGGGCGAGTGCGGGTCGCTGATGTCGACCGCGGCGAACCCGCTCACCCGCTCGAAGCCCACGAACGCGTAGGCCCGGTCGCCGACTGCGCCGACCTCGATGGCCTCCGGTTCCGGGCCCTTGTCGTCGGAGCGCCCATCGAAGTTCGTCTCGGAATGGTTCGAGTTGAAGAAGTCCGGATGCGCCTCTGCCGTGATCTCCTCGAACAGTGAACCCGAATCGAACACCTCCGCTCCGTCGGCGTCGAGCACCGAGAACGAACGGGATCCGCTCACATGGATCTCGTCGTAGCAGTCCTCCTCGTCGGACAGACCATCTGCCGTGGTGGCCGTGAGCCGACCCAGGTTCTCATCGGCGGTGAGCTCCTCGAGGGTCATCCCCGTGTCCGACGCGACCGTGTCGCACAGTGGGGGCACTCCGTCGCTGCCGAAGTCCTTGACCCGCGACTCCTCGCTGAAGGCGTCCCAATCACGCAGGTCGCCCTCGTTCGCCGTCACGAGGTGCGGTTCGCCGGCGATCTCGACGGCCTTGATGGTGTCAGGTGCGCGGAACGCCGTGACCGGCCAGTTCGCCGGATCGATCGCATCATCGCGATCGGAGACGTCGAAGGCGACATCCCGCAGGTCGGTCGTCTCGAGCGGCACGATGTCCTCGACGGTGGCGGTCGCAAGATCAGTGATCGCCACGGCGTTGTTCTCCTGGAGGGTCGTATAGGCACGCCCGCCGATCACCGCGCTGTACTCGGGCTCGAGGTTCTCCGACACGGGACGCTCCGGAGTGCCGGTGCCCGCGTCCTCGCGGCCGCCGTAGATGCGGACCTCCTCAGACACCGCGCCGCCTTCGAACGCGTGGAAATCGGCAGTGCGGTAGTCGGCCTGGGTCGCCGCAGCCACAGAGTCGGGCAGAGCGACGACGCCGACGGACCCCTCCGGATCCACGGAGTAGTCCTCCGCGGGCTCACCCTCATTCGCCACGACCGCGTGGTGGCCGTCGGGGGAGAGGACGACCGAATCGGGCAGCGCGCCGACCGTGATCGCGCCGAGGGAGACGGGCTCATCGCCCGTCACATCCACGAACATCAGCCAGCCCGGATCGGTCTTCTCCGGCGCTTCGACAGCGACGACGGCGAGACCGTCGGTGCGGACGGCGACCGAGTTGGCCACGGAGCCGGACGGTATCGCCGCCCCATCGGCGACGGGGGTCCCCGCAGCTTCGATCTGCGTCTCGCGTTCGGGGTTCGCAGGGTCCGACGCGTCGATCACATCGATGACGCCCTGCTGCGCGTTGACGACGAGTGTGCGGTCTGCGGCGGCGTAGTGGGCGACGATCTCCGCGGCGGATTCGTCGAACGTCCCCGTCGCATGGGTCCCGATCGGAGCGATCGCGAGCGACGGGTCGGCCGCGGAATGCACGATGGGTTCGTCGACGACGACGGTGGCGGATGCGGGGGCGACGACGGCGAGCGCGAGGAGCGACCCGGCCGAGGCCGCTGCGAGCATGCGATGCATGGTGTCCTTCCGGATACTTCTGTGGGTATTGAGCCTGCGGGCGGATGAAAGCGCAGGCACGACCGCGACGACGGTATGGACTGGCGGCGAGCAGAAGGCTGAGGACAGATGAGCACCAGATGTGAGGAAGATGAACTCCGGCTTCCCTCGCGCCGTGGCCGGCCACGGTAGAATGAGTGACGATGTTCGGCCCGGTCAGACGGAGCCAGGGCGCTGCACCGCGGCGCGGAACTGAATAGTGACGACCGAGGATGGCGATGGCTGAGGCAGACGACACGAACGACGGCGCGCGCCGCGACGACCGACGCGGAGGACCGCGCGGAGCGGGACGCGGGCGAGGCGCTCAGGGACGCGAGGGCACCGCACGAGGCGATCGCTCCCGCGACGACCGTCCGCGTCACGACCGTCCGCGCAGCGACCGTGGCCGCGACGACAGCCGTGGTGATCGCCGCGACGATCGCGGGCAGGGCCGCCGTGACGACCGTCCCGGACGCAGCCGGTGGAACGACCGCGACGATCGCGGCCGTTCGAACGGCAGCGGCCGTCCCGGTGGCGATCGCCGCAGCGATGACTCCGGCCGTGGCCGCAGCACGGGTGACCGCCGCCGTGACGACGATCGTCGCACTGACCGGACCTCGCGACCCGACCGGACCTCAGGGGACGGCGGTGCCCGCCGCCGTGAGGACGGCGCCCGCGGCGACCGTCGTGACGGCCGCCCGTGGGAGAACCGCGGTCCCCGCCGAGACGACGGACGACCACGTCGTGACGGTCGTCCCGGGGGCGACCGCCGTGATGAGCGGGGCGGTTCCCGCTTCGACGGTCGTCGCGATGACCGAGGACCCCGTCGCGACGAGCGGGGAGAGCGTCGACGCTTCGACGACCGCCGACAGGACGGTCGCGGTGACCGTCGGCGCGAGGATCCCAGAGGTCGCGGACGCCCTGCAGATCGTGGACGCCCTGCAGACCGCGGGGACGACCGTCCCAAGTTCCCACAGGGCCCGCCCATCCCCGAAGGGATCACCGGCAGTGAGCTGCCGAAGGAGATCCGCTCCCAGCTGCGTCCGCTCTCGAAGGACAACGCGGAGCTCGTCGCACAGCACCTCGTCGCCGCGAGCGAGCTGATCGGCACCGATCCGGAGGCGGCATTCGCCCACGCGCAGACGGCCGCCGTCCGCGGCAGCCGTGTGGCAGGAGTCCGGGAGGCCGCGGGGATCGTGGCCTATCACACGGACCGCTTCGAAGAGGCGCTGCGTGAGCTGCGGACCCATCGGAGGATCTCCGGATCAGACGACAACCTGCCGCTCATCGCGGATGCCGAGCGCGGTCGCGGTCGTCCGCAGAAGGCGCTGGAGATCTTCTCCGAGGCCTCGGAGGAGGCACTCGGCCATGACCTGTACACCGAGCTGCTCATGGTCGCGGCGGGTGCGCACATGGATCGCGGCGAGGTGGCCGAGGCTCGGGCGCTCCTCGAGACCAGGAACTTCGCGGGCAACGCGAACGGAACGCTCGTGCGGCTCCTGTCGGTGTACTCCGATGTCATCCGACTGCAGGGTGACGCGGACCTCGCCGGTCGCTACGAAGAGCTCGCACGGCGCACGGCCAAGGCGACGGGCACACTGTTCGGCGACGAGGATCCCGACCCGAACGCGAACGTGGAGATCGTCACGCTCGAGGAGCTCGAACTGCCGGATGAAGATCCGGATGAAGAGTCTGAGCAGGAAGACGGATCGGCCTCAGCCGAGCCGACAGCCGAGCCCACAAGCGAGCCGACCACCGAGCCCACAGCCGAGGCGCCGGGCGCATCCGCAGTCGAGCCGGCCGCCGAAGCCGAAGCTGAAGCCGAGGTCGAGGTCGACACCACCGCTGACGAGCATGCCGTCGCGGACCGGCCCGCCGAACCGGTTGGCGAGGGTGATCGTGACGCGTCGATGAGCACCGTCGACGCAGAGTTCCCCGCGGAGACGGTCGACGAGCTCGACGAGATCCTGGCCGACGCGGAGCCGAAGCAGAAGGAGGAGCCGCCGAAGAAGGAGCCGGTGCAGGAGTCTGCACCGGATGACTACGAGGAGCTCACCGAGCCCCTCTTCGACCTCTGAGACCGGAGCACTGATGGAATCGATCGACTTCGACGGACTGCTCCTCGATCTGGACGGATGCGTCTACACGGGCCGTACGGCCGTGCCGGGCGCGGCGGAGGCGCTCACCGGACTCGCAGAAGCGGGGATCCCGGTGGTGTTCCTCACCAACAACGCGTCGCGATCAGCGGATGAGGTGGCGGAGCACATCAGCTCGTTCGGCGTGGACGCGAGGCCCGACCAGGTCCTCACCTCCGCGATCGTCGCGGCGCGTGAGCTGGCACTGACGCTGTCCGCCGGGTCTCCCGTCCTGGTCGTCGGGTCCGACGCACTCGCCGATCAGGTGGAGGCGGAGGGGATGCGCGTCGTGGACACGGCGAGCGACGACCCCGCAGCGGTCGTCCAGGGATTCTCCCCGGACCTCGGGTGGCTGCAGATCGCGGACGCATGTCGCGCTGTCCGATCCGGAGCCCGGTGGTGGGCGACCAATCTGGACCGCACCTTCCCCACCGAGCACGGCGAGCTTCCGGGGAACGGCGCGTTCGTCAGGGTCATCGCCGATACGACCGGGGCCACTCCCATCGTGACGGGCAAGCCGTCGCAGACGATGATGGACGCGGGAGTGCGCGCCCTGGGCGCCGACCGCCCCCTCATGGTGGGCGACCGGCTGGAGACGGACATCGCAGGCGCGCGCGCCGCCGGCTTTCCCTCTGGCCTCGTCCTCACAGGGGTCCACCGCGAGGCCGACGCGCTGGCCGCGCCGCTCGAGCACCGGCCGGACTACCTCCTCGACGACCTCACCGCACTGCTGCCGGGCGGTTCACCGCGGCGACTGCCATGAGCGGTGATCCGATGCCCACACCGGGCGGCGGAGTGCCGGTCCGCCAGTGGGAGGACGCGCTCACCGACCTCGACGAGTGCGCGCCGGAGGAGCGGAGCGATAGGGCCCACGCACTCCTGTCCCGCCTCGAAGACGCACTCGAGGCGCTCTGACGTGCCGTCAGCGCGTGCGCACACCGCCGGCAGACTCGACACCGTGCTCGTGGGCCTCGGGCTCGTCGACTCCCGGAACCGCGCGGCTCGGGAGATCCGCGCAGGGCGGGTGACGGTCGATGGCGGAGTCGTCACGCGGCCGTCCGCCTCCATCGCGGTGGACTCCCACATCACGGTCGACTCGCCGGAGCACTGGGTGGCGCGCAGCGCGCACAAGCTCCTGGGAGCACTGGAGGACATGGGCGCCGCCCCCGCGGTGCGCGGAGCGGTGTGCCTCGACGCGGGAGCCTCCACGGGAGGCTTCACCCAAGTGCTGCTGGAGCACGGCGCAGTGGCCGTCCACGCGGTCGATGTGGGCCACGGACAGCTCGTCGCGCGGATCGCGGGCGACGACCGCGTGCACGATCTGCCCGGGACCAACGTCCGGACGCTCGACCGGACGGATCTCACCGCCGCGCCGTCGCCTCCGTTCCACGCGGACGGGACAGTGGACCTCGTCGTCGCCGACCTCTCATTCATCTCCCTGACGCTCGTGATCGATGCGCTGCTGTCCGTCGCCCGCGACGGAGCGCTGCTCCTGCTCATGGTGAAGCCCCAGTTCGAACTGGACCGGTCTGCCCTCGACAAGCACGGTGTCGTGACAGAAGCCGAGGACCGGGTGCGCGCGCTCGAGAGGGTCAGCACCGCGCTCACGGCGGCGGGAGTGAGGATCTGCGGGACCGCGCAGTCCCGACTGCCGGGTCCCGCCGGCAATGTGGAGCACTTCGTGCTCGCCCGAGCACACGTCCCCACCGGCCCCGCCTCGTCGGCCGCGGGCGTCTGCGCTGTAGCATCGGCTACCGTGGAACGCGGCACAGACCCCAGCGGACGTGCTGACCACGACCCTGCAACCGCGCCGGAGGAGGCCCCGTGACAAGACGGATGATGATCGACCTCCACCCCCGTCGTGAGAACGCCCGCAAAGCCGCTGAACTGGTGTGCGCCGCTCTCGTGGAGAACGGCATCGTCCCCGTGATGTCGCGGTCCGCACACGACGCGCTGTCCTCGTACGGCGACGCCCACCCGAACGGGACCGACATCGTCGAGGACTCCGCGCTGTCGGACGCAGCGGCCGACTGCGAACTCGTCATGGTGCTGGGCGGCGACGGGACGATCCTGCGCGCGGCTGAGCGCTTCCACTCGTTCGACGTGCCCGTCATGGGGATCAACCTGGGTCACGTGGGATTCCTCGCGGAGAGCGAATCCGCGGACATGGAGGAGACGGTCCGGCGCGCCGTCGCCCGCGACTACGACATCGAGCAGCGCATGAGCCTCGACATCACCGTCCGCGTGGACGGCGAGATCGTGCATCGCGCCTGGGCGCTCAACGAGGCGACGGTGGAGAAGGGGCCGGGCACGCAGATGATCGAGCTCAGCATCGGCATCGACGACCGTCCCGTCTCCACGTTCGGGTGCGACGGGGCGATCCTCGCCACCCCGACCGGCTCGACCGCGTATGCGTTCTCCGCGGGCGGTCCGATCGTCTGGCCGGACGTCGAAGCGCTCCTGATGGTTCCGATCAGTGCGCACGCGCTCTTCGCGAAGCCGCTCGTGACCGGACCGTCGTCCGTCATCGCCGTCGAGCACGTGGCGCGCCACCCCGGTGACACGGCCGTGCTCTGGTGCGACGGTCGGGTCGAGCTCGACCTGCCCAGCGGCGCACACATCGAGGCCTGCCGCTCCGCACAGCCGCTCACGCTCGCGCGCATGCAGCGAGGACCCTTCTCCGACCGCCTCGTGCGGAAGTTCCAGCTCCCCGTGGACGGCTGGAGGGGCCCGGCAGGGGAGACGACATGATCTCGTCGATCGGCATCGAGAACCTGGGAGTCATCACCTCCGCCCACATCGACCTGGGTGCCGGACTCACAGCGGTGACGGGTGAGACCGGCGCCGGGAAGACCATGTTCGTCACCGCTCTGGATCTGCTCACCGGAGCCCGTGCGGACGCGTCGACCGTGCGCCGTGATGCGGATCGTGCGGTCGTCGAGGGAGTCTTCGCCCTGCCGCAGGACGGCGGCACCGCTGCCGAACGGATCGTCGAGGCCGGCGGAGACGCCGATGACGAGGCCGTCCTCACGAGGATCCTGCCGCGCGAGGGCCGTGCCCGCGCCACCGCCGGTGGTCGGACGGTGCCCGCCGGCGTGCTCCGCGACGTGGGGCAGGAGCTGGTGAGCATGCACGGGCAGTCGGAGCAGCTCACCCTCCGGGCACAGGCCCAGCAGCGGGAGCTGCTCGACGCGCTGACCGGCGAGGACGGAGCCGCTGCCCGCGCCGAGTACGCGGAGGCATTCGCCGAGCACCGACGACTCTCCGACGAGCAGCGCAGACTCGAGAGCACCCGATCCGAGCGCGCGGCGCGGATGGACTTCCTGCGGAATGCGCTCGAGACGATCGACGGGGTCCGTCCCACCGAGGGCGAGGACGAGGAGCTCGCGGCACTCGCGGCACGGCTGGGTGCTGCCGAGGAGCTGCAGCAGGCTGCCGGTCGCGCCCACGATCTCATCATGGGCAGTGATTGGGACGACGCGGAGAGCGCGACTGCGCTCGTCGCGCAGGCCTCGGAGTCCCTGGCACGCGCAGCGGCCGTGGACGGCTCGCTGACGGACGCGGCCCGATCGCTCGAGGACGTGTCGGTCCGCATGGCGGATGCTGGAGCAGACCTCTCGTCGTACCTCGCAGGATTCGGCGACGACGAGGCGATGTCGCTCGAGGACGCCGAGGCGCGGCGCGCAGAGATCTCGTCGCTGAACGCGTACGGCGAGGACCTCGCAGCGGTCCTGGCATTCGAGGAGCAGGCCGGCGGTGAGCTGCTCGACCTCGAGAACTCGGAGGCGAGCCTGGGCGACATGGACGCGACCGTGGCAGCGGCGCAGGCGCGGCTCGACGAGGCCGCCGTCGCACTGCGCGCTGTCCGCATCCGTGCGGCCGAAGAGTTCTCCACCTCCGTCGGAGGAGAGCTCGCGGCGCTGGCGATGCCCCACGCGTCCCTGAGCTTCGCGGTCACGGAGACGACCCCCGCCGCGCACGGCGCGGACGACGTGCGCCTGCTCTTCAGCTCGCATGCCGCCGCAGCGCCGGCGGACATCGGGAAGACCGCATCCGGCGGCGAACTGTCCCGCGTCATGCTCGCGATCGAGGTCGTGCGCGCGCGGACGGAGCGGTTCCCCACCTTCGTCTTCGACGAGGTCGACGCGGGGGTAGGCGGAGCGGCGGCCGTCGAGATCGGCCGACGACTCGCCCGACTGGCATCGGGCTCACAAGTCATTGTCGTCACACATCTGCCGCAGGTCGCGGCGTGGGCCGACCACCACCTCGTCGTCCGCAAGACCGACGAGGGGACCGGAGCGGTGTCGGGCGTGCGGGAGCTGGGCGGGGAGGACCGCACCGAGGAGCTCGCACGGATGCTCGCGGGTGTGTCCGGCTCCGCCTCCGCTCGCGCCCACGCGGAGGAGCTGCTCAGCGATGCGGAGTCGGAGAAGGCACGCTTCCGCGCGGAGCTGATGGGATGATGTCCTCATCATGATTCAGCGCAAGACCCGCGAGCGCGTGGAGACGGATGCACCGGTCGGACCGACCGCGACCCGGATCGACAGACGCACGAAAGACCTCACGAAGCGGCTTCAGCCCGGCGACATCGCCGTGATCCGCCACTCGGACATCGACCGGGTGTCCGCGGAAGCCCTCGTCGACTGCCGCCCCGCAGCGGTCGTCAACGCACACCGATCGGTGTCCGGCGCCTACCCGAACCTGGGCCCCGGCATCATCATCGCCGCAGGCATCCCGCTCGTCGACGACGTGGGGGAGGAGCTCTTCGAGGACCTCGTCGAGGAGGGCGAGGAGCTCTCGCTCCACGGAGGTGACCTGGTGCGCGGGGAGACCGTCATCGCCTCGGGCACTGTGCAGACCACATCCTCCATCGAGAAGGCGATGCAGGATGCGGAGTCCGGGATGAACACCGTGCTCGCGGACTTCGTCGCGAACACGGTGGAGTACATCCAGAAGGACTCCGACCTCCTGGACGACAGCCTCGAGGTCCCGCAGGTGCGCACGTCGTTCGAGGGCCGCCACGCGCTCATCGTCGTGCGCGGATACCACTACAAGGAGGACCTCGCCGCTCTGCGCCCCTACATCCGCGAGCAGCGTCCCGTCCTCATCGGGGTCGACGGAGGCGCGGACGCGATCATGGAGGCCGGTCACCGGCCGGACATGATCGTCGGCGACATGGACTCCGTGTCCGACGCGGCGCTCACCAGCGGTGCCGAGCTCGTCGTCCACGCCTACCGCGACGGGAACGCCCCGGGCGTCGAGCGCGTCAGCGACCTGGGCATGGACTCCGTGAAGTTCGCGGCGTCGGGGACCAGCGAGGACATCGCCATGCTGCTGGCCGACGACAAGGGCGCACAGCTCATCGTCGCCGTCGGCACGCACGACACCCTCATCGAGTTCCTCGACAAGGGCCGCAAGGGCATGGCCTCGACGTTCCTCACCCGCCTGCGCGTGGGCAGCAAGCTGCTCGACGCGAAGGGCGTGTCCCTGCTGTACCGGCAGCGGATCGGCACGGGGCAGCTCATGCTCCTCGCACTCGCCGGTGTCGTCGCGCTCGTCGCGGCGATGTCCGCGACGGCCGCGGGCCAGACCGCGTTCGGGCTCATCGCCGCCCAGTTCGACGGCTTCTTCCAGTGGCTGGGATCGCTGTTCGGCGACCCGACCGCAGTAGCCCTGCCCGCATTCCCCGCACCCGAGGCGCTCGGCCCCCTCGACGACCCTGACCTCGGAGGACTGAGCTCACAGTGATCGACTTCCGCTACCACCTCGTCTCGCTCATCTCGGTCTTCCTGGCGCTCGCCGTCGGGATCGTGCTGGGCGCCGGACCGCTGCAGGGCCCGATCGGCAGCTCCCTCCAGTCACAGGTCGATGCCCTGCGCACAGACCGCGACACGCTGCGCACAGAGCTCGACGAGGCGCGCACGCACACGGAGCAGACGGCGGCATTCGTGGACGCGACCGCGTCAGACCTCATCGCCGACTCCCTGACGGACCGGTCGGTGACGGTCATCCGCCTGGCCGGTGCGGACAACGACGCGGCGGACGCGGCGAGTGCGCGCGCGGAGGAGGCCGGCGGCAGCATCGCCTCCGACGTGAGCCTGGGCGAGGACGCGTTCGCGGCTCCCGATGCGGAGCTCCTCACTGCGCTGCGCGACGCGGACGGCTCGCTGCCGGACGACGACTCCGCGGTCGTGGGCGCGGCGCTCGCGAAGGCACTCGGCGCCCAGGCCCAGGCCGTGGAGGAGGACGCGTCGGCGCAGCCCACGGACGCGCCGGAGGACGCGGAGGAATCCGCCGACTCCCGGCAGTCCGCGTCGCAGGACCTCTTCGGGATCCTGTCCGATGCCGACCGGATCGCGGGCGGGCAGTGGGCTGAGGCCGACGCCGCCGTCGTGATCGCCCCGTCCGTGCAGCAGGATGCCTCGGCAGAGGCATCGCCCTCCGCCACGCCGACTCCCACCGCCGAGGCCGCGGCACCCGCCGACTCCGTGGCGATCCACGCCGATTTCGCCTCCGCGCTCGCGGGCGAGACCGTCGTCGTGGTCGCGGGACCCTCCGCGTCCGCGACGGGAGGACTGCTCGCGACGCTGCGGTCCGACCGGGTCGACCTGTCGACCGTCGACGGCACGGATCTGTCGACCGGCACCGTCCTGGTCCCACTGGTCGTCGAAGCCGCGATCGACGGTTCGTTCGGGGACTATGGCACCGGGCAGGGTGCGACGGCGGTCCTGCCGGAGGGCCAGTGAGCAGCCGGGTCCCACGGGCGGTGCTGGCCGCGGGTCTCGCTGCGGCGGTCTCCGTCGGCGTGATGCGGGCCCGCGGGCGCGCAGACGCGCGCTGGCCGCTCCTCGTGCGCGAGAACCATGCGGGCCGTCCCGTGTCTCTGCTCGAGGGTCCGGCGGCGAGTGCGGGACTGCTCGCGGCGGCGGCGTGCGTCCCCGGAGCCGCGGGGAGGACCGCCGCACTGACCGCAGTGGGAACCGCAGGGGTGCTGGGAGCCGTCGACGACTTCGCGGAGTCCGGTGCCTCGAAGGGGCTGCGCGGACACCTCGGCGCGCTGGCGCGCGGAGAGGTCACGACCGGCGCGCTGAAGGTCATCGGCATCCCCGTCGCAGCCGTCGTCGCGAGCGCGCTGCTGCGCACCAACGCGCGGACCCCCGTCGGCCGGCTGGCCGACGCAGTGCTCGCCGGCGGCGTCGTCGCAGGCACCGCGAACCTGCTCAACCTGCTCGACCTGCGTCCCGGGCGCGCGTTCAAGGCCGGGCTCGTCATGGTCACGGGCCACGCGCTCATCGACCTGCTCCCCGGGGCACGTGAGCAGTGCACGAGCACTGCGCTGCGGACCGAGCGGGACGCGGGCTCGCGGGTCCTCGCGAGCGGCGTGCTCGGCACCACCGCGGCGCTGCTGCGCGACGACTTCGCGGGCTCGACCATGCTCGGAGACGCCGGTGCCAACGCCCTGGGCGCCGCGATCGGCCTGCGCAGTGCGCTCACCGCGTCCCGCCCCCGGCTGGTCTGCGAGCTCGCGGTCCTCGCGGCACTGACGCTGGCGAGCGAGCGCGTCTCGTTCACCCGGGTGATCGAGTCGACGCCGGGACTGCGCCACCTCGACGCGCTGGGCCGCTGATGCCGCGGCTGCTGCGCTTCGTCGCGTCGGCCGCACTCCTCGTCTCCGTCGCGACGCTCCTGTCCCGACTGGTGGGCTTCGGGCGGCTGCTCGTCTTCTCCCCGTCCGTGGGCGCAGGTGCGATCGGCACCGCCTACCAGTCGGCCAACCAGGTGCCGAACATCCTCTACGAGGTGGTCGCGGGAGGAGCGCTCGCGGGTGCCGTCGTGCCGCTGCTGGCAGGCCCGCTGTCGCGCGCTGACAAGGGGACCGCGTCCCGCATCGCGTCCGCACTCCTCACGTGGTCCGTGTCCCTCACGCTGCCGCTCGCCGTCCTCATCGTGGTCTTCCGGGAGCAGATCGCCGGAATCGTGCTGGACCATGAGACGGAAGTCGCCTACGGGGCGGGGTTCCTCCTCATGTTCGCGCCCCAGCTGGTGCTCTACGCGATCGGCGGAGTGCTGACCGGAGTCCTCCAGGCGCACCGGAGGTTCCTGTGGCCGGCGTTCATGCCGCTGGTCTCCAGTCTGATCGTCATCGGCGTCTACGTGGGCTACGCTCGTCTGCGCGGGCCCGAGGTCGCGACCGAGGACCCGGCGGCGCTGGCACTGCTGGGCTGGGGGACGACGGCGGGCGTGGTCGCCCTCGCCCTGCCGCTGGCGCTTCCGACCCTGCGCACCGGACTGCGCATCCGACTGACGTGGCGGTTCCCCGACGGCGTCGGGGCCCGCGCGGTCCGGCTCGCGGCCGCAGGCATGACGGTCCTCCTCGCACAGCAGGCGGCGACGCTGATGATCATGGTCGTGTCCAACAACGTCGGCGGCACCGGCGTGTTCGTCGTCTTCAGCTACATCCAGGCCGTCTACCTGCTTCCCTATGCCGTGCTCGCCGTCCCCGTCGCCACCGTCGCGTTCCCGCGCCTGTCAGAGCTGGCGGCCGCCGCGCGCACGCCCAGCGCAGAACCGCACGAGTCCGCGGACCGGGGACCCGGGGACGTCGACGCGGCGATCGCGAGGACCTCGCGCCTCGTCCTCGCCCTCGGCTTCGCCGGAGCCGCCCTGCTGACCGCGGCGGCGACCCCGCTGGAGATCTTCTTCTCGACCCGCGACGCGGCGAGCGGGGACTCTCCTGAGCTCTTCGCAGCGCTCGGAGACACCGTCCGCGTCATCGCGTGGGCGGTGCCGGGCTGGTGCTTCGTCGCATGGGGCACGCGGGTGTTCTACGCACTGGAGCAGTCGCGGGCCGCCGCGATCGCGACAGCGGTGGGCTGGGGGGGCGTCGCCCTGAGCGTCGTGGCGGGCATCCCCCTCGTCGCGGGGGACCCCGTTCCGCGCACGCTCGTCCTCCTGGGCGCGGCGCACGTCATCGGCATGACCGCTGCGGCGGTCGGACTGATCGGGGGGATCCTCCGCGTGCGCGGCCGTGCCTCGGCCGCAGGGGTCCCGCGCACCATCGTCATCGCGGCCGTCGGCGCCGTGCTGGGAGCCGTGGCCGGATCCCTGACGGCGTCGGGCCTCGGCGCCGTCGTCGGCACGTCTCCCGTCGGATCGGTCGCCGCAGGCGCAGCCGGCGGTGCGGTGGCGCTCGTGATCGTCCTCGCACTCGTGGCACTCGCGGACCGGGGGACTATCACCCACGTGCGCGCGCTGCGCTGACATCACTCCGATCTCCCGTGGCGGTGCCGCTCCGACCGTCCGGAGGGCGATAGCCTGGGGCCCTGGTCCCGCAGCTGCGGGACCATGCACCGTCCGGCGACGTGAAGGGAATCGACGCATGCGGGTCCTCATCGTGCTGGGCACGTCGACGGGCGGAGTCGGCACACACGTCGCCGCACTCGCCCGCAGCCTCGCGCAGGCGGGTGACACCGTCGGCGTGATCGGCCCCGCGCAGACCCAGGAGCAGTTCGGCTTCGACGACCGGCCGCACGTCCGCTTCGCCCCCCTCGGCATCAGCACATCGGTGGGTCCCGGCGATGCTGCGGTCGTCGCCCGGCTCCGGCGCCTCGTGACGACGTTCCGGGCCGACGTCGTCCACGCGCACGGCTTCCGCGCCTCGCTCGTCACCCTGGCAGCGCTGTCTCTCATGCGGAAGCGTCCGGGCTTCGTGTCGAGCTGGCACAACACACTCATGGGCCAGGGAGTGCGCGGTCGTATCGAGAAGACGGTCGCGACCGCGATCGCGCGGGGCGCCGACCTGGTTCTCGGCGCGAGCGAGGACCTGGTCGACCTCGCGAAGGATCTGGGGGCGGGTAGCGCACGCTTCGCCGCGGCGGCCTCACCGCCCCAGGGTCCGGCCGAGGACGTGAACACCTCCCTGCTGCGCAGCTCGCTGACGCAGGAGCTGGGGATCCCCCGCACCGACACCCTGCTCCTGGCCGTCGGGCGGATCGCGCCGCAGAAGGACTACGACGTCCTCATCGACGCGCTCGCGGACATCGCGCACGACCACCCCGAAGCGCAGTGCCTCATCGCCGGATCGGCGGACGAGCACGAGCAGGCACGCCTCACCCGTCGGATCGAGGAGCACACGCAGGCGGGGCGCAGGCCCGCCGTGCACTTCCTGGGCCAGCGGAGCGATGTCGCCGCACTCAACCAGGTGAGCGACGTCTTCCTCCTCTCCAGCCGGTGGGAGGCCCGCGCACTCGTGCTGCAGGAGGCGATGCTCGCAGGCAGAGCGATCCTCGCGACGGCGACCGGCGGGACCCCGGAGCTCGTGGGGGACGCGGGCATCCTCGTGCCGCAGGGCGACGCGCAGGCCTTCGCCGCAGGGCTGCGACGGCTGCTCGAGGACCCGCAGCTCCGCGCGGACCTGGGCCGGAAGGCGGCGCTGCGCGCGCTCGAACTGCCGAACGAGGAGGACGCCGCGCAGACGGTCCGGGCGGCGTACACGGAGGTCAGCCGGTAGGCTGTGGAGCGCTGAAGTCGCGTGCGACCCGGGACGGTGCCCAAACCGTCCTCGGACGGTCCGCGCACTGTCGCAGGATCGGAAGGATACGCACATGTTCGAGGATCACGGACAGCTCGAGTCGACGGGGCTGGACCCTGACGCCCGCATACTCCACGTCGTCACGACGACGCGCGGCGTGATCGGCGAAGTCGCCGTGGACGCGATCCGCGGCCACCTCGCAGCAGGGAGACAGGTGGCAATCGCCGCACGCGCATCCGTGATCAGCCGTCTGGACCTCCCGGAGTCCCCGGCGCTCGTGATCATCCCGATCGACGCTCGCGACCGCGTGACGAGCGCCGATCCCGGCAGCAGCCTCACCCTCCACCAGCACTACCGCCACGTCGACGTGGTCCACGCACATGGTCTGCACGCCGCAGCACTCGCCGGGGCTGCTCAGACAGGGCTGCCCGCACGCATGCGCCCCGCCCTCGTCGCGACCGTCGGCCGCTTCCACTCCTCGAACGTCGTCGACGCGGCCTCCGCGAAGATCGTGGAGCGGACCGCAGCCGTCGTCCTGGGCACGACCGCACCGACCGTCTCGCACTTCACCGACGGGGTCCCGGTCACGGAGCGCGCGCAGCTGCGTCGTCCCGACGTCGTCCAGCGGCTGGCGCCCACCGTCGGTCGTGCGCAGGTGCGCGAGAACCTCGGGCTGCAGCCGGGCTCCTTCCTCGTCGCCACGCCTATGCGGCTTGTCGACGGCGACGACCTCACGACCTACCTCGAGGCCGCCGTCACGATGTTCGACCACCGGCCGGATCGGCGCGTGGTCTTCGCACTGACCGGAGCGGGCCGCGAACGCAGCACGATCGAGAACGCCTTCACCCGCACGCACCCGATCGTGCTGGCCGACGAGGGGTCGGTCGCGGACGTGCTGGCGGCCGCGGACGTGGTCGTGGGCTCGAAGAGCATGACCGGTGTCGACGTCGAGGGCCTCATGCAGCTGGGACGGGCGACGGTGATCCTGGGGGACGCGCGCACCGCCCGTCCGTGGGGCGATTCGGCCGCGCGCGTCGACGCGGATGACACACCCGGGCTGCTGGCGGCGATCACGGCGCTCGTGGATTCCCCGGAGGTCCGGACGTCGGCCGCCTTCGCCGCGAGGCGGCGCGTCGACGACGTCGACCCCGCCGCGCTCATCGCGGACGACCTCCTCGACGTGTACGCGGAGGCGCTCGTCCACCGCCGGTGACCAGGCCGCTCTGGTAGGGTGGAGGTCCGTGGTGAGACGACTGAGTACCGACGGCATCCAGCAGACTCGACAGATCTTCGTGACCGGTGGCGTGGCCTCCTCGCTGGGGAAGGGGCTCACGGCTTCCAGCCTCGGCCATCTCCTCAGCAGGCGCGGGCTGCGGGTCGCGATGCAGAAGCTCGATCCCTATCTCAACGTGGACCCGGGGACGATGAACCCGTTCCAGCACGGAGAGGTCTTCATCACCGACGACGGTGCGGAGACCGACCTCGACATCGGTCACTACGAGCGGTTCCTCGACGTCTCACTGGACGCGACGGCGAACATCACGACGGGCCAGGTCTACTCGTCCGTCATCGCGAAGGAGCGGCGCGGCGCCTATCTGGGCGATACGGTCCAGGTGATCCCGCACATCACGGATGAGATCAAGGAGCGGATGCGGGCGCAGGCGCAGCGCACCGACGACGGGGCGCCGGACGTCATCATCACGGAGATCGGCGGCACCGTCGGCGACATCGAATCGCTTCCCTTCCTCGAGGCCGCCCGGCAGGTCCGTCACGACATCGGCCGGGAGAACGCACTCTTCATCCACGTGTCGCTCGTGCCCTACCTCGCTCCCAGCGGCGAGCTGAAGACGAAGCCCACCCAGCACTCCGTCGCACAGCTGCGGTCCATCGGGATCACCCCGGACGCGATCGTGCTCCGCGCCGACAGGGACCTGCCGGAATCGATCCGGCAGAAGATCTCCGCGTCCTGCGACGTCGACCTCGAGGCCGTGGTGCCGTGCGTCGACGCCGCGAGCATCTACGACATCCCGCGCGTGCTCCACGACGGGGGACTCGACGTCTACGCGGTGCGCCGCCTCGACCTGCCGTTCCGGGACGTCGACTGGCGCGACTGGGACGCGCTGCTCGAGCGCGTCCACCACCCCTCCGAACGGGTCACCGTGGGGCTGGTCGGCAAGTACGTCGACCTGCCGGACGCCTACCTCTCCGTCACGGAGGCGCTGCGGCACGGCGGCTTCGCACACGATGCGCGGGTCGAGATCCGCTGGATCCCCTCCGATTCCTGCGAGACGCCGGAGGGCGCCGCGGCCCGGCTGGCGGACGTCGACGCGATCTGCGTGCCCGGCGGATTCGGCATCCGGGGCATCGAGGGGAAGCTCGGAGCCCTCACCCATGCCCGGACCACAGGACTGCCGGCACTGGGACTGTGCCTCGGGATGCAGTGCATGGTGATCGAGTACGCGAGGTCCGTCCTGGGACTGGCCGACGCCTCGTCGACCGAATTCGACCCGGACACGCGGGAACCCGTCATCGCGACCCTCGCAGAGCAGCGCGCGATCGTCGACGGGGACGCGGACCTGGGCGGCACGATGCGCCTGGGACGCTTCCCCGCCGTGCTCGCGGAGGGCACACTCACCGCTGCCGCCTACGGCACGACGGACGTGACCGAGCGCCATCGGCACCGCTACGAGGTGAATGGCGACTACCGGGCACGGCTCGAGGACGCGGGTCTGCGCGTCGCCGGCACCTCGCCGGACGGGTCCCTCGTCGAGTTCGTGGAACTGCCGGAGGACGTCCACCCGTTCTACGTCGCGACGCAGGCGCATCCGGAGCTGAAGAGCAGGCCCACCCGACCCCACCCGCTCTTCGCCGGCCTCGTGCGGGCCGCGCTGGACCGGGCACATGCGTGAGGAGGATCCCATGGAGGACATGATGAGCGGGACGGACGCCCCACTGTCGGACGAGCGGGTCGACGTCGAGGTGCACGAGCGCGAGACGGTGTACCGGGGAGCGGTCTGGGACGTGGTGCGCGAGTCGTTCCACCTGCCGGAGGCCGGAGGGCGGCTGACCCGTGATGTCCTCGCACACACCGGTGCAGTGGCCGTCGCCGCGATCGACGACGAGGACCGCATACTCCTCATCCGCCAGTACCGGCATCCCATCCGCATGCGGGACTGGGAGATCCCGGCGGGACTCCGCGACATCGACGGGGAGGATCCTGCGACGGCCGCCGCGCGGGAACTGGGTGAGGAGGCCGATGTCCGCGCAGCGGACTGGCACACGCTCGCAGACATGTACACCACGCCGGGCGGGTCGACGGAGATCATCCGCATCTACCTCGCACGCGGGATCGACGCCCTGCCGCACGCGCAGCGCATCGAGCGGGAGGGGGAGGAGCGCGGCATCGTCGTCCGCTGGACGCCGCTCGCGGAGGCAGTCGACGCGGTGCTCGCCGGTCGCATCGGCAACGCGACCGCGTGCCTGGCGATCCTCCACGCGGACAGGGCGCGCGCACGCGGCTGGACGGACCTGCGACCGGTCGACGCGCTGTGGCCGGGCAGCCGGGACTGACGTGGCACGCCACGGCGCGGAGCTCCTCCCCGAGGTCGCAGCACCCCTGCGCGGACCGGTCGCGGACTACCTCGCCCACATCGAACTCGAGCGCGGCCTGTCCCGGAACACGGTCGACGCCTATGCGCGCGATCTGTCCCGGTACGTCCTGTGGCTCGCCGGGCGCGGCGTGGGCGGATTCGGCGAGGTGACGGAGGAGGACCTCCTCGCGTTCCGCGGCGATCTCTCATCGGCGCAGCTCGCGGCGTCGTCGCAGGCTCGGATCGGCGTGGCCGTGCGCAGGCTGCACGACCATCTGCTGGGGGAGGGGCAGGTCGACGGCGACCCCGCCGCGGCCCTGCCGCCCCCGCGCCAGGCCGACAGCCTCCCCTCCGCCCTCACGGTGGAGCAGGTCGAGGCGCTGCTCGCCACGACGGACGGGGACGAGCCGGTCCAGCGGAGATCCGCGGCACTGCTCGAGCTTCTCTACGGCACAGGGGCCCGCATCAGTGAGGCGGTCGGAGTCGACCTCGACGACCTGGACCTGGTGCGCGGCACCGTCCGCCTCTACGGCAAGGGCTCCAGGGAACGGCTGGTGCCGGTCGGTTCGCATGCCCGCGCGGCCCTCGACGCGTGGATCGTGCGGGATCGTCCCCGCTTCGCCGCCGGTCGCGCGCAGGCCGCGGACCGCGCGGGCGCGGTCTTCCTCAACCAGCGAGGCGGCAGGCTGAGCCGCCAGTCGGCCTGGACCCTGGTCCGGCGCGCCGCGGGACTCGCGGGCGTCGACGACGTCACCCCGCACACGCTGCGCCATTCCTTCGCGACGCATCTGCTGGAGGGCGGGGCGGACATCCGAGTCGTCCAGGAGCTGCTGGGACACGCCTCCGTCGTGACGACGCAGATCTACACGAGGGTGACAGCGCAGACGCTCCGCGAGGTGTACGCGTCGTCGCACCCCCGCGCGCGATAGGCTGACATCCACCGCAGCAGCAGCAAGGAGATGAGGAAGCACGTGGCAGACTCGCAGCAGCGGCTCGAAATCGCGGCCGACGCACCGCTGGGCCCCACCGGGCGCCCCGCCCGGGAGTACCCGGAACCCGCGCCGCTCGACGGTCACGGGCCCGCACGGACCATCGCAATGGTCAACCAGAAGGGCGGGGTCGGGAAGACGACGTCGTCGATCAATCTGGGCGCCGCACTGGCCGACTACGGCCGACGGGTCCTGCTCGTCGACTTCGATCCGCAGGGTGCCCTCTCCGTGGGTCTGGGCATCAATCCGAACGCGCTCGAGAAGTCGGTCTACAACGTCCTCATGAGCGCACGGCTGGATCCCCACGAGGTCATCCACACGACCTCCGTGGACAACATCGACGTGATGCCCGCGAACATCGACCTGTCCGCAGCGGAGATCCAGCTCGTGGGCGAGGTCGCGCGCGAGCAGGTGCTCTCGCGGGCGCTGGCGAAGGTCGCCGACGAGTACGACGTGATCCTGGTCGACTGCCAGCCGTCGCTCGGCCTGCTGACCGTCAATGCGCTGACGGCCGCGCACGGCGTCATCATCCCGCTGGAGACGGAGTTCTTCGCGCTGCGCGGCGTCGCGCTGCTCGTGGAGACGATCGAGAAGGTGCAGGATCGCCTGAACCCGTCACTCGCGATCGACGGGATCCTTGCCACGATGTTCGACGGCAGGACGCTCCACTCACGCGAAGTCATCGCGAGCGTCGTCGATGCGTTCGGGGACACGGTCTTCGACACCGTCATCAGCCGGACCGTGAAGTTCCCCGACGCGACCGTGGCGGCGGAGCCGATCACCAGCTTCGCGCCGAACCACAAGGGCGCGGACGCGTACCGGCGGCTAGCGCGGGAGCTGATCGCGCGCGGCGGCTCGCCCTGACGGTGCAGTCGGCGACCGCTGAGGCGGAGGCCGCCGGCTTCACCGTCGACCTCGAGAACTTCTCCGGACCGTTCGACGTGCTGCTCGATCTCATCGCCCGCCGCTCGCTGGAGATCACCGATATCGCGCTCGCCGAGGTCACGGACGACTTCCTCGCGTACGTCGCCACACTGCGGGGTGCGAAGAGCCTCGACGAGCTGAGCCACTTCCTGCTCGTCGCCTCGACGCTGCTGGACCTCAAGCTCGCCCGGCTGCTGCCGGGAGCCGATGTCGAGGACGAGCTCGACCTCGAGCTGCTCGAGGCCCGCGACCTGCTCTTCGCGCGGCTCCTGCAGTACCGGGCGTACAAGGAGGTGTCCCGCGTGCTGGAGAAGAGGATGGGGGAGGCAGGCCGCGCCGTTCCGCGCGCCGTCCCCCTCGAGCAGGAGTTCACGGACATCCTCCCGCCCCTGGACTTCAGCACGTCCGGCCCGGTGCTGGCCGCGGTGTTCAGCGCGGTCCTGTCCCGCGACCGCACCCCGCCCGCCGTGGCGCTCGACCACCTGCACGACGCCCACGTGTCCGTGCCGGAGCAGCGCGCGCTGCTGCTGTCGCGTCTGCGCGATGAGGCACGGATCGACTTCGCCGCGCTCATCGAGGACGCGGAGACCCGGATGGTCGTCGTCGCCCGGTTCCTCGCGGTCCTCGAATTGTTCAAGGCGGGGCTGTGCGACTTCGACCAGCCGGAGGCGCTCGGACCGCTGACGATCGCGCTCACGGCGACCGACACTCGCGACGCGGACGCAGAAGGCGACCACGGAGCGGAAGGCGACCGGGACCTCGGCGGCGGGGGCCCGGACTATGAGGAGTACGGGGATGAGTGAGGAGGCTCCGGTGACGGACGAACTGCTGGCCGGGCTCGAAGCCGTCCTCATGGTGGCCGATCAGCCGGTGACGGTCGAGCACCTGAGCGACGGACTGGGCGTCGAGCCGCAGGAGGTGTCCGCGGCCCTCGAGGAGCTCGCCGCGGACTACGACGGGGAGCGGGGAGCGCGCACGCGCGGGTTCCGACTCGCCCGGGCCGCGGGCGGGTGGAGGATCTATTCGCGACCGGAGCACCACGACATCGTGTCGGCGTTCCTCACCGCGGGGCACTCCTCGAGGCTGTCCCAGGCTGCGCTGGAGACCCTGGCCGTCGTCGCCTACCGGCAGCCGGTGACCCGCGCGAGGATCTCCGCGATCCGGGGGGTCAACGTCGACGGGGTCGTGCGGACTCTGCTGCTGCGCGGTCTGCTCGTCGAATCCGGCACTGATCCCACGACCGGGGCCGTGCGCTTCGTCACCACGCCGGCCTTCCTCGAAGCAGCCGGTCTGGAGCGGATCGAGGACCTTCCGGACATCGCCCCGTTCCTCCCGGAGGGCGACGAGGCGAACCGCACGGGCGAGGCAGGTGCGGCAGACGTCGCAGAATTCGGGATAATGGGGGAATGAGCTCATCTGATCCCCGTTCCCCCGGACATCGTTCCCGCCGACCCTCGCGTCGTGAACGCGCCGCCAGCCAGAAGTCGCCCACCGGTGCCGGCGAGGTGTCGGACGTCCATCGCGAGGACGGAGTGCGCCTGCAGAAGGTCCTCGCCGATGCGGGCCTGGGATCGCGGCGCGCGTGCGAATCCCTCATCGCGGAGGGCCGGGTGGAGGTGGACGGCGTCGTCGTCCGCGAACTCGGCACGCGCGTCGATCCGGAGACCCAGGCCGTCCACGTCGACACGATGCGGATCACGACGCAGGCGGACCGCGTCTACCTCGCGCTGAACAAGCCGGCGAAGGTCGTCACCTCGATGAGCGACCCGGAGGGCCGGAAGACGATCGCGGACTACCTGCGCGATCGCCCGGAGCGGCTCTTCTACGTGGGCCGGCTCGACTACGACACGGAGGGCCTGCTCCTCCTGACGAACGACGGCGACCTCTCCAACCGGCTCACGCATCCGTCGTACGAGGTCCCCAAGACCTACCTGGCACAGGTGCGGGGGCCCGTCCCCAAGGACGCCGGCGCACGGCTGCGCGACGGGATCGAGCTGGAGGACGGCATCGCGCATGCGGACTCGTTCCGCCTCATCGACTCGACCCCGGGCCACGCGCTCGTCGAACTGGTGCTGCACTCCGGCCGCAACCGGATCGTGCGGCGGATGCTCGAGGCCGTCGGCACTCCTGTCGAGCGGCTCGTCCGCACGCACTTCGGCCCCATCGCGCTCGCAGAGCAGCGCCCCGGGAAGCTGCGGACCCTGCGACCGCATGAGGTCGGCGAGCTCATGAAGGCCGTCAAGCTGTGAGTCGGGGGGACGTCCCGGACCACGTGCACATCGTCGGGACGGGGCTCCTC
Source organism: Brevibacterium sp. Mu109 (assembly GCF_900169375.1). NCBI lineage: Bacteria > Bacillati > Actinomycetota > Actinomycetes > Micrococcales > Brevibacteriaceae > Brevibacterium > Brevibacterium sp. Mu109. The sequence continues at coordinate 25,584 of NZ_FXZF01000003.1, forward strand.
GGAACCTCCCTGGGACTGGCGCTCACCCGTGCCGGCTGCGTCGTCACGCTCGAGGACACCTCGCCCACTGCGGTCCGCCTCGCAGCGGACATGGGCGCCGGGACCGCCGCGGATCCGCACCCGGACACGGGGCTCGTCGTCGTCGCAGCGCCCCCGGACGTCGCCGCGGACGTCATCGTCGCGCAGCTGCGGGCCCTGCCCGACGCGACGGTCACGGATGTGGCGAGCGTGAAGGGCGTCGTGCTCGACCGCGTGCGCGCGCTGACGGTCGGGACGGAGCTCGACCGCTACATCGGATCCCACCCCATGGCCGGGCGCGAGCGGTCCGGTGCGGTGTCCGCCCGGGTCGACCTCTTCGAAGCCCGCCCGTGGGTCGTCTGCTCGGATGAGGCGACGCCCGCCGGCAGGCTCGACCAGGTGGTGGCCGTCGCCGAGGCCGTGGGCGCCTCGGTGCTCCACCTCGAGCCCGAATTCCACGACTCCTCGGTCGCCCGGGTCTCCCATGTGCCCCAGGTCGTCTCGTCGCTCATGGCGGCGCAGCTCACCGACATGCCGGTCGAGGGCATCGCGTTGGCCGGACAGGGGCTGCGGGACGTCATCCGGATCGCGGCATCGGACCCGGGGCTGTGGACGCAGATCCTCGCGGGCAACGCCGCAGAGGTCCGCGCGGTGCTCACGGCACTGCGCGATGACCTCGACCGGGTCGTGGACGCCCTGGCGCTGGAGACCGGAAGCTACGCCGTGCTCGCCTCCGCGATCGCCGCGGGCAACGAGGGGCACCGCCGCATCCCCGGCAAGCACGGACAGGCGCCGATGGTCTATGCGATCGTCACCGTCGTCGTGGGGGACGAGCCGGGCGGACTCGCACGGCTCTTCACGGATGTCCACGCACTCGGGGTGAACGTCGAGGACGTCCGGATCGACCACGCGACCGGCCACCGTCTGGGCAGCCTCGACATCATGGTGCTGCCCGACCGCGAGCAGGACCTGGTGGTCGGTCTGCAGCAGCGCGGCTGGCGCCTGCCGGAGCATTCGGAGCCCGACGAAGCCCAGGCCACCAGCACGACGGTGGAGGACGGCTCCGCCGGATAGGGTGGACCGAGCACAGCAGCATTGAGAGAGGCACACATCGACATGAGCGTCATCGCGATCGACGGACCCAGCGGCGTCGGCAAATCCAGCACCTCCAAAGAGGTGGCGCGCCGGCTGGGGTACGGCTACCTCGATACGGGAGCCATGTATCGGGCCATGGCCTGGCTGTGCCTCAACCGCGGGGTGTCCGACCCGGGCGACGTCGTCGAACTGATCCGCGGCGCGGACCTCGAGATCACCACCGATCCGGACGACTTCCGGGTCGAGGTCGACGGGATGGACGTCACGGACGACATCCGCGAGGCGCAGGTGTCGGAGAACGTCCAGACGGTCTCCGCGGTCCAGGACGCGCGTGACGAGCTCATCGAGCGACAGCGCGAGATCATCGGCGAGACGACCCCCGGCATCGTCGTCGAGGGGCGGGACATCACGACCGTCGTCGCGCCGGATGCGCCCGTGCGGATCCTCATGACGGCCGATGAGTCCGTGCGGATCGCACGCCGCTCCGCAGAGCTGCACGGGACCGCGGACGCCGCAGCGGTCGAGGCGACGCGGAAGCTGGTCGTCGACCGGGACGCGAAGGATTCGACGACGACGAGCTTCCTGTCCGCGGCAGACGGCGTGCACACACTCGACACGACGGATGTGGGCTTCGAGCAGGCTGTCGCGGCCGTGCTGGGGCTCGTGGAGGATACGACGACATGAGCGACGACATGAGTGACGACATGCGTGACGACCAGGACGATTTCACCCCCACTCCCGACGAGGACTTCGCCGATCGCGTCGCCGGCATCGATGAGGAGGAGGCGGCGCAGCGCGCAGCGTCGCTGCGCAGCGGACTGGAGGCCTACGATCTCGAGGAGGACGACCTCGAGCTGCTCGACGCCTATGAATCCGATGCACAGGCGACCGCGCTGGTGCGCCCCGCTCCCGTGCTCGCGATCGTCGGCCGGCCCAACGTGGGCAAGTCGACGCTCGTCAATCGCATCCTGGGCCGGCGCGAGGCCGTGGTCGAGGACGTCCCCGGCGTCACCCGCGACCGCGTCCGGTACGGCGCGGAGTGGGGCGGCCGGCCGCTCACCCTCGTCGACACCGGGGGCTGGGACATCGACGTCCGCGGCATGTCCTCGCGGATCGCGGGGCAGGCGGAGATCGCAGTCTCCCAGTCCGACGCGGTCCTGCTCGTCGTCGATGTGACCACGGGCGTGACATCGACCGACGAGCACGTCGTGCGCATGCTGCGCCGTGCGGGCAAGCCCGTCATCCTCACGGCGAACAAGGTCGACGACGAGCGCGGTGAGATCCAGGCGGCGGAGCTGTGGGCGCTGGGGCTGGGAGAGCCCCGCACGGTCTCCGCGATGCACGGCCGCGGCGTCGCGGACCTGCTCGACGTCATCATGGAGACGCTGCCGGAGTTCTCCGAGGTCGACGACGCGGAGGAGCCGGGCGGACCGCGCCGGATCGCGCTGGTCGGCCGTCCCAACGTCGGGAAGTCGTCACTGCTCAACCATCTGGCGAAGGAGGAGCGGGTCATCGTCGACAACGTCGCGGGCACCACGCGCGATCCTGTCGACCAGGTCGTCGAGCTGGGCGGCAAGCCGTGGAAGTTCGTCGACACCGCCGGCATCAAGAAGCGCGCGCGACAGGCGAGCGGTGCCGACTACTACGCGTCTCTGCGGACGCAGACGGCGCTGGAGCGCGCCGAGCTCGCGCTGGTCCTCTTAGAGGCGAACGAACCGCTCAGCGAGCAGGACATCCGGATCGTCCGCAGCGCGACGGAGGCCGGGCGAGCGCTCGTCCTCGCGTTCAACAAGTGGGACCTCGTCGATGAGGAGCGTCGGCACTGGCTGGGCCGTGAGATCGAGAAGGACCTGGCGCACGTCGAGTGGGCGCCGCGGGTGAACATCTCCGCGAAGACCGGTCGGCACGCGGACAAGCTGGTGCCCGCGATGGAGCACGCGCTGAAGAGCTGGGACATGCGCATCCCGACCAGCCGGCTCAACGCCTTCCTGGGGGAGCTCGTCGCGGCGAACCCGCACCCCGTGCGCGGCGGCAAGCAGCCGCGGATCCTCTTCGGCACGCAGGTCTCCAGTCGGCCGCCGCACATCGTCGTCTTCACGACCGGGTTCCTCGATCCCGGATACCGGCGGTTCATCCTCCGCCGGCTGAGGGAGACGTTCGACTTCACCGGCACGCCCATCCAGTTGGGCATGCGGATCCGGGAGAAGAGGAAGCGGCGGTGACGACCGCGGACCATGACGGCGCAGCAGTGCCCGCGGAGTCGCCGTCGGACCGCAGCCCGCTGCCCCGCTACGTCCTGGTGACCGTGGGCCTCGCCGCCCTCGCGGTGACGATCATGGTGGTCCGAGAGCTCCAGAGCATCATCGCGCCCGTGTTCCTCGCGCTCAACCTCGTCCTCATCGTGCATCCGCTGCAGGCCCGCCTCGTGCGCCTGCGGATGCCGCGCTTCGCGGCGGCGATGGTGACGGTCGTCGTCGTCCTGGCGCTGCTCGCCGCATTCTTCGCGCTGACCGGGTGGGCCGTCGCCCAGCTGGTGCTCGTGCTGCCGAGCTACACGGAGAAGATGCTCGGCATCGTGCAGGACGCGGCGGAGTGGCTCGCGACGGTGGGGCTGACGCCGGCCTTCATCGAAGAGCAGTTCGCCGCGATCGATGCGAATTCGATCGCCGGTGCGGCGGGTGCCGTCTTCAACAACATCTCCCTCGTGGTCGGTCTCCTGACGACGGCCGTGATGGCGGTGTTCTTCGTCGCCATGGACTCGATGTCCTTCGGCCAGAGGATCCGGACGACGGCAGCGGTGCGTCCGCGGATCGCGACGGCCATGACCTCGTTCGCAGAGGGTGTGCGCAGGTACTGGATCGTCGCGACGATCTTCGGTCTCATCGTCGCGGTCCTGGACGTCATCGCCCTGGAGATCATCGGGGTGCCGCTGGCGCTGGTCTGGGGCGTGCTCGCGTTCCTCACGAACTACATCCCGAACGTCGGCTTCGTGATCGGGCTCGTGCCGCCGGCCCTGCTCGCGCTGGTGGACCAGGGCTGGGTCGCAGCTCTGTGGGTCGTCATCGCGTTCAGCGTCCTGAACTTCGTCATCCAGTCGATCATCCAGCCGAAGTTCACCGGGGAATCGGTGGGGGTCACGCCCTTCGTGAGCTTCCTGTCGCTGCTCTTCTGGTACTGGGTGCTCGGCGCGCTGGGTGCGCTGCTCGCGCTCCCCGCGACGCTGCTGCTGAAGGCCCTGCTCGTCGATGCGGACCCCCGGGCCCGCTGGGTCAACAATCTCATCGCCTCGGACCTCCGCACCGGTTCGGGCCTGCCGATCGGCAGGCGGCGCGTCGCCGGTCGGAGCTCACGCGAGGTGATCGTCCCCCTGTCCGGTTGAGCGGAGCCAGTACGATGTGGTCATGAATGCGAAAACAGTCGCCATCCACCCGGTCGACCCGCAGCCGCGCCTGATCCGGCAGGCTGCGGAGGTCATCAGGAACGGTGGGCTCATCGCGTACCCGACGGACTCCTGCTACGCGCTGGGCTGCTCCCTGGGGAACAAGGAGGGCATCGAGCGCATCGCGCGGATCCGCAGCCTCGACTCCAAGCACCACTACACGCTCATGTGCCATGAGTTCTCGCAGCTGGGCCAGTTCGTCATCCTCGACAATTCGGCGTTCCGGACGATCAAGTCGCTCATCCCGGGCCCCTACACCTTCATCATGAAGGCGACGAAGGAGGTGCCGAAGAAGATGCTGCACCCCAAGAAGAACTCTGTGGGCGCGCGCATCCCGGAGAACGCGACCGCTCTGGCGCTGGTGCGGGAGGTCGGGGAGCCCATCCTGTCCTCGACGCTCCTGCTGCCCGGCCACGAGGACCCGCTCACGGAGCCTCAGGACGTCGCGGATGCGATCGGCCGTGACGTCGACCTCGTCATCGAATCCGGCGTGCCCGGCACCACCCCCACGAGCGTCATCGACTACACGGAGGGCGCACCGATCGTGCGGCGTGAGGGGGCGGGCGACGTCTCCCGCTTCGTGTGACGATCAGTCTGCGGCCTGCACCTGCTCGTCCCCGGGGGCTTCGGCGTCGTCGGCGTCTGCTCCCGCCTGCTCCGCCTCGGCGATGAACGTCTCCAGGAGAGGGTCCGGGTCGACGCCCAGCGCTGAGAACCACAGCCGGGTCAGGTGATCGGCGAGCGCCTGCGCTCCCGCGGCGTCCGCGCAGCTGGGGTCCGGTGCGTGGACGTAGACGTAGCGGCACTGGGTCGACACCATGAAGGACAGGGCCTGCGCGGCGATGAGCGGCTCGACCCCGCGGTCGACAGTGCCTTCGTCCTGCAGTCTGCGGATGGTCTGCGCATTGCGCTGTGCGAAGTCGGATGCGCGAGCCATCCGTCGGGCCTTGAGCGCTTCATCGAGGTATTCGGCCTGATCGAAGATCGCCATGAGGTCGGAGCTCTGGCGGTATGCCTCGACGTATCGGCGGTTGCCGTTGAAGATCCGGCGGAACGGATCGCCCACATCCGCCGGCCGTGAACCCGCGGGTCGCACGGATCGCGCATACGCGTCGTCGATGATCGCCGCGAGCAGCTGCTCGCGATCGTCGAAGTACGTGTAGAGGGTCCCCGTCGACACACCGGCGCGCTCGGTCACCTCGGACAGGCGGGCATCGATGTACCCCTGCTCGTAGAACACCGCGCGTGCGGCATCGACGAGCGATTTGCGCGTGCGCTGCCCCTTGCGCGTGAGATCCTGCGGATCGCGCCTCCGGCCGGCCGCCTGCCCGCCGGGGCTGGAGATGGTGCTCATCGTCACTCCTCGTGTGCAGAGGCCGGCGCGGGCGGCTCAATGGATCCGACCACGGTTCACGCTCCATCCGGGGTGCCGACCAGCGCCCGCTTGAGGATCTTGCCCGACGGTCCCTTCGGCAGCTCGTCGATGAACTCGATGATCCGCGGGATCTTGTACGCCGCGAGCTTCTCCCGGGTCACGCGCTCGACCTCCGCGGCGTCCAGCTGCGAGCCCGCGCTGCGTGCGATGACGGCGGTGACCTGCTGTCCGTACCGTTCGTCGGGTGTGCCGACCACCGCGGCTTCGCGCACGCCTGGGATCTCGTACAGCACCTCCTCCACCTCGCGCGGGTACACGTTGTACCCGCCGTGGATGATGAGGTCCTTCATGCGGTCGACGATGAACAGATAGCCGTCCTCGTCGAGCCTTCCGATGTCGCCCGTGCGGAACCAGCCGTCCTCACCGAGGACCTCCGCCGTCGCCTCGGGCCTGTTCCAGTATCCGCGCATGATCGCCGGACCCCGCAGGCACACCTCGCCGGGTTCGTCGGGAGCGGCCGGGTTCCCGTCGAGGTCGACCACCTTGACCTCCATCCGAGGCACCGCATGGCCCACGCTGCCCACCTTCCGGACTCCGTGCAGCGGGTTGAACGTGCCCACGGCGCTGGTCTCCGTGAGCCCGTAGCCCTCGACGACGGGAGCCTGGTAGCGCTCCTCGAAGCGCCTCAGGACGTCTGCGGAGATCGCTGCGCCGCCGGAGCTCACCGCTCGCAGCGTCGGGGCCCCGCTGTCAGCGGCCTCTGCGAGCACCGACATCCACATCGTGGGCACACCGGAGACGACCGTGACGTGATCCGTGGTGAGCGCGTCCACGAACGCCCGTGGATCCCAGCGGGGGAACAGCGTGACCGGGACCCCCGCCCGGAGCGAGGACAGTGTCACGGTGACGAGGCCGAACACGTGGAAGAGCGGCAGTCCCGTCGCCCAGTGGTCGTCGGGTCCGACCTCGATGATCTCGCCGACGATGTCGACGGTCGACAGCAGGTTCCCGACGGTGAGCATCGCACCCTTGGGCCGACCCGTGGTGCCGGAGGTGTAGAGGAGTGCCGCGAGATCGTCGCGGGATCGTCCGGCCACCGCGAAGTCGATGTCTCCGTGAGCGTCCGGGCGGATCTCCGGACCGTCGGACCGCACGGGATCGATGAGGCGGAACGCGACCCCCACTGCCTCTGCGGAGGCGCGGCCGGCCTCGGACCGGGACGGATGGGCGACGATGAGACGAGCGCCCGAATCCTCCAGCAGGTAATCGATCTCCCGTGTGGTCGAGAGCGGATTGACCGCGACGACCACGAGTCCGGCGGCCTGGGCGCCGAAGAACTCCGCGACGAACTCCGGGCAGCTGGGCGCGATGAGGATGACTCGATCGCCGGGCTGCAGGCCGGCGCCGGTGAATCGGTCCCGAGCCGCAGCGGCCTCTCCCAGCAGCCGCGCCCACGTGAGGACGGTGCGGCCGTCACCCGGAGGGGTGAGCAGCGCGTGCGCGTCGGGCCGTGCGGACACCCAGGGCAGCAGGATGTCCGGGAGGTGGGAGGTGGGTGCGTTGAGGTCTACGGCCATGATGCTCCTTCGGATCACGGTCCCGGGGCCAAGCCCGCGGGGTGCTGCGCTGCGTCGCCGGGTCCGGTGTTCAGCACTGAACGAACGATTGGCAACACTTGAAATCGAGGTCATCCTCAACTATAGATAGAGGTAAGCCAGCTCGCAAGGATGTGTGCGGCAGGGAAGGAGCCCAGATGGACGTCGCAGGACGGAATGCGGTCGTGACCGGAGCAGCGGGCGGCATCGGTGCCGCGCTGGCCTCAGAACTCACCTCGCGGGGTGCACGCGTGCTCCTCGCCGATATCGATCCCGCGGTCGAGCAGACCGCGGAGGGCCTGGGCCAGGCGCACTGGACAGGTGACGTCGCCTCAGCCGACGGGGTCACCGGACTCCTCGAGGCGGCCCGAGCGCAGCTGGGTGAGGTGGACCTCTACTTCGCGAACGCCGGCATCGGCGGCGCTTCCGGCCTCGGCGATGACGAGGACTGGGACACCGTCCTCGACGTGAACCTGCGCGCGCACATCCGGGCCGCACAGCGGCTCATCCCGGAGTGGACCGCGCGGGGGGAGGGCTACTTCGTCGCGACGGCCTCGGCCGCGGGTCTGCTGACCCAGATCGGCTCCGCCGGGTACTCGGTCACGAAGCACGCGGCACTGGCGTTCGCGGAATGGCTGTCCGTCACCTACGGAGACGAAGGGGTCCGCGTGTCCGTCCTCGCCCCCATGGGCGTCAACACGAAGATCCTCTGGGGCGACGCGGACAACCCGAAGACGGGAGATGCGCTCGCCGCGCAGAAGGCCGTGTCCGAAGCGGGCAGCGTGCTCGATCCCGCCGATGTCGCCGGCACGGTGCTCGCAGCGGTCGAGAAGGAGGAGTTCCTCATCCTGCCGCACCCGGAGGTCCTCGACATGTACCGCATGAAGGGCTCCGACTACGACCGGTGGCTGACCGGCATGCGCCGCTACCAGGCGAAGCTGCGCGCGATCGCACAGGGCGGCTGACGCACAGCAGATCCAGACGCGCAGCAGTTCCAGACGCAGAGCAGTTCCAGACGCAGACGAAGACACCGCAGCAGACACAGGCAGAAGTCAGACGAAGACGTCGCATCGACGAGGAGGACCACATGCTGGAGACCACCGAACGCGGACGGGAGTACCGGGAGAAGCTGCTCGCCTTCATGGACGAGAAGATCTACCCGGCGGAAGCCGTGTATGAGGAGCAGATGGCCGCCGCGGACACGCCGCACTTCCATCCGCAGATCCTCGAGGACCTCAAGGCGGAGGCGAAGGCCCGCGGCCTCTGGAACCTCTTCCAGCCGCACAAGGAGTGGGGCCCGGGGCTCACGAACTTCGAGTACGCGCCCCTGGCGGAGATCATGGGACGCTCTCCCGACCTCGCGCCGGAATCGATGAACTGCAACGCGCCGGACACCGGCAACATGGAGGTCTTCACGGTCTTCGGGTCGGACGAGCACAAGGAGAAGTGGCTGCAGCCGCTGCTCGACGGCGAGATCCGCTCGGGCTTCGCGATGACGGAGCCCGCCGTCGCGTCCTCGGACGCGACGAACATCGAGATGCTCATGAAGAAGGACGGCGACGAGTACATCCTCGACGGACGCAAGTGGTTCACCTCCAACGCGCTGCACCCCAACTGCAAGGTGCTCATCGTGATGGGCAAGACGGACCCGAACGAGGCGCCGCACCGCCAGCAGTCGATGATGGTCGTCCCGATCGATGCACCCGGCGTCACGATCAACCGCAACCTCACCGTCTTCGGCTACAACGACCGCGAGGGTCACGCGGACATCACCTTCGACCAGGTGCGCGTCCCCTCGAAGGACGTCCTCAAGGGCGAGGGAGAGGGCTTCGCGATCGCACAGGCCCGCCTGGGACCGGGACGCATCCACCACTGCATGCGCTCGATCGGCATGGCGGAGCGCGCTCTCGAGTTCATGGTGAAGCGCGCGGAGTCCCGCATCACCTGGGGGCAGAAGCTCTCCGAGCGTGCGAACATCCAGGAGTGGATCGCAGAATCGCGCATCGAGATCGACCAGGCGCGCCTGTCGACCCTGCACGCCGCAGACATGATGGACAAGCACGGGAACAAGGTCGCGAAGAACGAGATCGCCCAGATCAAGGTCACTGCGCCTAATATGGCGCTCAAGGTGCTTGATCGGGCGATCCAGGTCCACGGCGGCGGCGGCGTCACGCAGGACTTCCCGCTGGCCGGCTGGTGGGCAGGGCTGCGTACGCTGCGTCTGGCCGATGGTCCGGACGAGGTCCACAAGCGCTCGATCGCCCGCAACGAGATCAAGAAGTACAGGAAGGACACGGCCTGATGGATCAGACCAGTACACGCACGGCGATCGTCACCGGAGGTGCGCGGGGGATCGGTGCCGCGATCTCGGAGCGCCTCGCGGCCGACGGGATGAAGGTCGCGGTGATCGACCTCCGCGAAGAGGACACCGCGGACGTCGTGGGCCGCATCCGCGCGGCCGGCGGTGAGGCACTCGGCATCGGCGCGAACATCGCGGACGAGGAGCAGGCGGCTGCCGCGGTCGAACGCGTGGCGAGCGAGCTGGGCGCACCCACCGTGCTCGTCAACAACGCGGGCATCATCCGGGACAACATGCTCTTCAAGATGACGCGCGACGACTTCGAATCCGTCCTGGGCGTCCACCTGACGGGCAACTTCCTGATGACTCGTGCGGTGCAGGGGCACATGGTCGAGCAGAAGTTCGGCCGCATCATCTCCCTGTCGTCGACGTCGGCACTGGGCAATCGCGGGCAGACGAACTACTCGGCGGCCAAGGCCGGGATCCAGGGGATGACGAAGACCTACGCGATCGAGCTCGGGAAGTTCGGCGTGACAGCGAACGCGATCGCACCGGGCTTCATCGAGACCGATATGACGAAGTCGACCGCCGAACGGGTCGGCGTGGACTTCGAGGACTTCGTCAAGGGCGCGATCGCGCAGATCCCTGTCGCGCGCTCCGGCAAGCCGGAGGACATCGCGAACACGGCGTCGTTCCTGGCGAGCGAGGGAGCGGGCTTCGTGTCCGGTCAGGTCATCTACGTCGCCGGCGGACCGAAGGCCTGAGGGAGAGACATGAGCAGCAGCGACACAGCGGTCCCCAGCGGTGACACCACCGCGGACACGGAGGCGATCGACGCCGCCGTGTCCGCGGCGGCGGCCGCTGCACGGGACCTCACCGACGACGCCGCCGTCTGGGGCGTCCTCTACGATCACGGGCTCGCATGGGTCGACTTCCCGCGCGGCAGCGGGGGCCTGGGCGTCTCGGGAAGCCTGCGCGGGTACGCCCGCGCGGCGATCGAGGGCGCCGGACTCTCCCAGCCTGATCCGGGCCGCAACACGATCGGGTTCGGCATGGCCGCACCGACGATCGTGGTCCACGGCACGGACGACCAGCGGAAGCTCCTGCGAGACATCTTTACGCTCGACCGGATCTTCTGCCAGCTGTTCTCCGAGCCCGGCGCGGGCTCTGACCTCGCCGCGGTCGCGACGCGAGCCGTGCGGGACGGGGACGACTGGCGCGTGACCGGTCAGAAGGTCTGGACATCCGGGGCGCAGAACGCGGACATCGCGATCCTCGTCACGCGCACGGATCCGGACGTGCCCAAGCACAAGGGGCTCACCTACTTCCTCATCGACATGAAGCAGCCGGGGATCGAGACTCGCGGCCTGCGCCAGATCACGGGGGAGTCCGAGTTCAACGAGGTGTTCCTCGATGATGCGGTCGTTCCCGATTCCCGTCGTCTGGGCGAGGTGGGCGAAGGCTGGCGCGTCGCCAACACGACGCTCAACAGCGAGCGCGTGTCGATCGGTTCGGGTGCTCCCCGCGAGGGCGGCATGATCGGCGTCGTGGCCTCCGCCTGGAGGTCCTCGACGAAGTACCGCAGCCCGGTGCTGCGCGACGAGCTGCTCGGCCACTGGGTCGATGCGGAGGTCCAGCGGACCTCCGGCGTGCTGCTGAATCAGAAGCTCGCCGCCGGACGACCCGGGCCGGAGGGCTCGGGCGCCAAGGTGTCCTTCTCCCGGACCGCCCAGGCTCTGTCCGACCTCGACCTCCGCATGCGGGGAGTCGACGGTCTGCGCTACGACAGCTGGGAGGACCGCCGCCCCACCGACTACTCGATGACGGGCCGGAACCCCGTGTACCGATACCTGCGGGCGAAGGGCAACTCGATCGAGGGCGGGACGACGGAGATCATCCTCAACATCATCGCCGAGAAGGTGCTCGGCCTGCCCGGCGAGCACCGCACTGACAAGGACGTTCCGTTCAAGGACATGCCACGATGAACGATATCGATCTTCTCCCCACAGACATCGACGAGGACCTGCGCACCAACGTGCGCGCTCTGCTCGCCGCTCGCGCCTCCGCCTCCGACGTCTCGCGCGTCTACGACGATCCGGGCTTCGACGTGCCGGCCGTCGACGCGGGACTCTTCGACGAGCTCGAGCTCGCCGGACTCGTGATCCCCGAGGCGGACGGCGGTGACGGTGCAGGACTGTCGGCAGCCGGGACCGTCGCCTCGGAGATCGGGCGCACAGCCGCTCCCTCGCTGTTCCTCAGTTCGGCGGTCGTCGCCTCCCGCGTGGTGTTCCGCGCCGCGGCGGCGGAGCGGCGCACCGGAGCGGACGGTCCGGCGCACAAGCTGCTGCGTCGCCTCGCCACGGACGGCACCACCGCGGCCCTGGCGATCGACGTAACCGCACGGAAGTGGACCGGTTCGCTCCATGTGACCGCGAACACGGCCGGGCCGTCGGCCGCCGACGATCCGCTGGAGCCCGGAGCCACGGTCGAACTCATCGGCATCGTCCACGGGGTCGCGGACGCGCACCGCGCGGGTCTGCTGGTCGTCCCCGCTCGCACAGTGGGCGGAGCCCTGGTGATCGCGGTCGCGGAGGCCGCGGACGCCCAGGTCGCCGTCTTCCCGTCGCTGGACGAGACGCGCCGTCTGTCCGAGGTGAAGTTCGCGGGCATCCGCGGGCGGGTCATCGCCGTGGGCGACGGTGCGCAGCGCGCACTCGAACGCGCCCTGATCGACACTCTCGCAGTGCTCGCGTGCGAGCAGTCGGGAATCGTGGACTCCGCACTCGACATCGGGCTTCAGTACGTGAAGGAGCGCCGTCAGTTCGGACGCACGATCGGCTCCTATCAGGCGATCAAGCACCGGTTCGCGGACGCGTGGATCGCAGCGAACCAGCTGCGCGCCGCCGCCGTCGCCGCGGTGCGGACCGTCGACGCGTCGGACGCCGGCACGGTCAGCCGTTCCGACGCCGCGATCGCAGTGCGCACCGCCAGTGCGTACGCGAAGGCGCAGACATCCCGGATCGTCGAAGAGATCCTCCAGTTCCACGGCGGCAACGGGATGACGTGGGAGTTCCCCGTCCACCTGCTGCTCAAGCGGGCGAAGCTCGATGAGGTCATGCTCGGCGGTGCTGAGGCGCAGCGCGACGCGCTGGGCCGCCTCGTCGACCTCTGATCGCCCGGACGCACCTGCTCGTCCGCACTCACCCATCACTCAGGCACCACTCCACCTCTGAAGGAGCACCATGACCCAGGCAGTCATCGTTTCCACCGCACGCACGCCGATCGGCAAGGCGTACCGCGGTGCTTTCAACAACACCCAGTCCCAGGAGCTGGCGGGCCACGCGATCCGCCACGCCGTCGAGCGCTCCGGCGTGGATCCGGCGGAGATCGAGGACGTCATCCTCGGCGCCGCCGTCCAGCAGGGCGCCCAGGGCGGCAACGTCGCGCGTCAGGCCGCCATGCGCGCGGGCCTACCCACGTCCGTGGCAGGCATGTCCCTGGACCGTCAGTGCGCGTCCGGACTCATGGCGATCGCGACGGCCGCCAAGCAGATCGTCCACGACGGCATGAAGGTCGCGGTGGGCGGCGGCGTCGAGTCGATCTCGCTCGTGCAGAATGACAAGGCGAACACCTTCCGCGCCAAGGATCCGTGGCTGGTGGAGAACCTCCCGGAGATCTACATGCCGATGCTCCACACCGCGGAGGTCGTCTCCGAGCGCTACGGCGTGTCCCGTGAGGCGCAGGACGAGTACTCGCTGTCCTCGCAGCAGCGCACCGCGGCCGCGCAGGAAGCCGGTCGCTTCGACGCGGAGATCGTCCCGCTCACATCGACGAAGATCGTCGTCGACAAGGAGACGGGGGAGACCAGCGAGGTCGAGGTGACCCTCGAGAAGGACGAGGGCAACCGCCCCTCGACGACGCTGGAGAGCCTCCAGGGCCTCAACCCGGTGCTGGAGCCGGGCGTCGCATCGAAGGTCCCGACCGTCACGGCGGGCAACGCCTCGCAGCTGTCCGACGCGGCCTCGGCATCCGTGCTCATGAGCGCGGAGGAGGCGGAGAAGCGCGGTCTGCAGCCGCTGGGCATCTACAAGGGCATCGCCGTTGCGGGCAACGCCCCGGAGGAGATGGGGATCGGCCCGATCTACGCCGTCCCGCGCCTGCTGGAGCGCCACGGCCTCACGGTCGACGACATCGGCCTGTGGGAGCTCAACGAGGCCTTCGCGGTCCAGGCCCTGTACTGCCGTGACCAGCTGGGCATCGACCCGGAGGTCTACAACGTCAACGGCGGCGGGATCTCCGTGGGCCACCCCTACGGCATGACGGGCGCACGCCTCGTCGGCCACGCCCTCATCGAGGGCAAGCGCCGCGGTGCCAAGCACGTCGTGGTGACGATGTGCGTGGGCGGCGGCATGGGCGCCGCCGGCCTCTTCGAGGTCGTCTGACACACGCCCCCCTGCGCCGTGCCGGGACTCATCTCCCGGCACGGCGCTCCACCCCGTCCGCTCGATGCGGACGGGGTTCCGGGCCCCGCTGGCGGGCCCGGGCAACGACGGCGCGATGAAGCCCGTCGACCACGCGACCGGTATCAGTGCCGATGCCGGAGAACGGAGAAGCCCATGAGCTGGTTCGACGAACGTCCCTGGCTGCGCACCCTCGGACTCACGGAGACGGAGGCCGTGCCCCTGGAGCCGTCCACCCCGCTGCGGGATCTGGCGGAGACCGTCGCCGCCCACCCCACGACGGCCGCGTGGACGCATTACGGACAGTCGGCGACATATGCGGAGTTCGACCGCCAGACCACCGCCTTCGCGGCCTACCTCGCGGAATCGGGGATCCGTCCGGGTGACGCCGTCGCCGTGTACGCGCAGAACTCGCCGCACTTCCCGATCGCCACGTACGGGATCTGGAAGGCCGGAGCCGTCGTCGTCCCGCTCAATCCGATGTACCGCGATGAGCTCACGCACGCGTTCGCGGACGCGGACGTCAAGGCGATCGTCGTCCAGAAGGCCCTCTACCTGATGCGCGTCAAGGAGTACGCCGCGGATCTGCCCCTCGTCGTCCTGGCGGGGGACCTCGACTGGGCCCAGGACGGCCCGGATGCGGTGTTCGGCGCCTACGCGGACCTCCCGGACGTGCCGCTCCCAGACCTCAGGACCGTCGTCGACGAACGCCTCGACACGGACTTCGAGCCGCTGACGGTCAGGCCGGAGGATCCCGCACTCATCGGCTACACGTCCGGCACGTCCGGGAAGGCCAAGGGCGCGCTGCACCCCCACTCGAGCATCTCGTCCAATTCCCGGATGGCGGCGCGGAACGCCGGCCTTCCGCAGGGTGCGGGCGTCGTGTCCCTGGCACCGCTGTTCCACATCACGGGGTTCATCTGCCAGATGATCGCGAGCACGGCCAACGGCAGCACCCTGGTCCTCAACCACCGGTTCGACCCGGCGTCGTTCCTCGACCTGCTGCGGCAGGAGAAGCCCGCGTTCATGGCGGGCCCCGCCACCGTCTACACCGCGATGATGGCGAGCCCGTCCTTCGGGGCGGACGCCTTCGACTCCTTCCACTCGATCATGTCCGGCGGTGCGCCGCTGCCGGAGGGCCTCGTCAAGCGGTTCGAGGAGAAGACGGGCCACTACATCGGGCAGGGCTACGGGCTCACGGAGACCGCGGCCCAGGCCGTCACCGTGCCGCACTCCCTGCGTGCACCGGTCGACCCCGAGTCCGGCAACCTGTCGACCGGTCTGCCGCAGGCTGATGCGATGGTCCGCATCCTCGACGACGACGGGAATCCCGTCGGCCCGCGGGAGGTCGGCGAAGTCGCGATCAGCGGTCCCATGGTCGCCACCGAGTACCTCGGCAACCCCCAGGCCACCGCGGACTCGCTTCCCGGCGGTGAGCTGCGCACGGGTGATGTGGGCTTCATGGACCCGGACGGGTGGGTGTTCATCGTCGATCGCAAGAAGGACATGATCAACGCGTCCGGCTTCAAGGTGTGGCCCCGCGAGGTCGAAGACATCCTGTACATGCACCCGGCGGTCCGCGAGGGCGCGGTCGTGGGTGTGCCGGACGAGTACCGCGGTGAGACGGTCGTCGCATTCGTGAGCCTGCAGCCGGACTCGCAGGCGACCGCGGAGGACATCATCGCCCATTGCAAGGAGCACCTCGCGAGCTACAAGGCGCCGGTCGAGGTGACCATCGTCGACGAGCTGCCGAAGACGAGCTCGGGCAAGATCCTCCGCCGGACGGTCCGCGACGAGGCGACCCAAGCCCGGCAGGCGCAGCCGGACGCGCACTGACCCGACGCGCACTGACGGAGGCGCACAGACCGGAGGCGCATTGAGCCGCATACGACGAGGAGGCGCACGATGAGCGCGGAGACCAGCATCCTGATCGCGAACCGCGGCGAGATCGCAGTCCGCCTCATCCGCGCCGCACGCGCCGCCGGTCTGCGGACCGTCGCGGTGCGTGCGAGCGACGAGGAGGTGCTCGGCACGGGCGGGGGCCTGCACCTGCGGCTCGCCGATGAGGTCGTGACCCTGCCCGGGCGCGGCGCAGCGGCCTACCTCGACGCCTCCGCGATCGTCGCCGCTGCGCGCGGGGCCGGTGCCTCGCTCGTCCACCCGGGCTACGGCTTCCTCGCCGAATCCGCTGACCTCGCGCGGCGCTGTGCGGAGGCCGGCCTCACCTGGGTGGGGCCGGACCCGCACGCGCTCGAGCTGTTCGGGGACAAGACGGCCACTCGCGCGCACGCTCTCGCGGTGGGCGTCCCCGTGCCCGCGGCGACGGGACTGCTGGAGCCCACGGCTCCCGGAACGCCCCCACCGGCCGGGGCAGGCGGCGACTGCGCCGCCGGTGACGACCCCTCCGTCGTGGAGGTCCGCGCCCTCCTCGCCGCTCACCCCGCGGGCGTGGCGATCAAGGCCGTCGCCGGGGGCGGTGGCCGCGGCATCCGCATCGTGCACGAGGCGGGCGCGCTGCCGGAGGCCCTGACAGCATGCGCCGCCGAGGCCCGGGCCGGCTTCGGGGACGGCCGCGTCTTCGCAGAGGCCCTGGTGGTCGACGCTCGGCACATCGAGGTGCAGGTGCTCGGCACACCGGAGGGCGTGCACGTGCTGGGCGACCGCGACTGCTCGATCCAGCGCCGGGCGCAGAAGCTCGTGGAGATCGCACCCGCGCCCGGACTCGGCGAGGACCTGCGCGCGCGCATCCACGCGGACGCGCTCCGGCTCGTGGAGCCCCTGTCCTATCAGTCGCTGGCGACCGTCGAGTTCCTCGTGACGGGAGACTCCCATGTCCTCCTCGAGGTGAACCCGCGGATCCAGGTGGAGCACACCGTGACGGAGGCAGTCACGGGGATCGACCTCGTCGCCTGCCAGCTCGCAGTGGCCGCATGCAGAGAACCTGCCCATCCCCGCGATCCGGTCCCGCGCGGCACCGCCGTCCAGCTGCGCGTCGCAGCGGAGACGGTGTCTCCGGCCGGGGACCCGGTGCCCAGCGTGGGGCGAACGACCGCGGTCACCTGGCCCACTGGTCCCGGCGTGCGCGTCGATACGTGGATCGAAGCGGGCAGCACCGTGACGGGCGCGTTCGATTCGCTTCTGGGGAAGATCATCGTGCACGGCGACAGCCTTGAGACCGCACTCCGGGGAGCGGACCGCGCGCTCGCGGAGACGCGGATCGAGGGCCTCGACACGAACGCGGGTCTGCTGCGGGCTATCGGCGAGCAGCTGGAGCCGGGACACGAGACGACGACGTCGTTCGACACCTCAGCCCCTCGCCTGGCGGAACGCGCCCGGGAGCTCGACGACGAGGCCCGCGCACGCGACGCGACCACGAGCCCGCCGTCCGCGCGCGCCGGCGGCGACGGCGGGGTGGGAACGACCTCGGCGGCGGTCCTCGCGGAGCACGAGCTGGGACCCGACCAGACGCTGGTTCGCGCGACGGTGTCCGGCACCGTCGTGGCGATCGGCGACGTGCCGGGGGAGTACGCACTCCTCGAGGCGATGAAGATGCACCACCCGATCGCGGGCCCGCCGTCGGCGCACGTGCGCCACCTGGTCGAGGTGGGCGACTACGTGGCCGAGGGGGCACCGGTCGCAGTCGTCACGGGCGCCGCAGCCGCGGGGGCAGACGCCGCGGAGGAGGCCGCACCCCATCCCGGCGTGGCCGAGGTCCGGGAACGGCACGCAGCGGTCGCCGACGAGGAGCGTGAGGACGCGCTCGCGGGGATCCGGGCCCGCGGGAGGCGGACGGCGCGGGAGAACATCGCCGACCTCGTCGATCCCGGCAGCTTCGTCGAGTACGGTCCCCTCGTCATCGCCGCCCAGACGCGCAGGCGCAGCGTCGAGGACCTCATCGCCCGCACCTCCGGTGACGGCCTGATCGGCGGAGTCGCGACGATCGACGGCCACGAGGTCGTCGTCATGAGCTACGACTACTCCGTGCTCGCCGGCACGCAGGGCACGCGCAACCACGCGAAGACGGACCGGCTCCTGGAGCTCGCCGCGCGGAGGTCCGCTCCGGTCGTCCTCTTCGCGGAGGGCGGAGGCGGACGTCCCGGCGACACGGACCGCGCGCCCACCGCGGGGCTGAGCGTGCCCACCTTCGGGTCCCTGGCCGCGCTGCGGGGCCGGGTACCGCTCGTGGCGGTCGTCTCCGGCCGGAGCTTCGCCGGCAATGCGGCGCTGGCCGGTGTCTGCGACCTCATCATCGCGACTCCGGAGGCGAACATCGGCATGGGCGGACCCGCGATGATCGAGGGCGGCGGACTGGGCCGCCACCGGCCCGACGACATCGGACCCGTCGAGGTCCACGAGTCGACCGGAGTGCTCGACCTCGTCGCCCGTGACGAGGCGGACGCGGTCGCGACCGCGCGCTGTCTGCTGGGCTACCTGTCCGTGCGGAGGGCACCCGCTGCGAAGACCGTCGCCCCGCCCGCCGACTCCTCGCGCAGCGCTGTCCCCGCGGACCGGCTGCGCGCCTTCTCGATGCGGGCGGTGCTCGAATCGGTCGCGGACGCGGACTCCCTCGTCGAGGTGCGCCCCCGCTTCGCTCCCGGTGCGATCACCGGCTTCCTTCGCATCGCGGGTGCGCCGTTCGCGTTCCTGGCCAACGACAACTCCCACCTGGGCGGCGCGATCGACGTCGATGCGGCCCGCTCCTTCACGCAGCACCTGCGGCTGGCGGACGATCACGGGCTGCCCGTCCTGTCGTTCGTCGACACCCCGGGCTTCATGGTGGGTCCCGACGCCGAGCACGAGCCGGGGGTGCGGGCGTTCGGCGATCTCTTCGTCGCGGGCGCGCGCCTGCGGACGCCGCTGGGCGCGTTCGTGATCCGCAAGGGCTACGGTCTGGGCGCCATGGCGATGGTGGGCGGCGGGTTCGCGGTACCGCACTTCACCGTCGCGTGGCCCAGTGGTGAGATCGGGCCGATGGGCCTGGAGGGAGCGGTCCGCCTGGGCTACGCGAAGGAGCTCGCCGCGATCGACGACGCGCGGGACCGGGCCGCGCGCGAGGCGGAGCTCGTCGAGGAGATGTACGCACAGGGTCGGGCGCTCAGCGCGGCGATGGTCTTCGACGTCGACGACGTCATCGATCCGGCCGACACCCGCGCCTGGGCGAGCACGATCGCCTGACACCGCGCGCCGACCGGGACGCACCACGCTCTAGAATCATCCCTGATGAAACCCGTCGATCGCGAGATCCTCCGCCTGGCAGTGCCCGCGCTGGGCGCCCTCATCGCCGAACCCCTCTTCCTCCTGGCGGACACCGCGATGGTCGGCCATCTGGGAGCCCCGGCCCTGGGCGGGCTCGCGATCGCATCGACGGTGCTGCAGACGGTGCTCGGCCTCATGATCTTCCTCGCCTATGCCACCACGCCCCGCGTGGCGAAGCGCATGGGCACGGGCGACATCCGCGGGGCGGTGAGCGCGGGGTTCGACGGGATGTGGCTGTCGGTCGTGATCTCCGGTCTCCTGCTGCTGGTCGGGCTGCCGCTGCTGGGTCCTGTCGTCGGAGCATTCGGCCCCGGGCCCGAGGTCGCGGCCGCCGCCCTCACGTACCTGACGATCTCGTGGTGGGGCCTGCCGTTCATGCTGCTCGTCATCGCGGGCACCGGCCTGCTGCGCGGACTGCAGGACACGACGACTCCGCTCTGGGTCGCCGGCGGCGGATTCGGAGCGAACATCGTCCTCAACGCGATCCTCATCTACGGGCTGGACCTCGGGATCGCGGGGTCCGCGATCGGCAGCGTCATCGCCCAGGCGGGCATGGCGGCCGTCATCCTCGTCATCGCCTTCCGCGCGGCCGCCCGGCACGGGGCCAGTCTGCTGCCCCAGTGGACGGGCGTGTGGTCGTCGGCCAGGACCTCCGGGTGGCTGGTGGTCCGGAGTGCGGCCCTGCGCGCAGCACTCATCCTCCTCGTCTTCGAGGCCACTGCGCTGGGCACCCAGCAGCTGGCGGCTGTCCAGGTCGTCCAGACCCTGTTCTTCGCGATGGCGCTCGCGCTCGACGCGCTGGCGATCGCGGGCCAGGCTCTCATCGCTCTGCGGCTGGGCGCGCAGGACGTGCCCGGAGTGCAGAGGATCACAGCGCGACTGGTCCGCTGGGGCGTGGGATTCGGCATCGTCTGCGCGATCCTCATCGCTGCCGGTGCCGCGTGGATCCCCGCCGCGTTCACGGGAGACCCGGCAGTGCGGTCGCTCATCACCGCGCTGCTGCTCGTGTTCGCCGTGAGCCTCCCCCTGGCCGGAGTCGTGTTCGTGCTGGACGGCGTGCTGCTGGGCGCAGAGGACGCGCGCTACCTCGCGCTCGCGCAGGTCGTGTCCCTGGCGGTGTTCGCCGTGATCCTCTACGGCGCCATGGCACTCTGGCCGCACGCGCTCACGGCCTGGGCCGCTTTCGTCCTCGGGTTCCTGGGCGCTCGCGGAGTCACGCTGGGCATCCGCGCCCGCGGACGCGCATGGATCGACCGGGCACTTGCCCGCGGCATCCGCTGAGCATCCGCGCGGAGGTTCGCACTGCGGCCGGTGATCGGACAGAATGTCGTCATGAAGCTAGTACCCGTTCCCGATGATGCGAGCGCGGAGGGCATGCTCCGCCCCTTCCTCGCGCAGACCGTCAACTGGTCGATCGATTCCCCTCCGCTGTCCGATGCGCAGATCGCCGCGGACGACGTGCTGGCCGGATACCTGGACGGCTGGGGGCGACCGGGGGACACCGGCGTCGTCATCCTCGACGACGACGAGCAGGCGGTGGGCGCCGCGTGGGTCCGACTGCCGCACGACGGCTGGCGCGGCCTGGGGTGGGCCGGGGACCAGATCCCCGAACTCCGCATCGCGGTCGACCCGGCAGCGCAGGGCCACGGCTACGGCACGCACCTCGTACGCGCCGTCCTGGACCTGCTGCGCCTGTCCGGGCGCGGATCCGTGAGCCTCGCCGTGCATGAGCTGAATACGGCGGGGGAGTTCTTCGCGGAGAACGGCTTCGTCATCGCCGGGCGCGAAGGCGGTGCGGACATCCTGCTGCGCAGCATCTGAGGGGTCTGCTCAGGCGGCGCGCCCGGGTCGTCTCACGCGAACCGGACGAGTCCGCTCATGCGTTCAGCCCTGCGCGCGCCGGCAGGTCCGGGAGCCGCTCCTGCGTGAGCCACGGATCGAGCAGGGAGTGCGCATCGATGTCCGCGATCTCTGCGACGAGAGCGAAGAAGGTCTCCGCGTCCCCGTGGCCGTGCCGGTTCCGGGCGCACCACTCCTGGACGATCCGCCGGAAGTCCGCGTCCCCGACCGTGCGCCGCAGAGCCTCGAGCGTGAGCGCACCGCGCTTGTACACGCGATCGTCGAACATGTCCGGTCCGCCCGGATCGCCCACGCGGATGTCCTGCGGAAGGTCGAGGTGCTCCGCGTGGACCTCGTCCGCGCAGTCTGCGATCGATCGCCTGTCCTTGGCGTCCGACCAGATCCACTCCGCGTAGCAGGCGAACCCCTCATTCAGCCAGAGGTCGCGCCAGCGGCGGATCGACACGGAATTGCCGAACCACTGGTGCGACAGCTCGTGGGCGACCAGCCTCTCCGCCTCCCAGGTGGGCAGCAGGTGGTTGGCGCCCAGGATGGAGAACGGCTGGGACTCGAGGGGGATCTCGAGAGCCTCGTGCGTGACGACGACGCCGTAGGAGTCGAACGGGTAGGGCCCGAACCAGTCCTCGAAGACGTCGAGCATCCGCCGCTGCTTCTTCAGGACGAGGGCCGCTGCATGCCAGGTGAGGCGGGGGGCGGCCAGCCACTGCGGAACTGTCCCGTCACCCTCGTCACCGGGCAGGTCGTCGATGCGGTAGCGGCCGATCTGGACGCTCGCGAGGTAGGGGGCCAGCGGCGTGTCCGAGGTCCACTCCCAGCGGGTGCCGCGGGAGGCTCTGCTCTTCCCCGTCAGCCGCCCGTTGGCGATGACGGAGTAGTCCGCGTCGGTGAGGACGCTGATGCGGTACGTCGCCTTGTGGGCCGGGTGGTCGTTGACCGGGTACCAGGTGGCCGAGCCGTTGGGCTGGCCCGCGACCAGCGAGCCGTCCTCCAGCTCCTCCCAGCCGACGTCTCCCCACGTCCCCATCACGGGCTCCGGAGTGCCGGAATAGCGGATCTCCAGGACGAGCTCGTCGCCGGGTCCCCTCTTCGCGGGCAGGGTGACGTCGACGTGGCGCTGACGCTGCCGGAAGCGCGCCCGCTGCCCGTCGACGCGGACGCGGTCGACCCCGAGTCCCACGAGGTCGACCCTCAGCGACGCGGCGTCGGCGAGTACGCGGACGCTCAGGCGGGCCGTCCCATCGAGGCGATTGGGGCCCAGTCGGTAATCGAGGTCGAGGTCGTAGTGCTCGACGGTGTAGTCCTCATGTCCCGAATCGGGGGTGTAGTCATCAAGCACGGACGTCAGTCCTCCTCGGAGGGGATGGTGGGCGCATCGATCCAGGGTACGACCGGATTGCCCATGAAGTACGCATTCGCCGGGACGAACTCACCGCGCATCACGAGGCTCGCGGGTCCGACGGTGGCCGTGTCTCCGATGGTTGCGGCCGGCAGGATGACGCTGTTCGGGCCGAGCGTGGCGCCCGGGTCGAGCGTGACGGTGTCGAGGCTCATGACGCGGTCGTGGAAGAGGTGGGTCTGGACGACGCAGCCCCGGTTGACGGTGGAGTTGTCTCCCAGGGAGACGAGATCGGCCTCCGGCAGCCAGTACGTCTCGCACCACACGCCGTGCCCGATCCTCGCGCCCAGCGCGCGCAGGTACCAGACGAGCGCGGGTGTGCCGACCGCCGTGCGCGCGAACCAGGGTGCGGCGACGAGCTCGACGAACGTGTCCGCGAGCTCGCTGCGCCAGATGAACGATGACCAGAGGGGATGCTCTGATCGGCGGATGCGTCCCACGCAGATCCACTTCGCAGCGACTGCGATGCCCGCGGCGACCGCCCCGGCGAGCATCATGACGACACCGGACAGGAGGAGCATGACGACCGCGGCGGCGGTGTTCGAGAGGGTCTGCGCGAGTGCCGAGTGGAGTCCGATGAGAGCGCCGATGACGCCCGTGACGACGAGCGCCCCGGCGATGACCGACAGCAGGCGCAGCGTCTCCCACATCCCCCGGAGGCGACGCAGGCGGGCCGACGGCTTGTACGTGAGCGCGGAGTCGGCCGCGACCTCCGAGCGACGGAGCTCGACGGGTGGGGAGCCGATCCAGCTCGAGCCCTTCTTGGCCTTGGTGGGTGCAGCGGACAGCACGGCGACGAGTGCGTTCTTCGGAACACGTCGACCGGCCGCAGCCATACCGGAATTGCCGAGGAAGGCGCGCTTGCCCACCTTCGCCCGTCCGACCCTCATCCAGCCGTTGCCCAGCTCGTAGCTCGCGACCATCGTGTCGTCCGCGAGGAACGCGCCGTCCGCGATCGTGGTCATCGACGGCACCAGGAGCACGGTCGACACCTCGACGTCTCGTCCCACCTTCGCGCCCAGCAGCCGCAGCCACACCGGGGTGAGGAGCCCTGCGTAGAGGGGGAAGAGGAGGTCGCGAGCCATGTCCATGATCCGCTCCGTCGCCCACACGCGGTAGCCCGCGAAGGACCTCACCGGGACGACGTCCTCCTTCATCCCGATCGCCAGTGCGCGCACCGCCAGCACGATCAGCAGCGCCGTGGTGGCGAACCAGGTGAGGCCGAGCACGGGGGACCAGGCGAGGAGGACGAGGGGCGTGACCGCGGCCTCGGGACCGGACACGGCGAACATGAGAGCCAGACCGGGGACGGTGGCGAGCACGGGGATCGCCGCGTGGAGGACGGATCCGATCGCATAGAGCAGGAAGGGGGTGCGGCGGCGGTGGGGAGGTGGCTCGGGGAAGTCGATCTGAGCCTTGCGGACCCGCATGGCAGGCGAACCGGAGTACACCTGCCCCCGGCGCAGCTTCCCGTTCACAGCGGATCCGGGCTCGACGACGGCTCCTGCTCCCACCCGCGAGCCGGGCAGCAGCGTCGAACGGGCGCCGACGACCGCGTACTCGCCCACTCGGATCGGGCCGATGTGGACGACGTCGCCGTCGACCCACCAGCCCTTGAAGTCGACCTCCGGCTCGATGGAGGCGCCCTCGGCGAGTGTGAGCATCCCGGTGACGGGCGGGATCGAGTGCAGGTCGACGTTCGGGCCGATCCGATTTCCGAGCAGCCGGCCGTACCAGGTGACCCACGGCGCCGAGGCGACGGAGACGGCTGAGGCGAGGTCCGCCACGTGCTCCGCGAGCCACAGGCGCAGGTGCACGGAGCCGGAGCGCGGGTACGTGCCAGGTGAGACTCCGCGCAGCAGCGCTCGTGCTGCCCCCGCGGAGATGAGCATGCGGCCCCACGGGGTGACGAACACGCCGAAGAGCGCAACGATGAGCCACCAGCTCACCGTCGGGACCTCCATCCCCGCCAGACCCGCGAGATTCACGATGACCAGCGCGAGCACAGCCCACTTCATCGCGGCGAGCACGTGGACGGGGATGCCGAGCAGGGTCTGGAGCGCCTGCATCGAGTACCGCGTGCGCGTGATCGTCCGGCGAGCGCGCGCGGGCGCCGCATCGTCGGTCTCTGAGGCGACGTCGACGAGCGCACCGAAGCGGGGCACGGAGTACACGTCGCCGACCGTCACACCGGCGTGGCGCGTGCGCAGGCGGGAGACCAGCTGGGCGGCTGCGAGTGACCCGCCGCCGGAGTCGAAGAAGTCGGAGTCGAGGGTGGGCACGGTGCCCAGCACCGCCTCCCACTGGTCCGCGAACCAGCGCGTGGACTCGGGCAGTTCGTCGCGGTCGCCGTCTGCGGGCTCTTCACCGGGCAGGGGCCACGGCAGTGCATTGCGGTCGACCTTGCCGGAGGTCTTCGTGGGCAGGTCGTCGACGAGGACCAGCCGGGGCACCAGTGCCGGGGGCAGCTCCTGCCGCAGCAGTGCGGTCCAGTCCTCCCGCCGATCGTCGCCGGGTATCTCCGGGGCGAGGTACCCGATGAGCAGCTGCATGCCGGCGGGCGTGTCCTTCACAGCGGCGGCGCCGCCGGCCGCTCCGGGCAGCGCTTGGAGTGAGGCGTCGATCTCTCCCAGTTCGATGCGGCGGCCGCCCAGCTTCACCTGCTCGTCTGCGCGGCCCACGAAGATGAGGCCCTCCGGGTCCATGACGACGAGGTCCCCGGAGCGGTATGCGCGCTCCCACCCGAGAGTGGGCATGGACGCGTACTTCTCCGCGTCCTTGGCGGGGTCGAGGTAGCGGGCCAGGCCGACGCCGCCGATGATCAGCTCGCCGGTGGCCCCGTCGGCGACCGGGACGCCGGTCGCCGGGTCGACGATCGCCATGTCCCATCCGTCCAGCGGCAGTCCGATGCGCACGGGGTCCGATCCATCGAGTGGAGCCGCGCAGGTGACGACCGTGGCCTCGGTCGGGCCGTAGGTGTTCCAGACCTCGCGATCCTCGTCGGAGAGCCGGGCAGCCAGTTCAGGAGGGCACGCTTCCCCGCCGAAGATCAGCAGTCGGACGTTCGCGAGGGTCTCCGCGGGCCACAGCGATGCGAGGGTCGGCACGGTGGACACGACCGTGATGCCGCGGTTCGCGAGCCACGGGCCCAGATCCATGCCCGATTTCACGAGTGACCGGGGTGCGGGCACCAGGCAGGCACCGGATCTCCACGCGAGCCACATCTCCTCACAGCTCGCGTCGAACGCCACGGACAGGCCGGCGAGCACGCGGTCGCCGGGCCGCAGCGGCTCCGCGCTGCAGAAGATCCTCGCCTCGGCGTCGACGAAGGCCGCTGCGGAGCGATGCGAGACTGCGACGCCCTTCGGAGTGCCGGTGGAGCCCGAGGTGAAGATCACCCAGCAGTCATCGGACGGCTCCGGTTCTCTGAGCGGGGGGACCTGGTCCGGAGTGCGGCGGTGCCGGACGTCGATCGTGAACCCGTCGGTGACCACAGCGGCGCACTCCGCCTCGGAGAAGACGGTGCGCGCTCTCTCATCCGGATCGTCCACGTCGACGGGGACATAGGCGCCGCCGACCATGAGGATGCCGAGGATGGCCGTGTAGAGGTCCGTCGTCCCGGACGTGACGCGCACGCCCACTGTGTCGCCCGGCCCCACCCCGGCATCTGCCAGGGCGAGTGCGCGGTCCCGCATCGTCTCGAGCAGCTCCCGGTACCGCAGCACCGTCGTCCCGTCGTCGATGGCGGGCGAGTCCGGGTGCGCGGCAGCGGTCTCCATGATCAGATCGATGAGTGTGCGGGCAGAAGGCGCCCGATCGCCGGCGGGGAACTGCGGCGAGTGCATCTCCGTCGGAGACTCGTGGGGGACGTGGGTCACGTGTCGGTGTCTCCTGCTCTGCGAGATGGACGGATCGATGATATCCGCAGCAGGTGAACGGAGGGTGTCGGGCAGGACGGAGTGCTGCCCGGTGTGAGCCCGGATACGATCGGCTCATGACTCACACGTTCGATGCACTCATCGCCTTGGAAGTTCCGACCGACGGGGCGCAGTCCACGCCCGATGCAGGGCCTGAGGGCCCCCGGACGGTCACCGCGAGGACCCATCCCGCGTGGGCGAACATGGTGGGCCCCTACGGCGGTGCGACCGCGGCGCAGGCGCTCGCCGGCATCACAGCGGATCCGCGGGCGCAGGGGCGCCCTGCCGCGCTCACCCTCAACTTCGCGGCGCCGGTCGAGGAGGGGACGATGGACATCGTCGTCGACCCCGTGCGGACGAATCGCTCGAACCAGCACTGGACCGTGCGCATCGATCAGGAGTCGGGCACGGTGCTCACAGGCACCGCGCTGCTAGCCCGGGGGCGCGAGACGTTCACCGACACAGAGCTGTCCGTCCCGCAGGTCCCCGCGCCCGCGGACGTCGACATCACCCCGTACCAGATGGCACTGCCGTGGATGGAGAACTACGTCTTCCGCATCGTGTCCGGGGTTCCGACTGCGGCCTCCGAATCGTCGGAGACCCTCATGTGGGTGTCGCAGACGCAGCCGCGGCCGTGGGACCACGTGTCCCTCGCGGCAGCCTGCGACGTGTTCTTCCCGCGGATCTTCGCCCGGACGGGCACACCGTCGCCGGCGGGGACAGTCAGCTACACCGTGTACTTCCACACCGCACCGGAGGCCCTGGCAGCCCAGGGCGAGCACCTCCTGTGCCGGGCGGCGGCCTCGCGCTTCCATGAGGGCCACTTCGACCAGATCGGTCACGTGTGGGGCGAGGACGGGGAGCTGCTCGCGACGACGACCCAGCTCGTGTACTTCAAGGGCGTGTGAGTCGGCGGATGGGTGGCAGTGGCGAAGGTGCCCGGTTCGACGACGCACTGTTCGGCGAGGACCTGCTTCCGCGGCCCCGCCGGGAGCTGGCTCCGGGTGCCGTCTGGGTCCCAGGATTCCTCACCCCGACGCAGCAGGCCTGGCTGGTCGACCGCTTCCACGAGTGGGCGGCGGGGCCGGTCCCGCCGCGGTCGGCGAAGATCCGCGGCCACGAGATGAGCGTGGAGACCGTGTGCCTGGGATGGCACTGGCGCCCCTACGCGTACTCGCGGGATGCCGTGGACGTGAATGGGAACGCGGTCCTCGACATGCCCGACTGGATGATCCGCCTGGGGCGCAGCGCGATCGAGGCGGCGTATGGAGAGCAGGCGAGCACGTCGGAGGAGACCCCCCATCTCGAGGGGGACTACACACCGGACACCGCGCTCGTGAACTTCTACGATGACGCTGCGCGGATGGGGATGCACCAGGACCGGGACGAGAGGTCCCGCGCACCGGTCGTGTCCCTGTCGATCGGGGATTCGTGCACCTTCCGGTTCGGCAACACGCAGACGCGCACGAAGCCGTACGAGGACATCGTCCTGGAATCCGGCGACCTGTTCGTCTTCGGCGGCCCCTCACGGATGGCCTTCCACGCTGTGCCCGCGGTCCACCCCGGCACAGCTCCGGCGGGCGTCGGACTGGAATCGGGCCGCCTCAACATCACACTGCGGGAGACGGGCCTGGAAGGATGACGATGGCGGAGACACAGGGCACGGTCGTGGGGGACGACGGCCTCGCACGACCGCCGTGGGCAGCGCACGATCCGCTCCTGCGCACGTACTACGACACGGAATGGGGGATGCCGGTCCGTGACGAGCGGGGGCTCTTCGAGCGCCTCAGCCTCGAGGCGTTCCAATCCGGACTGTCCTGGGCGACGATCCTCAGGAAGCGCCCCGCGTTCCGTGAGGCCTTCGCGGGCTTCGATCCCGACGCGGTCGCCGGGTTCGACGATGCGGACATCGCACGCCTGCTCGCCGATGCCCGCATCGTCCGCAACCGCGCGAAGATCCTCGCGACCGTCGGCAATGCACGGGCGACGGTCTCCCTGCGGGAGCGGGGAGGACTCGCAGAGCTGATCTGGTCCTTCCAGCCGCAGGAGACGCCCCGACCGCAGACTCTCGCGGAGGTCCCCACGCAGTCGGACGAGTCGCGTGCGCTCGCCCGCGCCCTGCGGCGCGAGGGTTTCCGGTTCGTGGGACCCACGACGATGTTCGCCCTCATGGAGGCGCTGGGCATCGTCGACACGCATCTCGTGGGATCCCACAGGAGGGGGACATCCGGGGTGTGGGACGCATGAGAGCTTCGGTGCACTCGGTCAGCTCGAGTGATGAGTGTGAATGAGGAATGCCGGGACATCGTCTGCACG
Organism: Brevibacterium sp. Mu109; assembly: GCF_900169375.1. Lineage (NCBI taxonomy): Bacteria > Bacillati > Actinomycetota > Actinomycetes > Micrococcales > Brevibacteriaceae > Brevibacterium > Brevibacterium sp. Mu109. Next base: position 54,610 of record NZ_FXZF01000003.1, read on the forward strand.
ATGTCCCGGCATTCCTCAGATGGTCGGGCTAGCGGGATTCGAACCCACGACCTCTTGACCCCCAGTCAAGCGCGCTACCAAGCTGCGCCATAGCCCGTCGATTTCGCTGTGAACCGAGGATGACCTTATCCGAATGCTGAGTGGGAGGGCAAATTCTGCTGACAGCGCCCCGCGCGGCGCGGGGTGTGCTGGGAAGTCGCGCAGTCCGCGGCACCGGAATGCGATCTGCGCCACCGATGCGGCTATGCTGGGGTGGATTGACCTGACGAGGAGGAGTTGACATGGCTGATCTCACCTTTCCCGAAGGCCTGCACTATTCCGCAGAGCACGAGTGGGTCGACCGAACCGACGACGATTCGGTCGTCCGGGTAGGCATCACGGACTTCGCACAGGACTCACTCGGTGACGTCGTCTTCGTCGACATGCCTGAGGTCGGGGACACCGTCACCGCTGGTGAGTCGAGTGGTGAGGTGGAGAGCACGAAGAGCGTGTCCGACCTCGTCGCCCCGGTCTCCGGTGAAGTCATCACGGTGAACGAAGCGCTCGAGGACGCACCGGAGACGATCAACTCCGACCCGTATTCGGGCGGGTGGATCTATGACGTCCGACTGTCCGACCCGGCAGAGGTCGACGCACTGATGGACAGCGCCGCATACCGTGCGGCGGTCGAAAGCGAAGGAGCCTGATGTCTCAGCAGAACGGCGGGTTCCCCGACGGCCAGCAGCCGTGGCAGGGCCAGGAGTCGACGTCCGCGACACCACATGTCTTCCCGTTCGGGCAGCAGGGTGAGCCGGAGGCTGCTCCGCAGGAACCGCAGTACGACGCTCAGCAGGGTTCACAGCCCCAGAGCTCGCAGCCCGTTCCCCAGCAGGACTGGTCCCAGCAGCCGGCACCTCAGCAGTACAGCCCGCAGCAGTACGACCAGGGGCAGTACGACCAGGGAGTGCACAGCCAGCCCCAGCAGGGCTCGCAGCCTCAGGCATGGGGCCAGGCGCAGGTCGACCAGCAGTGGGCGCAGCAGCAGGGCCAGGTTCCCCCGCAGCAGTACGGCCAGCAGGCGCAGCCCGAACCGCAGGACTATGCGGGACAGGGCGATCAGTGGGCCCAGCCGCAGTCCGGGCAGTTCGGCTCCGGGCCCCAGCACCAGAGCCCCGACGGGCAGTCCGGCCAAGCCTTCGGCTCACAGGGCCACACGCAGAGCGGTCCTCCGCAGCAGTGGAACGACCCGCAGGCCGGTTCGCAGATGGCAGCAGGACAGGAGCAGGGCAGCCCGGGGAACCAGCAGTTCTCCGGCATCCTCGACCCGCACACGGGTGAGATCCACCCCGTTCCCGATCTGCAGAACCTCGATGAGACGGACGCTCTCCTGGTCGTCGTGTCCGGTCCGGATGCCGGGGCACAGATCCTGCTCGACACGGACGTCGTCACGGTGGGACGCAGCCCCAATGCGGACATCTTCCTGGACGATGTGACGGTCTCGCGCAAGCACGCGGAGTTCGTGAGGACGCCGTCGGGCTTCACCCTGCGGGACACCGGATCGCTCAACGGCACCTACGTGGGTCGTCAGCTCATCGATTCGATCGAGCTCCAGAACGGTGCGGACGTGCAGATCGGGAAGTTCCGCATGATCTTCCAGCAGCGTCCGCGGACCAACTGAGCGCGGAACAGATGGCGGATCTCGAAGTAGAAGTCGTCGGAGTCAGGATCGAGCTCCCCGCGAATCAGCCGATCCTCGTCCTCAAAGCGGTCGAGCGGCCCCGATATCTGCCCATCTGGATCGGGTCGTCCGAATCGACGCTCATCCAGATGACGCAGAAGGGGCTGGTCTCCGCTCGTCCGCTGACGCATCAGCTGCTGCTCGACGTCCTCGACCACTACGGTGCGAGCATTGAGCGGGTGACCGTCACAGGACGCGAGGAGCACACGTTCTACGCGCGCATCGACACGAGCGATGGGAAGCAGATCTCCGCTCGTCCGTCGGATGCGGTGCTCCTGGCCCTCACCGCGGATGCGCCCGTCTACGTGGCGGAGACCGTCCTGGATGAGGACGGCATCGACGCGCCTGAACCTGATGAGGACGCCGTGGCGCAGTTCCGGGAGTTCCTCGATCACGTGTCCGCTGAGGACTTCAGCCCGGACGCGGAAGCAGAGGACGGACCGGACGGCGCGTCGGATTCCGACGACGCAGAGCCCGACCAGGCTGGAGAGCCCGGGCGGGCGGATGCGTCCGACCAGGCCGATGATCCCGATGACGATCCGTCCGCGGAGGACGCGGACGGCCGCTGACGCGCCTCGCGCTCGGCACGAACGACCAGAGAAAGGCTCGATATGAGCTTGCACGCTGACCCGCGCTTCGATGCAGTGGGATCCGTCCGCGCGACCCCGGAGACCCTCGCAGGTCTCGAGGAATGGCGCGGTCTCGATCCGCAGCAGCAGCCCACCTATCAGGATGCGGCGGAGCTCGAGAAGGCGATGGCGGAACTGCGTGCTGTTCCCCCGCTCATCTTCGCCGGCGAAGCGGATCTGCTGCGCAGCCGCATCGCGGACGCCGCGGCAGGTAGAGCCTTCATCCTCACCGGCGGCGACTGCGCAGAGACGTTCGCGGATGCTGAGGCGGACAAGATCCGGCGCCGCATCCAGACCGTCCTCCAGATGGCGGCGGTCCTCACCTACGGCGGGTCCGTCCCGGTCGTGAAGATGGGCCGCATGGCCGGTCAGTTCGCCAAGCCGCGGTCATCGGATTCGGAGACCCGTGAGGGGACCACGCTTCCGTCGTACCGCGGCGACATCGTCAACGACCATGCCTTCACACCGGAAGGCCGTCGTCACGATCCGAACCGCCTGCTGCAGGCGTACCACGTCTCCGCGTCGACGCTGAACCTCATCCGCGCATTCACGCAGGGCGGCTTCGCCGATCTGCGGCGCGTCCACGAGTGGAACCAGGGCTTCCTCGGTTCGAACCCGAACTACCACCGCTACGAGCAGATCGCGCGCGAGATCGATCGTGCGCTGAAGTTCATGGCGGCCTGCGGTGCGGACTTCGATGCGATCAACTCGGTCGAGTTCTTCGCCGCTCACGAAGCGCTGCTGCTCGAATACGAGAGCGCCCTGACCCGGATCGATTCGCGGACGGGCAATCCGTACGCGGTGTCCGGCCACTTCCTCTGGATCGGTGAGCGGACCCGTGACGTCGACGGCGCGCACGTCGACTTCCTGTCCCGCGTCCACAACCCGATCGGTGTGAAGCTCGGACCCACGACGACGAAGGACGACGTCATGCGTCTGGTCGACAAGCTCGACCCGGAGCGCACTCCCGGCCGCCTGAGCTTCATCACCCGCATGGGCGCCGGCCAGATCCGCGAGAAGCTGCCCACCCTGCTGGCCGAGGTCGGGGCGGAGCTGCCGCAGGTCGCGTGGGTGTGCGACCCGATGCACGGCAACACGATCACGTCGGGCAACGGCTTCAAGACCCGGCGCTTCGAAGACGTGGTCGAAGAGGTCTCCGGCTTCTTCGACGCGCATGCCGAAGCGGGCACGATCCCCGGCGGACTGCACGTGGAGCTCACGGGCGACGACGTCACGGAGGTCCTGGGCGGCGGAGCGGAGATCGACGAGGAGGGCCTGCGTCGTCGCTACGAGACCCTGGTCGACCCTCGCCTCAACCACGATCAGTCACTCGAGATGGCGTTCCAGGTGGCGGAGCTGCTCACGAAGGCCACGCGCGCGTGACTCATCGGCCCCGGCCCACGATCGACCTGCGGTCCGACACGCTCACGCGCCCCACCCCCGCGATGCGGACGGCGATGGCGGAGGCGGAGGTCGGCGACGACGTCTATGCCGAGGACCCGACGATCAACGCGCTCGAAGAGCGTCTCGCGGAGATGTTCGGCCACGAGGCGGGTCTGTTCTGCGCGTCGGGCTCCCTCACGAACATGCTGGGGGTCGCCGTGTCCGTGGGCCGGGGACAGGAGCTCCTCGCGGAGTCGCGTGCACACGTGCTGCGCTCCGAGGTGGGGGGCCACGGCGCGATCGCCGGCGTCACGAGCCGCACGTGGATCTCTCCCGACGGTACGCTGAGTGCCGATGACGCGATCGCCCTGGCCGCGGACGCTCGCGGGTACAACCAGGTCGGGACCGCGCTCATCGCAGTGGAGAACACGCACAACTTCTCCGGAGGGCGCATCGCGGACATCGACGAGCTGCGCCGGCTCCGCGGACTCACCGATGCCCGCGGCATCCGCATGCACATGGATGGGGCCCGCGTGGCCAACGCCATCGTCGCGTCAGGAACCTCATTCGCAGATCAGGGTGCGGTGGTGGACACGATGAGCGTCTGCCTGTCGAAGGGCCTCGGCGCCCCGGTGGGCAGCGTGCTGACCGGTTCTGTCGCCCTCATCGACGAGGCGCGCTACCTCCGCAAGCGCTATGGGGGAGGAATGCGCCAGGCGGGGATCCTCGCGGCTGCGGGCATGTACGCCCTCGACCACCATCTGGACCGCCTCGCCGATGACCACGCGCATGCCGCGCTCATCGCTCAGGAGGTTGCCGCTGCGGTCCCCGCATTCGTGGACCCCAGCACCGTCGAGACGAACATCGTCCTGCTGCGCACCGGTGGAGCAGGCGTCAGCGCCGATGACTTCGCACGCGCGGCCGCTGACAGGGGAGTCCGCCTCATCGCGATGAACGCGGACGAATGCCGTCTCGTCACGCACCTGGATGTCTCCGAGCAGGACGCACGCGACACCGCGCGCATCCTGGCGGAGCTCGCTGAGGAGTCCGCGAACGCGGCCTGATCGTCGCTCGACCTCACACCGCCGTCATCCTCGCGGACGATCAGTCGTCTGCCGACCCGGAATCGCTCGACCCGGAATCCGACGAGTCCGAGTCGCCGGATTCCTCATCCTCATCGGCTGATGCGTCCTCCGACGGCTCATCCGCCGGTTCTTCGCCCTTCGACACTGTGAGCATGACGAGCGCGCCCTCGTCCGAATCCTCGCCGCCGCGGGGTGTCTGCGAGATGACCTTGCCCTTCGCGACCTCATCGGAGTACTCATCGTCGCGGGAGATCCGGAATCCCTCGCGGGCGAGGTTCCCGAACGCCGTGTCGTAGTCGAGTCCGGTCACGATGGGGACAGACACGGGCTCGACCCCCTTCGAGATGACGAGGTCGACCGGTGTGGCCTTCTCCGCCGGCTCGCCGCCCGGTTCGCCCTGGCTCACCACGTCGCCCTCCGGCACATCGTCGGAGAACTCGCGTGTGATCTTGCCGAGCACCATGCCGGCGGATTCGAGCGTCGTGCGTGCGTCCGCCTCCGCGGAGCCGGTGACGTCAGGGACGGTGAAGAGCTCTTCGCCCTGGGACACGGTAACCGTGACGACGGATCCGCTGTCGAGCTCGGTGCCCGCTCCCGGGTCCACGTCGAGGATCCGTCCCTCCGGGATCGACTCGCTGTAGCCCTCGGACGTCTCAGCGCGGAGGCCGGCGTCCTCGACGAGACTGATGTACTCCTCCGGGTCCTGCCCCGCGGTGACATCCGGGACCACTGCGGTGCGGTCGGTGAGTGCGACGGCGGCACCGACCGTGAGGACCGCGGCGACGAGCACCGCGATCAGTGCGACCAGCACTCCGCGCCGTCGCCTGCGCTTCCGGCCGTCGGTCGTGGACGAGCCCGCCGCCGAGGTCCCGGCGGCGGTCGCCGCCGTCGCACCGGATGCTCCCTCACCGTCCTGCGCGGGGTCGGTCTCCGGCGCCTCGGCATCAGTCGTGGACCCCGCCGCCGCGGCGGCGCCTGTCTTGACGATCGCCGGGTCGTCGGATGAGGGCTCGTCAGATGTGGACTCGTCGGATGAGGACTCGTCGTCGTGGAGGTAGGGGATCTCGTCGGTGCCGGCGCCTGTGCGGACAGGGGCGGAATCGGCGCTGGGTTCGAAGATCGTCGCGGTCGGCACCAGGATCGGGCGAGTGGCGAAGGCGGGGTCGTCCAGCGCCTTCTCGTGGCCGAGGTCCAGTTCCTCGTCCGTGAGAGTGGATCGTGCCTCTGCGACCGCTTCGCGCAGCGCCGTCGCGGTCTGGGGACGGTCATCCGGGTTGCGGGACGTCGCCCACAGCACCAGGGCGTCGAAGCGCGGGCTGAGCCCGGGCCGCTCATCCGAGGGCGGCGGCACATCCTCGTGGACGTGGCGGTACGCGACCTGGATGGCGACGTCGTCGGTGTACGGCTGGAAGCCGGTGAGCATCTCGTAGAGCATGATGCCGACCGTGTAGAGATCGGTGCGTCCGTCTGCGCCGGTGCGGGTGACCAGCTCCGGTGCGACGTAGCCCACGGTGCCCATGAGCGTCTTCGTGGTGGTGGCCGCGCTCACGGCACGGGCGAGGCCGAAGTCCGCGAGCTTGATCTGACCGTCCGCGCCGAGCAGCACGTTGTCGGGCTTGAGATCGCGGTGGATCATCTCTGCGGAGTGGACCGCCTCGAGTCCCGCGAGGATCGCATCGAGCACGATGACGGCCTGTCGCGGAGTCAGCGTCCCCCTGTGGCGGAGCTCCTTGCGCAGCGTGACGTTGGGGAGGTACTCCATGACCAGGTACACGGAGTCGCCGTCGCGGCCGGTGTCATGCACCGCGACGAGGTTGGGGTGGATGAGGGTCGCCGCGGATCGTGCCTCTCGCTGGAAGCGCTCGACGAAGCCCTCGTCATCGAGCAGATGGCGGTGCATGATCTTGAGTGCGATGACGCGGTCCAGGCGCAGGTCGGTGCCCTTGTAGACCATCGCCATGCCGCCGCGCGCCACGGCGTCGTCGATCCGGTACCTGTCGTCGAGCACCTGACCGATCAGCGGATCGGTGAGCGTGGTCATCGTCCTCCCTCCGCTCGTGCCCTGTCGGTCAGGATCTGCACATTCGCCGCGAACCGCTGTGCGTCGCGGTACGGTCCGTGCAGCCGGACGGAGGCGAGCCCCTGGTAGTAGCCGTGGAGTGCTTCTGTCTGCGTCTGCGCGCGCTCGAGGAGTGACGCGAGGATCGTGACGCCGGCCGTCACGTTGTCGGCGGGATCGAGCACGTCGAGCGCGCGTCCGATCGTGTGGGCCGCGCAGTGCGCGGCGTGCGGTGTCGTCTGCATGATCCCGATGGCGTTCCCGGGGCTCACGACGGCGTGGTTGAATCCGCTCTCCGTCTGCGCGACGGCGAGTGCGAGGTGCGGTTCGAAGCCCAGCTCACGGGAGACGCGCTCGACGAGAGCACGTGCTGCGCGGCGGGACGGAACCGGACGCGCGAGCAGGCTGCGTCGATTGATGCGCGCAGCCTTAGCGGTGTCGTCCGGATACCCCTCGGTCGGGGCCGACAGCGACGGAAGATCCAGTGCGTCCGTCCGCGGCCGCGCACTCATGGCGCCCGTGCCGGACAGGCTGAGCAACTCTCCCTCGACGATGAGCTGCGACGTGCCCATGGCGTTGGCCCGCTGCAGGTCCGCTGGACTGCGACGGTGCCGCGCAGCGATCGACTGGAGGGTTTCGCCGGGCCGTGCACGGTGGGTGGCGGGACCGTCGGTCACCTGACGCTCCGGAAGCGAGAGGATCTGACCGGGACGCAGCTGGGGGCGTCGTGCCAGGCCGTTGAGGTCGACGAGCGCGGGGACCGATACTCCGAACCGCGCCGCGACGTTCACCAGGTCATCGCCCTTGCGGACTCGGTACGTGCGGCCGCCGTGGGTGGCCGGGACGGATTCCGACGCGGTGCCGGAGGTGAAGCCCGGTGCTGTGGCGACGTCGAGGGGGAGCGCGGGCGCGTGGTCCGACTCCTGGGTCTGCGGCGCGTCCGCCGGCGATGACAGCAGCGCGGAGACCATGAAGGGATCCGGCGCGGTGGAGGTCCGTGCTCGGTCCCGGCGGCGCGCGGTGGGCGCTGGGTGCTCCGTCGACAATGTCATCATCCGTCCTGCAGGTGGTCCGGTGCTCGTGGGGGAAGTCGGCATCACGCAGACGGGAACAGCGTATCCAGGCCGGGCAGTGAACCGGCGGCACCTGACAGGCGTGTCGCGATGGGGGAGGCGGAAGACCGCCGCGAGTCGTTAGGCTGGGAGGGTGAATGGATCAGAAGAACTCGTAGACGCATGGTTGCCGCTCCCCGACATCGCTGAGCGGTCCGGGCTGGGGATCTCGAAGGTGCGCAGGCACATCGAGGACCGGGCGCTGATCGGAGTGAGGCGGGGCGACCGCGATGTGTTCCAGGTTCCGGAGCTCTTCCTGGACGCTGACTCGCTGCCGCTCACGCACCTGCGCGGCACGCTCACGACCCTGATGGATGCGGGCTTCGATGAGGAGGCGGCGATCGTGTGGCTCTTCACGCCCGACGAGACGCTCCCCGGTCGGCCCATCGACCTGCTGCAGGCGGGGAACAAGGGCGAGGTCCGCAGGCGCGCGCAGGCACTGGCACTCTGACCTGCCTATCGGGCGGGCCGGTGCGCGGCGTGTCCGCGCGCCCGATCACCGGTGCCGCTGCGTCAGCGCATCGGCGAATCCCTCCAGGACCGCCGCATCGTCGCGCGCGACGCCCAAGCGCACCAGCTCATCCAGCGCGGTGAGCGCCCGCGCCGTCTCCGTCTCGATGAGGCGCTCGAATGCGCTCAGCGCCCCGCAGTCGGTCATGATCGCCGTCATCCGGGTGACGTCATCCCCGGAGATGTCCTCAGCCCCCAGCCTCGCCTCGAACCAGCGTGCATCGGCCTCCGCGGCGCGGTCGAGAACCTCTGCGACCAGGATCGTCCGCTTTCCCTGGACGAGGTCGTCGCCGGCGGGCTTCCCCGTGACCTGCGGATCGCCGTAGACGCCCAGCACGTCGTCGCGCATCTGGAACGCACGGCCCAGGGGCAGCCCGAACGCTGCGAGAGCCGCCCGCAGGGCGTCGTCGGCGTCCGCGAGCGCTGCTCCGAGCACCAGCGGCTGGACGACCGTGTACTTCGCGGTCTTGTGCGTGAGGACTTCGTCCGCGCGCTCGCGCAGCTCCGCACGCGGTGCGTTCACCGCCTGGAGCTCGATGTCGAGGAACTGGCCCAGCATGACGTCCCGGCGCAGAGCGGCGTGCGCGTCTCGCGCCGCCGGTGCGTTGGCGAAGCCGGCGGAGTCGAACAGCTCCTCGCTGAGTGCGAGGCAGAGATCGCCGCCGATGATGCCCGCTCCCGTTCCGTACAGGACCGGATCGCCGCTCATGCTCAAGCGCGCGTGGGCATCGCGGAAGCTGGCGTGCATCGCCGGTCTTCCGCGACGTGTCTCCGAATCGTCGATGATGTCGTCGTGGACCAGCGCCGCGGCGTGGAGGAGCTCGACCGATCCGGCGGCCGCCGCGATCGCTCCGGCATCAGCGCCGCCGGCCAGTTCGTATCCCCACCACGTGAGGACTGCGCGGACGCGCTTTCCGCCGGAGGTGAACGTCCGCAGCGGATCCATGAGCCTGTCTGCGACGGGGGAGATCTCCCGCAGGGTCGTCGCCGTGCTGGTGAGGAACGTCTCGAGGGTCGCATCGACACGGGCCCGGACCTCGGTGTCGGGGGTCAGTCTGCCGCTGCGCGGCCCGTCCGCGTGGCTCGCGGTCACGGAAGGACCTTGCCGCCGACCGATACGAGCAGGCCGTCTCCGCCGTCCGGATCCGGTGCGATGCTCACGGCGAGGGTCTGACCCGCTTCATCGGAGTGATACGACTGCGAGGTGACGTCTGCGTCGGACGAGGGATCGCCCACGGGTTCGAAATCGGCGTCCTCGAAGTGGTCGCTGTAGAACTCGAGCACGTCCTCTTCCGATGAGGTGGTGCGCATCGTGAGGTTCGCGACGACGGGCTGCCCGTCGGCGGCCGGTTGGACGGACGAGAGGACCACCTCGGAATCTGGAAGCGGCGGGATCGCAGACGGGAAGCCGTCGACGACCGCTCCGCTGGTGGCCTGCACCTCAGGGCCCGAGGGCGTCTCGGCCTCTTCCGGAGCATCCGTGCCCGCACCGGTGGCGGACTCCTCAGCGGAGGGAGCGGACTCTGTCGGGGGAGCGCTGTCGCCGTCCGTTTCCGGAGCGGAGCAGCCGGCGAGCGCGAGTGCGGCGGCCGTGCAGGCGAGCACGGTCCAGGGAGAGCGGAGTACCATGCAGACCAGAGTACCGCGCGGGGGTGGATGTGAGTCGAAAGCAGCTTGCCCGGGGCGGGGGCGACCTCGACCGACTGGGCACCGACGACGCCGGATGTGTGATCCTCCACATCGACATGGACGCCTTCTTCGTGGGCGTCGAGCTTCTCAGCCGTCCTGACCTGGTGGGTCGACCGGTGGTCGTGGGCGGCAGCGGAGGCCGGGGCGTGGTCGTGTCCGCGAGCTACGAGGCCCGCGCATACGGAGTGCACGCGGCCATGCCGGTGGGCAGAGCGATGACGCTGTGCCCGCAGGCGATCCTCATCCCTCCGTCCAGGGGCCTCTACAGCGCGTACTCGCAGCAGGTCTTCGACATCGTGGCCCGGGTGACCGACGACTACGTCCGGGTGAGCATCGATGAGGGCTACGTCGACGTGACCTCGGCGGTGCGGAGGCTGGGTTCGCCGGGTCGCATCGCCCAGGACCTCCGCGCGGTGATCCGGAGAGAGACCGGACTCGTGGCGTCCATCGGGGCGGCGTCGACGAAGGTCGTGGCGAAGCTGGCCTCCACCCGGGCGAAGCCCGATGGGCTGCTGGTCGTGCCCGTCGACGAGGTGGCGGCGTTCCTCCGCCCGATGCCCGTCGAGGCGCTGCCGGGCGTGGGGCAGAGCACGCAGAACGCCTTCGCCCGGTACGGTCTCCGCACGATCGCGGATCTGGCCGATGCCGACGAGGCGTGGGTGGCGCGGACATTCGGCGCGCACGGCAGAACGCTGCGGGACTTCGCCCACGGCATCGACGATCGTCCGCTCCGCAGTGAGCCGAAGGACCACTCCGTGAGCGCCGAGCATACGTTCGCCGAGGACGTGTGGGATCCCGAGATCCTGGAGATCGAGCTGCTCCGCCTCTGCGACGACGTGGCCGGTCGCCTGCGGAAGGAGGGCGCCACGGCACGCGGGGTGGGGCTGAAGTACCGGTTGGCGGACTTCACCACCTTCAGCCGTTCGGTGACGCTGCCCGTGCCCAGCGACCTCCCGCACGACCTGCGCACTGCACTGCTCGGCCCGCTGCGCAGGCTGCGGGCCGAGCATCGTGCAGGTGTGAGACTGCTGGGAGTCCGCGCGCACGGACTCGCCGACCTCGCATCCTCAGGGCGGCAAGGATCCCTGTTCGAGGTCGACGAATCGGGGGAGTCGACCACCGGCGACGGGTCGACAGGTGACTCCGCGGAGGGGGCGAGCGACGCCCAGCGCGCCCTCGACGAGGTGAGGCGCCGATTCGGCGGAGACTCGATCACGGCCGCCTCACTGCTGCGCCGAGGATGACGGCTGGGCTATTTCCCAGGTTGGCGACTATCATGGGAGGAGTATCGCGGCGCCTCGCGGAATCATTCCGCTCCGCGTCAGCGGACACCGCGCAGATCACGAATCGAGGAGATCGGGATGGCTCTCTCAGACCACGAGCAGCAGCTGCTGGACCAGCTCGAACAGCAGCTGAGGGAAGACCCCAGTTTCACCCGCAGCATCTCCGAGGATCAGCCGGTCGGTCCGGGGGCCGGATTGTCCGCCACTCGCGTCGTCATCGGTGTCGTGGGCGTCGTCATCGGACTGGCCATCGTGCTCGGTGCGATCTGGTCGGGCATCTGGCCGCTCGGTGTGCTCGGCTTCGCCGTCATGGTGGGCGGCGGCTTCTGGGCGCTGTCGTCGGGCAAGACGCCCATCGCTGAAGCGCCGCCGTCGCGCCCGGCAGGCGGGCCCGGCCCGTCGACTGGCCAGACCGGCCAGAACGGCCGGAAGTCCTCCGGGTTCATGGACCGGATGGAGGATCGCTGGGACAAGCGCCGCGGCGGGCAGTGATATTCCTCACGCCTGAGCGCCGGCTCTGACGTCATTCGAACCCCGGCACTCACGATCAGCTGATCGTGAGTGCCGGGGTTCAGTCGTCTTCAGATTTCACGCGCACGTCGCGTCGGACCCGTCGCACCCGTGAAGCCGCCCCTCCGAGGGGCCGCCTTCTCATGAGCCCTGCCTCCTCATGAGCCCTGCCTCCCCGTGATCCGACCGGTGTGCCCGCCGGACCACGGGGGAGCGGCCCGTGCCTCAGCTGTCTCCCGCACCGGTCTGCGGGGCCGCGGCCTCCGGCGCCTGCTTCCGCGAGACCTCACGCCCCCGCGGCACCCGCTGGAACAGGCTGCGCGGCAGGATCGTCGCACGGATGCGGCTCCATACGCCCATGTCTCCAGCACGTGCGCTGCGCAGTGCGGCGATGAGTCGTGCGGACTCGTCGGTGGAGGGCACAGCGCGTTCGTCCGCGCCGCCTCCGTACCGCAGTGCTTCGGCAGCGTCCGCCGCGCGTGCGAGCGTCTGCGCGTCGTCGGGCTCGAGCCCCGTCGCCAGGCGCTGCTCGTGATCGCGCAGCGTCCGACTGCGGTCCCACCCGCGGCCGTCGTCGATCGCCGTCGCAGCGATCTCCTCCCACACGCCCTCCGCACGGGCGGTCGCTCCACCCGACAGGCGGGATCGGCGCATGAGGATCCGAATGACTGCGGGAACGACGACGAGCAGTGCGAGCAGCACGGCTCCGACGGTGAGGACGAGCCATGTCGGCACGGAGCCGGACAGCGGGTCCGCGTCGTCGGCGGCCTCGGTCTCCTCCTCCTCGGCCGGAGGCGTCTCCTGAGCGGTCTCCGTCTCCTCGGCCGTCTCCTCGGTCGGGGATGCGCTCTCGTCGTCGGAGCCCTCGCCTCCGCCGCTGGCGTCCGCCCACGGCGGGGGGTCACCGGCAGGGCCGCCGGGGGTGGGTTCGAACCGCACCCAGCCGGCCCCCTCGAAGTAGAGCTCCGGCCAGGCGTGGGCCTGGTTGAGGCGGACTTCGAACTCACCGTCGTCCGTGGGCGTTCCCGCTGTGAAGCCGACGCCGATCCGGGCGGGGATGCCGAGCGACCTCGCCATCGCGGTCATCGCTCCGGAGAACTGCACGCAGTATCCACGACGATCGCGCAGGAAGTCCTCGAGTGCGGACCCCGATGCGTCGGCCGGCGCGTCGAGGGAGTACTCGAACTCATCGCTGCGGAGCCAGTCCTGCAGCGCCACGGCGGACTCCCATTGGTTCTCGGACCCCTCCGTGACGTCCTGCGCAGTCGTGCCGATGACGTCCGGGACGTCGTCCGGAAGCTCGAGTGCGGACTCGAACTCGTCCTCGTCGACGGGCTCCGCCTCCACGAGCTGGTCGACGGTGGGCTCGACCGACCGATAGTCGACCGTGTACTCGGCGTCGGTGGACAGCACTCCGTTGCCGACGATCGTGAGTGTGGACGGATCGTAGATCCACCGCCGCTCCACTCCGTCCACGGAGGACGGCGCGTAGGGCGCCGGCAGGTGCTGCTCATCGAGGTCCGTGATCGAGATCTGCGCGGACCGCTCGACGACCGGAGTGTCGGCGGCGACGCCCGCGGGCCGGGGGAGTCCGTCCGCGGCGACGGCGAACGGATCGATGTCGAAGGGCTCCGGCATCCACGTCGTGCCGTCGAACGCGCTCACGCTCGTGAGTCGGATCGGAGGTGCCAGCGGATCATCGGTGGAGTAGGTGAACACCACCTGGTCGTTCGACTGATCGAGGTCGGCGTGGAGGTCGAGGAACGGGTTGATGACCGTGATGTCCTCGGGCTGCCCGAGCGGCTGCTGCGGACGCTGGGCGACGGGCGGGAGCAGCATCGGCAGCCCCACGCCCAGCACCAGCGCAACAGCACCGGCCACGATGGAGAAGGCTGCGGCTCTCCGCACGCGCACCGCGAGGTAGCGCGACAGCATGAGCACGACGAAGGCGCCGCCGATCGCCGCGAAGTGATGCCACGCCAGCTGGGGGCCGGCCAGGAACACCGGGATGATCCAGATGAGCAGCAGGAGGATGCCGCCGATCTTCGGCGCGCGCAGATCGGCGACGAGACCGTCGATGAGGATCGTGATGAGGCCGATGCCCACGACCAGGATCGCGGTGAAGCCCGGGGTCGACGGCGCCGGGGCAGTGGTCGCATAGATGTCGTCGATGCCGGAGCCGAGGACTGAGAAGAGTTCGGCGAATGCGCCCGGGCTCGGCACGCCGAACGGCATGGCGGACGGGACGCAGAGGTAGAGGGCCGCGATGACGGCCAGGATGCACTGGCCGAGGACCGCGGATCCGGTGGCGCGGATCGCGGGGATCGCGCGGAGCAGCGCGCCGCTGACCACGACGAGCGCGATCATGACGAGCGTCGGCGGGAGCCATGCCCAGTCGGCGAAGATCGCGCTCACGCTGTAGGCGGCGAGCATCATCGCGAGCGCTGTGCAGACCGCGGGGAGCCAGGGGGCGGTGTCGTGACGTGCTCCGACGCCGCTCTGGGGAGACCCGTCGGCCGTGGGAGACGGGGGCGCGGGAGCCGTCGTGGGGCCGGCGCTCATCGCACTGCTCCCGCGTCCCGGCGCCACTGGTGGGGCACGTTGAGGGCACCGCCGAACAGTGTGGTGTCGAGGCTCACCCCATCGTCGTCGAGCTCTTCGACGACGAACCGGGAGCGTGCCTGCCCGCGTGGCAGCTTCGAGCTGAGGGCATCGGCGCGTGCGGTCGACAGGGCGCAGATGGACACGTGCCATGCGGACTTCGGAACGTTCGTGTCGTCGGGGACCTGGGCACCGGCGGGGTGACGAGCGGATTCGAGTCGGACCGCGTCGCGTCCTCGTCCGCTGGCCAGGAGCAGCCGGGTCGGGCCCGACCAGAAGATCACCTCCGAGTCCCTGTCGAGGTGGTGGAGCGCAGCGGCTGCTGCGGCCGTCACCGCGATGTCCGCGCCGTGCCCTTCGGGGTCTGCGCCGAGAGTGTCGAGCAGGATGACGGCGGTGGGCGTCTCCTCATGGGCGCGCTCGCGGACCATGAGCTCGCCCAGGCGCGCCGTCGACGACCAGTGGACGTGCCTCATGTCGTCACCGGGGACGTATTCGCGCGTGTGGAAGTCGAGCGTCGACGTGCCGCGCAGCAGGCGGTCGGAATCCGACTGGTCGAGGCTGGTCCGCGGTGCGGCGTGCACCGGGAGCCGCTGGTCCGGCACTGCGACCGCGACCGTGAGGCGGGTGCCGGTCCGCCGACGGCGGGTGACGAGGCCGAAGGGCCCGTCGATGCGCAGGCCGACGTCCGCGACTCCGCTGATGCCGCGACGGGTGGGGATGACGGTGACCGAGGCTCCGTCCTCTCCGCGCGCGGAGAGGCCCGGGAGCTTCAGCGTCCGGTCCGGGCCGAAGCCGTCCTCCATGCGCAGATCCAGTGTGAACGACCCGACGGGGAGCGGGGTCCTGTTCTGGACGCTCAGGTCGATCTGCGCCTCCTTGCCGACCGTGGTCAGCGGGCTGCCGTCCACATGGCGGGTCCGTGACGAGAGGGCCACGGCGAGGCGCCCCGACGCGACGGCGACGACGAGCCCGGACAGGATGACGAGCGCGACGAGGAGGAGGCCCGCGGGGAGCATGCCTGGGAGAGAGAAGCGGTAGGCCGCGATCCCCAGCGCCGCCCCGAGGAGCAGGAAGATGAGCCCGGAGGCGGTGGGACGCATCAGCGCACCGGCACCCGGCGGAGGATGTCCCCCACGATGGACGCCGCGAGCTGGGGGTCGTCGCCCTCGCGCGGGACGATGCGGTGGGAGAGGACGTCGACGGCCAGGCTCTGGACGTCGTCGGGAGTGACATAGCCGCGTCCGCCGAGCACGGCGAGGACCTTGGCCGTCCGCAGCAGCTGCACGCCGGCGCGGGGTGACGATCCGAGCGCGATGGCGGGGTCGTTCCGCGTCGCGTCCAGCAGGGACACGATGTACGCACGCAGCTCCGGGGTCGCCTGCACGTGGCGGATGAGGTCCCGCGCCTGCGTCACCTCGTCGAGGGTCGTCACAGCAGAGGTCTGCGCCAGGGGGTCGTACTCGACGTGGTGGTCGAGCATGTCCGACTCTGCGGCTGAAGACGGGTAGCCGATCGAGATGCGCGCGGTGAAGCGGTCGCGCTGCGCTTCCGGGAGGGAGTACGTGCCCTCCATGTCCACGGGGTTCTGGGTCGCGACGACCATGAAGGGCTGCGGCATGCGGTACGTCGTGCCGTCGACGCTCGCCTGGTTCTCCGCCATGCACTCGAGCATCGCGGACTGCGTCTTGGGGGACGCGCGGTTGATCTCGTCCGCGATCACCACATTCGCGAACACCGGGCCCGCGCGGAACTCGAACGCACGTGTCTCCTGGTTGAAGATGCTCACACCGACGACGTCGGACGGCAGGAGGTCCGGGGTGAACTGGACGCGGCGGACGCTTCCGCCGACGACTCGCCCGAGCGCCTTGGCCAGGAGCGTCTTGCCCACGCCCGGAACGTCCTCGAGGAGGAGATGTCCTCCGGAGAACAGGGTGATGAGCGCAGTGCGGACAGCGTGATCCTTGCCGTCCAGCACGCTGTTCATCGCCGCACGCGACTTCTGTGCGACGGATTGGATGTGCGTGATGTGGTCGTTCCCGAGCGCGGTCATGGCGCCCATTCTCCCCTACAGGCCAGCACTGCTCCACTTCGCGTGTGCGGGGTCACCCCACTCGCCTCCGCTGAGCGCCTCCGGCCAGTGCTCCCCACCGCCCTCCCCGGCTCTCCCCACTCACCTCCACTCGCGCCCTCCACTCGCCTCCACCGTGCTGTGAGGCGCGCGGTAGGCACGCGGAGCGACAAGCGCTATACCCCTCTCACCTGCGTGGATGCCGGAGAGGTGCGGTGTGCGGGGTGGGTGGCCGGGTGGCCGATGTGGGGCTGCTCCGCGTCCCGCGACACGCCTGGAAATGCGGCTCCGCTCGGTTCGTCCCACTTCCCTCCACCCGGTTGACCTGGGCAAACATCGTCCCTCTAGGCAAAACAGGGTTGAATGCGGCAAACTGTGGAGGCAAGTGGAGTACAGTGGGAGCCATCGGAGCCCCCAGGGGATCCGAAGGGGGTGAGGCACCGTGTTCCTCGGTACGCATGCGCAGCGTCTTGATGACAAGGGCCGCCTCATCCTTCCCGCGAAGTTCCGTGAGGAGCTGGCGAACGGCCTGGTGCTGACCCGTGGGCAGGAGCGCTGCCTGACGGTCTTCTCCACCAGGGAGTTCGAGAGCGTCCACGAGCAGATGCGAGCGGCGCCCATGACGAGCAAGAGCGCAAGGGACTACCTGCGCGTGTTCCTCTCAGGGGCGTCTGCGGAGCAGCCCGACAAGCAGAGCCGGGTCACCGTTCCGCAGGCCCTGCGGCAGTACGCGGGGCTGGACCGCGATGTGGCCGTCATCGGCATGGGGAACCGTGCTGAGATCTGGGACGCCCCCACCTGGGAGCAGTACCTGGCGGAGACGGAGCAGGGCTTCGCGGATCGCTCGGACGAGGTGATCCCCGGGGTCATCTGACGAATACGCGCTGGATCGAGATCCTCGCCCGCCTGTGGTTTCGGGGCACTTCCCCGGTTCCGAAGCCCACAGGTCCTGACGCACTTCCCCGGCGGCAGGGCGCGGGCGGTCGGGGTTCTGGACCCAGCGCACCCGGTGGGAGGCGGCACAGGAACCTCCCACGACGATCAGGCAGACCGACGGACCCGCAGGCAGGAGCGCGTGACATGGAGCGATTCGCCCACACCCCGGTGCTGCTGGAGCGCTGCGTCGAGCTGGTCGGGGTCGGAGTCGCCGCTGCGCGCGAAGCCGGCATCGCCCCCGTGGTCGTGGACGGCACGCTCGGCATGGGCGGTCACGCCGCAGGGATCCTCGAGGCCTTCCCGGATGTCCGCGTCATCGGCCTGGACCGGGACACCGACGCGCTCGACCGGGCGCGAACCCGCCTGTCCGCGTTCGGCGACCGCCTCACTCCGGTCCACGCGGTCGACGACGAGCTCGAGGAGGTCCTCGACGACCTCGGCATCGACCGGATCAGCTCTCTCCTGCTCGACCTGGGCGTCTCCTCCCTGCAGCTGGACGAGGACGAGCGCGGGTTCTCCTACTCGCGGCCCGCTCCGCTGGACATGCGGATGGACCAGAGCAGGGGACTGACGGCTGCCGACGTCCTCAACACCTACTCCGAGGCCGACCTCGCGCGCATCATCCGCGAGTACGGCGAGGAGCGGCAGGCGCGACGCGTCGCGCGCGCCGTCGTGGCGGACCGCGAGAAGCGGCCCTGGGAGACCTCCGACCAGCTCGCCGGCCTCCTCGAGCGCGTCGTGGGCGACGGTCCGGCCAAGCGGAAGCGGTCCCATCCCGCGAAGCGAACGTTCCAGGCGCTGCGGATCGAGGTCAACCGCGAGCTCGATTCGCTGTCGAGCGCGCTTCCCGCGGCACTGGGGCGGCTCCACATCGGCGGGACGGCGGTCATCGAGTCCTACCAGTCGCTCGAGGACGTGATCGTGAAGCGCATCTTCACGAACGGCACCCGCGATCAGGCACCTCCCGACCTGCCGGTCGTCCCCGACTACCTCAAGGCATGGCTGACCCCCCTCACCCGCGGAGCGGAGACCGCGACATCGGAGGAGATCGAGAGCAATCCGCGGTCGGCGAGCGTGCGGCTGCGTGCAGTACAGAAGATCGGAGAGGCACGATGAGCGTTCCACTGCGCACGACCCACGCGCGCCCTGCCGTCGCACCACCGGCGCGCACGCGACGTCCCGCGCCCGCGACCCTGCCGCAGCGCACGGTGCGGCGGCTGCGGCTCGTCCTCCCGGAGCCCGCGCGCCCGTCGTTCCCGACCGCAGTCCGGGTGGTCCTCATCATCCTCGTGGGCGTGATCGCGATCCTGCTGGCGAACATCGCCGTCTCGCACACCACGTTCCGCGTGCAGTCGCTCACGGAGGAGCAGTCGGCGCTGCACGACGACCGCGACCGCCTCGTCGAGGACATCTCCTACCGCGAGAGCCCGCAGAACATCGCCGCGCACGCGGAGGAGCAGGGCATGAAGCGCGACATCGACCCGGCCTACATCGATCTGTCGACGGGGAAGGTCCTCACTCCCGAAGAGATCGGAGGTGCGGACCCCGCCGTGGAATCCCCTGAGAGGATCCCGGGTCCGCGTGCCGATGCGCGGAATGACTTCCGCCCCAACCTACGATCCGATGAGCGGCTGCCCGTGGTGGGCGGTGACGGCAGCGAGTTCAACGCGCCCGCACAGGAGCCGCCGCAGGGATGACCGGAGACTGACGCACGAACAGAAGGGGATGAGACGCGATGGCCCACGCGCCCGGGCGCAGGAAGCGCTGGCGGATCGCCCCCACCGGGAGGATCCGCCTCGTCGGCGTCTCATTCCTCGCGATCCTCGGAATCGTGCTGTGGAACCTCGTCGCCATCCAGGGGGTCGATCAGCAGCAGGCCGCTGCCAAGGCCCTCGAGGGGCGCCTCGTCGAAGTGACCCTGCCGGCGCACCGTGGCGCCATCCAGGCCGCCGACGGCACTCTGCTCGCCGACAACGCGGCACGATTCCGGCTGGTCGTCGACCAGCAGAACGTCGCCGAGTACTCGGACGACGAGGGGGAGCTGCTGGGCGCGTGGGGCGCATCCCAGGAACTCGCGGGAGTCCTCGACACGGAACCCGGCCTGCTGCACCCCAAGCTCGACGGGGACCGGCGCTGGAACGTCGTCGCCACAGGTCTCACGAGCGAAGTCCGCGATGAGATCAAGGAGCTCGAGATCCCCGGGCTGACGTTCGAGGAGTACGCGATCCGCTCGTACCCGTCCGGCGCCGTCGGGGGCAACCTCGTGGGCTTCGTCGGATCCGACGGGCAGCCCCTGGCCGGCCTCGAGTACAGCTACGACGACATCCTCGCGGGTGAGGACGGGAAGCAGCAGTACGAGCGCGGACTGCTCGGCGAGCGCATCCCCCTGGGGGATACGAGTCATACGCCCGCCGTCGACGGCACCGGCATCCGGCTGACGATCGACCCGACGATCCAGCACTACGCACAGGAGGCCGCGGCGCAGGCGGCAGAGGAGCACGAGGCGGAATGGGCCTCGGTCGTCATGATGGACGTGCAGACGGGCAAGATCCTGGCCGCGTCGGAGGCGCCCAGCGTCGACCCGAACGCCCCCGGCTCCGTCGACGCAGAGGATCGCGGCTCGCGCATCTTCACAGCCGGGTTCGAGCCCGGATCGACCGCGAAGATGATCACGGTCGCGGGGCTGCTCGAGGAGGGCCTCCTCACCCCGACCGACGAGTTCGTCGTCCCCGACGAGTGGACCGCACCGAACGACGAGGAGTTCCGCGACTCGTCGTCGCACCCGGACCAGAAGCTCACGCTCGCAGGCATCCTCGCGCAGTCGTCGAACACCGGCACGATCCTCGCGGGCAACGAGCTCTCCACCGACCAGCGCTACGACTACCTGTCCCGGTTCGGGTTCGGCGAGACCTCCGACATCGGGTTTCCCGGGGAGACGGGCGGTGTCCTCCACCCCGCGGACGAATGGGACGGACGCACGAAGTACACCGTCATGTTCGGCCAGGGCATGACTGCGAACGCCGTGCAGACGACGGCCGCGTTCGCCGCGATCGCGAACGGGGGAGTGCTGCCGGACTCCCAGCTCGTCGACGGGACGGTCGACCCCTCGGGACGCTTCACCCCCGCCGAGGTCGGGAAGGGGACACGAGTCGTGTCCGAGGACACATCCGCTCAGGTCCTGGACATGCTCGAGCACGTCGTCGTCAGCGGCACGGCTGGGAACGCGGACGTGCCCGGCTACCGGGTGGGCGGCAAGACCGGCACGGCGCAGGCGCCGGCGGCAGAGGGCGGCGGGTACGACGGGTACACTGCTTCCTTCGTGGGCGTCGCCCCCGTCGACAACCCGCGCATCGCCGTCTCCGTCACACTGCAGCGGCCCCGCGAGGGATACTACGGTGGGCAGTCCGCAGCGCCCGTGTTCTCCGATGTCACCGGATTCGCCCTCAGGCACCTCCGCGTGCCCCTGTCGACTGGCGAGCCGTCCGACACCCCGATGGAATGGAAATGATGCGACTCTCCGATCTGCACCTTCCGCTCACCACCCGCATCGTGGGTGACGCGACTCGTGTCGTCGACGGAGTCTCGCAGGATTCCCGCAGTGCGGCACCGGGCGATCTGTGGGCGGCGCTGCCGGGTGCACGCGTGCACGGAGCCTCCTTCGCCGCAGAGGTCCTGGGCCGTGGGATCACCGCGGTCCTCACCGATGCGGCCGGCCTGGAGATGCTGCGCAGCTCGCTCGACGACCTCGACGGGATCACCGTCGTCGTGGTCGACTCCCCGCGGGCCGTGCTCGGCGGCATCTCCGCTCAGGTCTTCGGCACCGACGCGTCGTCGCTGACCCTGTACGGATTGACCGGGACGAACGGGAAGACCACGACCGCCTTCATCCTCGATGCCCTCCTCACCCGGCTCGGCTTGACGACGGGCCTCATCGGCACCGTGGCGACGACGATCGCGGGCAGGGTCGAGTCGAGCGTGCGCACGACGCCCGAGGCGCCGGATCTCCACCGCCTCTTCGCCCGGATGCGCGACGCCGGAGTGGATGTCTGCTCGATGGAGGTCTCGTCCCACGCGCTCGCGCAGCATCGTGCGGACGGCGCGGTGTTCACCGTGTCGGGCTTCACGAACCTCAGCCAGGACCACCTCGACTTCCACCCGACGATGGAGGACTACTTCGCCGCGAAGGCCGCGCTCTTCACCCCGGAGCACTCCAGGCGCGGCGTGATCGTCGTCGAGGACGAGTGGGGATCGCGCATGGCGCGCTCCGCCACGATCCCGGTGGCGACGATCGCCTCCGACCCCGGGCTCGCTCCCGATCACCTGCTGGTGCGGGAGGACGACCCGGAGCGCTTCACGCTGCATCTGGCAGGCGGAGACCGCATTCGTGCGGCCTCGCCCCTCCCCGGTGACTTCAACCGCACCAACACGGCTCTGGCGCTCGCGATGCTCCACGCGGACGGCGTGCCCGCGGAGCGGCTCGAGGCCGCGGCCCACGGTCTGGAGGTCGTGGTCCCCGGGCGCATGGAGCGCGTGCACGACGCCGCGCCGCTGGCCGTCGTCGACTACTCGCACACGCCGGACGCCCTCGACAAGGTGCTCGGCGGGCTCTCCGATTCCGGAGCGCCGCTGGTCGTCGTCGTGGGCGCCGGGGGCGACCGCGACACGACGAAGCGGCCCGCGATGGGAGCGGTCGCCGCGCGGCGTGCGGATGTGGTGATCATCACTGACGACAACCCGAGGACCGAGGACCCCTCCGCCATCCGGGCGGCACTGCTGGACGGTGCCCGCGCAGCGATCTCAGACGGCAGCGCACGGGTGCGGCCCGAACTGCTCCTCGAGCTGACACCGCGCGGGGAGGCGATCGCTCGTGCCGTGGAGTACGCAGGCGATGCGGGCGCGCTCCTCGTCGCGGGCAAGGGGCACGAGACCGGCCAGGAGATCGCCGGCGACGTGCACCCATTCGACGATAGGGAGCGGACACGCGAAGCCGTGGCCTCACGGGCCGCCCGTGCCGCAACCGGTAGAGTTCAGGATTGATATGAAGCCTTTCTCAGCACAGGATCTGGCCGATGCGACGAGCGGAGAGCTCCACGGCATCGCGCCGGATACGCAGCTTTCAGCGGGAGTCGTGACCGACTCCCGCGATGTCGCTGCCGGCGATGTCTACGTCGCTCGTCGCGGTGAGCACGCAGACGGCCTCGACTTCGCACCCGCGGCGATAGACGCCGGCGCCGCACTCATCGTGGCGGAGGCGGTTCCGTCAGTCGACGGCGAGCACCTCCCCACGCTCCTGGTCCAGGATGCGACGGAGGCGCTCGGTCACATCGCGCGGCACAACGTCGAGACGCTGCGCGCCGACGGCGACCTCACCGTCGTCGCGATCACCGGGTCGGCGGGGAAGACCACGGTCAAGGACCTGGTCGGGGACCTCCTGTCAGCGGCAGGGGAGACCGTCTGGCCGCCCAAGTCCTTCAACAACGAGGTGGGTGTTCCGCTCACTGCTCTGCAGGCCGGCGAATCCACACGGTTCCTCGTGCTCGAGATGGGCGCGCGGTCGATCGGGAACCTCACGTACCTCACGTCGATCGTGACTCCTGACATCGCGGTCGAGCTCATGGTCGGCACGGCGCACTCCGGCGTCTTCGGATCGATCGAGAACACTGCCCGGGCGAAGGCCGAACTGGTCGAATCCCTCCGTGCCGGCGGGACGGCAGTGCTCAATGCGGATGACCCGCGGGTGAGGACGATGGCCGACCTCCTGGCGGACGACGTCGACGTGATCTGGTTCTCCGCGTCCGGCCGGGACAGCGTGGAGGGGTCCGACGCCCCCGTGGTGTCCGCGTCCGACACGGTGACCGGCGCATCCGGGCGTCCCACCTTCACCCTCACCGTCCCGGGCGGAGAGCCGACCTCCGTCGAGCTCGCCCTGCTCGGTGAGCACCACGTCTCCAACGCGCTCGCTGCGGCGGCCGTCGCGCACAGCTGCGGACTCTCGCAGCGCGCGATCGTCACCACCCTGCGGACGTCCGGCGCCGCCAGCCGCTGGCGCATGGAGCTCATCGATTCGCCGCAGGGGATCACCGTCCTCAACGACGCGTTCAACGCGAATCCGGACTCGATGCGCTCGGCGCTCAAGACCCTCGCGGCCATGGGGCGGGGCGACGGCGACAATCCTGCACGGCGCACCGTCGCGGTGATCGGCGAGATGCTCGAACTGGGCGAGGAGTCCCGGGCGGCTCACGCAGACATCGGCGAACTGGTCGTTCGACTCAACATCGATCGCACGATCGCCGTGGGGGACGGGGCCCGTCCCGTGTTCCAGGCGGCGGAGCTCGAAGGCTCGTGGGGCAACGAGGCGGTCTGGGTCCCCTCCCTTGCGGACGCCCGCGAACTGCTGCGCACCGAACTGCAGTCGGGGGACATCGTCCTGTTCAAATCCTCCAATGACGCGGGACTGCGCTTCCTCGGTGACGAGATCGCGGGGGTGACGGTCACACCATGATCGCCGTCATCCTCGCCGCGGTCTTCGCGCTGGTGCTGGCACTCGTCGGCACGCCCGCCTTCATCGGCGTGCTCGTCAAGCGCGGCTACGGCCAGTTCATCCGCGACGATGGGCCCAAGTCGCACGCGACCAAGCGCGGTACGCCCACCATGGGCGGCGTCGTCATCATCGGGTCCGCGGTGCTCGCCTACTTCCTGGGCCACCTGCTCACGGGCTCGCTCCCCACGGTGTCCGGCCTCCTCGTCCTCTGGCTGGCGGTGGGGATGGGCACGGTCGGCTTCCTCGACGACTACATCAAGGTCTCGAAGCAGCGCAGCCTGGGTCTGCGTCCCCTCGGGAAGATCCTCGGCCAGGGCTTCGTCGGCGTCTCCTTCGCCGTCATGGCGCTGCTCTTCCCCAACGAGCACGGCATCACACCGGCATCCACGGCGATCTCGTTCGTCCGGGACCTGCCGATCGACCTCGCGTTCGCCGGTGCCGCCGTCGGCTTCATCCTCTTCATCCTCTGGGCGAACCTGATCGTCACCGCTGTGTCGAACGCCGTGAACCTCACCGACGGCCTGGACGGCCTCGCCTCCGGCGCCGCAGTCGTGGTGTTCACCGGGTACGTCCTCATCAACCTGTGGCAGTCCACCCAGAACTGCGTGCTGCAGACGACGGCCGCCGTCGGCTGCTACGAGGTCCGCGACCCGCGGGATCTCGCGATGGTGGGCGCTGCGATGACCACGGCGTGCCTCGGCTTCCTCTGGTGGAACACGTCCCCGGCGAAGATCTTCATGGGCGACACCGGCTCGCTGGCGATCGGCGGCGCCCTCGCCGGCATCGCGATCCTGTCGCGCACGGAGCTCCTCCTCATCGTGATGGGCGGTCTGTTCGTCCTCATCACGCTGTCCGTGATCATCCAGGTCGCGTCCTTCAAGACCACCGGCAAGCGCGTCTTCCGCATGGCTCCGCTCCAGCACCACTTCGAGCTCAAGGGCTGGGCGGAGGTCACGATCGTCGTCCGCTTCTGGATCATCGCCATCCTGTTCGTGATCGGCGGCGTCGCGCTCTTCTACGCGGAATGGCTGTCGCACTTTGAGTGACCGCACCGGCACCTCCGAAGCGGCCCCCGCGCCTACTCTGGGCGGGGACGTTCCCGCATACCCCCACGCGGACAGGATCCCCACCGCACTGCAGGGCCCGTCGTCATCGCTCGCGGACCTCCGCGTGCTCGTGACCGGGCTGGGAGTGAGCGGCTTCCCCATCGCAGTCCACCTGGCTGAGCGCGGCGCGCGCGTCACGGTCATCGACGGGGACACGGCTCGTGACGAGTCGGAGCGTATCCGCATCCTCGAGGTCTTCGACGCGGATGTGCGCCGTGGCCCCGAGCATGTGGCATCGCTGCCGGAGCCCGCTGACGGCGGTGCCTTCGACCTCGTCGTGACCTCACCCGGCTGGCGTCCCGATTCCCCCGTCCTGCGCGAGGCGACGGCCGCCGGCATCCCCGTGATCGGCGAGGTGGAGCTCGCCTGGCGGGTCCGCGGTGCGAACTCGGCCCCCTGGCTGGTCGTGACGGGGACGAACGGCAAGACGACCACGACGACGATGCTCGCCTCGATGCTCGAGGCCGCCGGGCTCCGCACCCGCGCGTGCGGCAATATCGGCGACCCCCTGCTCGAGGCCGTCCTGGACCCGGAGCTCGACGTGCTCGCGATCGAGCTGTCCAGCTTCCAACTGCACTGGCAGTTCTCGATGGGCGCGCATGCCGCTGCGGTCCTCAACATCGCCGATGACCACCTCGACTGGCACGGCGGTCCTGACGCGTATCGGGCGGACAAGGGGCGGGCGTACGAGAACGTCGTGCGCGCATGCGTCTTCAACGTCGACGATCCCGTCACCCGCTCGCTCGTGGAATCGGCCGATGTGGTCGAGGGAGCGCGTGCGATCGGCTTCACGCTCGGCATGCCCGCGCCCGGTGAGCTGGGACTCGTGGAGGACGTGCTCGTGGATCGCGCGTACATCCCCCAGCGGCAGTCGTCGGCAGCCGAACTCGGTTCGCTCGCCGACGTCGCTGCGGCGGTCGGCACCGATGCGCCCGGCCCCCACCACATCGCCGATGCGCTCGCAGCGGCTGCACTGGCCCGGTCCGTCGACGTCCCGACCGGAGCCGTGCGCGACGGGCTGCGGTCTCACACACCGGGCGACCACCGGTCCCGACTCGTGGGAGAGGCCGACGGAGTCCGGTGGATCGACGATTCGAAGGCCACGAACCCGCACGCGGCGGCAGCGGCGCTGGCCGCCTGCGATTCGGTCGTGTGGATCGCGGGGGGTCTGCTCAAGGGAGCGAGTGTCGACGAGCTGGTGGCCGATGCAGCGCACCGTCTGCGTGCAGCGGTCCTCATCGGTGAGGACCGCGGATCACTCCGCGAGGCACTCGCGGCACACGCTCCGGACGTCCCCGTCGCCGAGGTGGTGGTCGACTCCGCAGACGACCGCACGGACTCGCTGCGGGGAGCCGCCGTCGCGGCGCGCGCCGTCGAGCTCGCGGGCGAGCATGCCCGGGCGGGCGATGCGGTCCTGCTCGCGCCCGCAGCGGCCAGCATGGACCAGTTCCGCGACTACCGCTCACGGGGCGAGGCGTTCTCCGCAGCGGTTCGCGCGCGCCTCGACGAAACTCCGACCCCGGTCGACGGATGAGTCGGGGAGCGGTCGTGGGAGAGCGGACGACTGCCGACGGGGCCGGGGCCGGCCCCGCTGACCCGCCGGCGAGGCTCGGGCCCGTCGCGGGGCTCCGGCATGCCCTGTCGCTGCCGGCGACGAGCTTCGTGCTCGTACTGGTCAGCGTGGTGGCACTCACCGGCTTCGGGCTCATCATGGTCCTGTCCGCGTCGTCGATCACCGCCTACGACGGCGGTGAGGGCAGCTCGTTCGGCATCGTCGCGCGCCAAGCCGTGTTCGCCGTCGTCGGCCTCGTGATGATGCTGGTCCTCTCGCGGTTCGGCCCCCGGTGGTGGCGACCGCTCGCATGGGTCGCCTTCGCGCTCGCGCTGCTGCTCCAGGCGGCCACGCTGACGCCCCTGGGCGTGGAGGTGAACGGCTCCCGCAGCTGGATCGGAGTGGGCGGGGGCATGCGTCTCCAACCGGCCGAGTTCGTGAAGGTCGCCTTCGCGCTCTGGCTTGGCGCCGTGCTCGGCCATGAGGGCGTCCGCACGCACGTCCTGCGGACGTGGGGCACCGCGGTCGGCGGTCTCGCCGCCGCCGGCGGCCTCATCATGCTCGGGCAGGACCTGGGCACTGCGATCATCGTCTTCCTCCTCTTCATGGGCGCTCTCTTCGTCTCCGACCTCCCGATCGCCGCGTCGTTCGGCACCGCGGCGGCCGGCGCGGGGGCCGTCGCCGTCTTCGTCCTCTCCAGCCCCAACCGACTCCGTCGCGTCACGGCGGCACTGGGAGGCCGGGAGGATGCGTCGGAGGCGGACATGCTGGGGACCCACTGGCAGTCCGCGCACGGCGAGTACGCACTCGCGTCCGGCGGGGTCTTCGGCGTGGGGCTCGGCGCCAGTCGCGAGAAGTGGTCGTGGCTGCCGGAAGCGCACAACGACTTCATCTTCGCGATCATCGGGGAGGAGCTCGGACTCGTCGGCACCCTGCTCGTGGTGGGCCTCTTCGTGATGCTCGGCTGGGGCCTCCTGCGAGTGAGCCTGCGCGCTAAGGACCCGCTCATGCGCATCACCTCGATGGCCGTGTTCATGTGGGTCATCGGACAGGCGGCGGTGAACATCTCCGTCGTCATCCAGCTGCTGCCCGTGATCGGTGTGCCGCTGCCGTACGTGTCGTACGGCGGGTCCGCCCTCGTCGCGAATCTCATCGCTGCGGGGCTGATCCTCGCATTCGCCCGTCAGGAGCCCGGCGCGGCGGACGCTCTCGCGTGGCGCCGCGGACGCAGACGCCCCCTGCCCATCCTCGCCCGTCGATCCGGAGGTCGCTCATGAGCCTGTCCGTCCTGCTGGCCGGCGGTGGCACCGCCGGCCATGTCTCCCCACTCCTCGCGATCGCGGACGACCTGAGGTTCCAGGACCCCGACGCGTCCATCATCGTGCTGGGCACCGAGGAGGGGCTGGAATCCCGCCTCGTCCCGGACGCCGGGTACGAGCTCGTCACCATCCCCAAGGTGCCGATGCCGCGTCGTCCCAACGCCGATGCACTGCGCTTCCCCGGCCGGTTCCGCGGAGCGGTCAGGTCCGTCGTCGACCTGCTGCGGGAGCGCGACGTGGACGTGGTGCTGGGCGTCGGCGGCTACGTGTCGACCCCGGCCTACCTCGCCGCACGACGGACCGGGACTCCGATCGTGGTCCACGAGGCGAACGCCCGTCCGGGCATGGCCAACAGGGTCGGAGCCCGGCTCACCCGCTCGGACCTCGTGGGGTACGCGTTCCCGGGGACTCCCCTGAAGGGGCGTCACGTCGGCATGCCGATGCGCGCGCAGATCGAGGCGGTCGATTACGACGAGCCGGCACAGCGCCGATCCGCACGGCGGTCCCTGGGTCTCGACGAGGAGATGCCGACGCTCGTCGTCACCGGCGGGTCGCTGGGTGCGCAGGCCATCAATGACGCGATGGCGGGTTCGCTCACCGCGATCGGATCGGCCGGCGTGCAGGTCCTGCACATCACCGGCGCCGGCAAGGGGGAGGCCCTGCGCGAGGCGACCGCAGATCTGGCCCACTACCATGTGCGCGACTACGTCGACGGGATGGAGAACGCGTACCTCGCGGCCGATCTCCTCGTCTGTCGGGCCGGTGCGGGGACCGTGGCGGAGGTCTCCGTCGTGTGGGTGCCCGCCGTGTTCGTCCCGCTGGCAGTCGGCAACGGCGAGCAGCAGCTCAATGCGGCGACCCACGTGGGTGCCGGCGCAGCGGTCATGGTCGACAACGCGGACTTCAGCGCCGACTACGTCGTCGAGACCGTTCTGCCGCTGGTGACGGATGCCGAACGGCTCGGGGCCATGCGGGAGGCTGCGCGGCGTGAGGGATTCCCCGGCACCGCGGCGAGGACGATGACGCAGATGATCCACGACGCGGCGGGTGCGCATCATCCCGAGCGCGAGTACGGTCCTGATCGCTGGACGAAGCACGAGCGGTTCTACCGCTCTGGTGAGGAGAACGCATGACGACTTCGACGGGGATCGTCCCCGCGGCCGACCTGGGCCGTGTCCATTTCATCGGGATCGGCGGCGCGGGCATGTCGGGCATCGCCCGGGTCATGCTGGCCCGCGGCATCGCAGTGTCCGGCAGCGACGCGCGCGATTCCGACGTGGTCACGGGGCTCCGCGCGCTGGGTGCGGTCGTGACGATCGGCCACGCGGGAGACACAGTCGATGACGTGGACACCGTCGTCGTCTCCTCGGCCATCCGCGACGACAACCCGGAGCTCGTGCGCGCACGCGGGCTGGGCCTGCGGGTGATCCACCGGTCAGCGGCGCTGGGCTCCCTCATGACCGACAGGCGGACCGTCGCGGTCGCGGGCACGCACGGCAAGACGACGACCACGTCGATGACGACGGTGGCGCTGCAGGCCTGCGCGGCGGACCCCTCGTTCGTGATCGGCGGGGTCCTCACCGCGACGGGGGCGAATGCGCACGAGGGGACCGGAGACGTCTTCGTCGCGGAGGCGGACGAATCGGACGGCTCGTTCCTGCTGTATGAGCCGACCGTCGGCATCGTCACCAACGTCGAGGCCGACCACCTCGACCACTACGGCACTGCGGACGCGGTCACGGAGGCCTTCCGCGCGTTCGCCCGACGCACTGCTGAGACCGGCGGCACCCTGGTGGCGTGCCTCGACGACCCCGGCGCCGCTGGGATCGGGGCCTACGCAGCCGCGCAGGGGTGTGACGTGATCGGCTACGGGCGCGGTCCGTTCGAGGACCTGAGGGCCGTCGGAGTGCGGGTCGCAGCGATCATTCCGGGCAGCACGCAGGGACAGGATCAGGACTTCACGATCACGATCGATGGGCGATCCATCCCCGTGGAGCTCCATCAGCCGGGGGAGTACAACGCGCTGAACGCGACGGCCGCGGTGTGCACCGCACTGGCGCTGGGGTACTCCCCGCAGGAGGCGGCGCAGGGCCTCGCCGGCTATCACGGCACCCGTCGCCGGTTCGAGTACCGGGGCCAGGGGTCAGGAGTCCGGGTCTTCGATGACTACGCACACCACCCGACGGAAATCACTGCGCTGCTCACGGCGGCCAGGGACGTCGTCGACCCCGGGGGCCGGGTCCACGTCGTGTTCCAGCCGCACCTCTTCTCCCGCACGCAGAACTTCCGCCGTGAGTTCGGCATCGCGCTGGGCATCGCAGACGAGGCGATCGTCCTCGACGTCTTCCCTGCTCGTGAGGATCCCGTGCCGGGCGTGACGGGTGCGATCGTCGCCGACGAGGTGCCGCACGGCGGCGCAGTGTTCCTCCCCGCGTTCACGCAGGTCGTCCCGCATCTGCTCGAGCGCGTGCGACCGGGGGACATCGTCCTGACGGTCGGTGCCGGCGACGTCACGGTGCTGGGTCCGGAGATCGTCGAGGCGCTCGGAGGCGCATGAGCACCGCTGTCGACCTCGGTGCGATCCGCACCGCACGTCGCCGCACCGTGCTGCTGCGGTGGACCATCGCGATCGCGTCGGTCCTCGTGCTGGCGGGGATCGCGGCCGTCGCCTGGTTCTCCCCGCTGCTGGCGATCGAGTCCGTCACTGCGGAGGGCGGGGGCATCGTCGACGCTGAGGCCGTGCGCGCCGACGTCCAGGAGAGCACGGTCGGCACGCCCCTGCCCCAGGTCCGCACGGGCGGCCTGGCGGAGCAGCTGGAGGCAGAGCACACGGCCGCCGCTGACATCGAGGTGTCGTATGCGGGCCCCCGCAGCCTGCACATCGTCGTCACCGACCGGGTGCCCGTCGTGGCAGTGGCGGACGGCGCCCAGGCCGTCCGGTACGACGCGGACGGGGCGGCGATCGACACAGTCCCCGTCGACGCCGCGGATGTGCCGACCCTCACGGTCGCGTCGCAGGCGGACGCCGCTGCGGCCGCGCGAGACGGGGCGCGCCTGCTCACGGACATCGGAGGTAGACTCCCCGGTGAGGCGAAGACGCTCGCCGTCGGCGCCACCGGCACCTTCACTCTGCGGCTCGCCACGGAGGACGGCGACGCGGAGGTCGTCTTCGGCACGGCAGAGGACGCTGAGCGGAAGGCGCAGGTCGCCTCCGTGCTGCTGGACGAAGGGCACGACACGATCGACGTCTCCGTCCCGGACGTCCCGAAGGTCGGCTGAGGCAAACTCACCGCCGACACTCCGCGTGGCGTCGTTGCACTCGGAGCACGGGGGCAATAGCGTCGACCACAGATTGCATTACGCCCATTCCCCAGGGTCGAAAGAGGAAACCGACGTGGCTGAATTCCAGAGCGCAGGAGCAGACATCAAGGTCGCCGGCTGCGGCGGCGGCGGTGTCAATGCCGTCCAGCGGATGATCGACGTGGGTCTGCGCGGCGTCGAATTCATCGCCATCAACACCGACGCGCAGGCGCTGCTGCTGTCCGAAGCCGATCTCAAGCTCGAGATCGGCCGCGAGCTGACCCGTGGACTGGGTGCGGGAGCGGACCCGGAGGTCGGCCGCAAGGCGGCCGAGGACTCGGAGGACGCGATCCGTGAGGCACTCGACGGAGCGGACATGGTGTTCGTCACCGCAGGGGAGGGCGGCGGCACCGGTACCGGCGCAGCCCCCGTCGTCGCACGGATCGCCCGGTCGCTGGGCGCGCTGACGATCGGCATCGTCACCCGCCCCTTCACGTTCGAGGGACGGCGTCGCTCCGCTCAGGCGGAAGCGGGGATCAGGACCCTCCGCGAAGAGGTCGACACCCTCATCGTCATCCCGAACGACCGGCTGCTGTCGATCTCCGACCGCAACGTGTCGCTGCTAGAGGCCTTCAACTCCGCAGACGAAGTGCTGCGGTCCGGCGTGCAGGGCATCACGGACGTCATCGCGGTGCCGGGCATCATCAACCTCGACTTCGCGGACGTGAAGTCCGTCATGCAGAATGCCGGCACCGCGCTCATGGGCATCGGCTCCGCCACCGGTGAGGACCGATCCGTCCAGGCCGCTGAGGCCGCGATCGCCTCACCACTGCTGGAGGCGAGCATCGAGGGTGCGCACGGCGTGCTGTTCTACGTGCAGGGCGGGTCCGACCTCGGGATCTTCGAGGTCAACGAAGCCGCACGACTCGTGCAGGAGGCGGCGCACCCCGAAGCGAACATCATCTTCGGTGCGGTGATCGACGACAACATCGGCGATGAGTGCCGCATCACGGTCATCGCCGCCGGCTTCGACACTCCTGCCTCGGAGACCGCGGACGTGCGGTCGCTCGGGCGTGCGGACGAGCGACCCGCAGTCGCGGAGGCGGCATACGAAGAGCCCATCGCAGCGGAGGAGGCTGCTCAGCCGATCCGCGAGGAGGCGCCCCAGGCGCAGCGCCCGGCACAGGAGCGGAATCAGGATCTCCCCCGTTCGCTGCCGGACGAGGCTCCGACGCGATTCGACAATTCCGACCTCGACATCCCGGATTTCCTCAAGTGAGATGAGTGGGAGGCGCAGTGCTGCTGAGCCGAGTGGATCTGGCAGGCGCGGCCGGCCGCGTCCGCATGGCATTCACTGATCGCAACGGCGGCTACGGCCACGGGGCGTTCGGTTCGTTCAATCTCGCGCTGCACGTGGGCGACGACCCGTCGATCGTGACGGCGAACCGCAGCCTGCTCGGCCAGGCGCTGGGGATCGACCGGATCTCGTTCGTGCAGCAGGTGCACGGCACCGCGGTGCACGCCGTGACGGCGGAATCCGCCGCCTCGCTCGGACCGGTCGGCGCCGCGGCGTCCGCGCCGGTCGAGGCGGACGCGCAGGTGACCGACGCTTTCGACGTGGGGCTCGCGATCCTGGTGGCGGACTGCACACCGGTGCTCCTCGCAGATCCGGACGCCGGGGTCATCGCCGCCGTGCACGCGGGCCGTCGCGGAATGGTCGATGGAGTCGTGGCGGCCACCCTCAAGCGCATGCGCGCACGAGGGGCGGAATCCATCTCCGCGGCGATCGGGCCGTCGATCGGTCCCCGCCGCTACGAGGTCCCGGCGACCATGCGCGATGACGTGTCCGCCGCAGAGCCGGTGACCGCGTCAGTCACCCGCCAGGGCACTCCGGCACTGGATGTGGCGGCAGGGGTGGCCGAGCAGCTCGTGCGGGAAGGCGTGTCGATCCGCGACTGGTCCCCGCACTGCACGTTCGAGTCGAACGACCTGTTCTCCTACCGGCGGGACGGGACGACCGGTCGATTCGCCGGTGTCGTGTGGATGTCGTCCGCCGATGGAGCGACACGCCCCTCCGCCTGACCCGTCGGTGTCTCACGCTCCGGTAGTTTCATGGGAGGGGATCACAAGGCTCCGCGCGAGCACAGCCGAAGGAGACGATATGTCCGCAATGCGCAAGGTCGCCAGTTACCTCGGCTTCGTCGAGGACGAGGACGACCCGCGCCTGTCCGAGGGCGCGAACCGAGACAGGTATGAGGAGTTCCACGACGAGGGCGATTCGGGCGCTCACCTGATCGCGCACGATCAGTACGATGCGGCTCCCGTCATCGAGGAGCCGGCAGCGACGGTGTCGCCCATCCGCTCATCGGTGCGACCGGTGGAGTCCGCGGCCCCGGGGTCGCTGCACACGATCCGCACGATCCACCCCCGCAGCTACAACGATGCGAAGGCCATCGGCCAGGCCTTCCGTGACGGCGTGCCGGTGATCATGGACCTCTCCGCGATGGACGAGGCGAACTCCAAGAGGCTCGTCGACTTCTCCGCCGGTCTGATCTTCGGCCTGCACGGCTCCATCGAGAAGGTGACGGGCAGCGTCTTCCTCCTCAGCCCGGAGCGCATCACCGTGACGACGGAGACGGAAGACCGCCCCGACGAGCAGGCGAGCTTCTTCAACCAGAGCTGAACCAGCGGTACTGAGCACCGCGGATGAAAGAATTCCCAGGATGGCGGACTACAGTCGGTAGTCCGCCATCTGTGCACGTTCGGACGTGCAGCGGTGGACGAGGTGCCCTCGCCGACGATTGAAAGTGACACTGTGCTCAGCACCATCCTCACCCTCGCAGGTACCCTGCTCAACCTCTACGTATTCGTGCTGCTGGCTCGTGTGGTGATCGACCTCATACAGGTCTTCGCGCGCGATTGGCGGCCATCGGGCTTCCTGCTCGTCCTGTGCGAGTTCGTCTATACGCTGACTGATCCGCCCGTGCGCTTCGTGCGCCGGTTCATCCCGCCCCTGCGCTTGGGAGGCGTGGCGCTGGACCTGGGCTTCATCATCGTGTTCATCGGTGTGCAGTTCATCGCGAGCTGGTTCTACTACCTCGCCGCAGTCGTCGCCTGAGCACACCAGTCGTCATGGACCGCGGTCTTCGGCGCGTCTGCGCAAGACACAGCCATACCGATGCGGTATCGTGACAAACAGCTCGGCTGTCACCAGTCGAAGTGCCACATTGTTGTCGAGAAGAGGTTGGCCTCATGGCGCTTACGCCAGAAGACGTAGTGAACAAGCGGTTCCAGCATGTCAAGTTCCGCGATGGGTACGACCAGGACGAAGTCGACGACTTCCTCGACGAGGTCGTCGTCGAGCTGCGCCGTCTCTACCAGGAGAACGACGAGCTGAAGCAGAAGCTCTCTGCGGCAGAGTCCCGCGTCGGCGAAGCCGCCTCGGGCGCTCCCGCAGCACCGCAGGCCTCGGAGGACCCGCAGGCGACGCAGGCCATGCCCGCGGCGGTTCCGGCAGAGTCGGCAGAGGCTCCCGCGTGGGGAGAGGCTCCGGCAGAGCCGGTCGCACCGGTCGTCGCTCCGCAGGAGCCCCAGCCGGCAGTCGAGGAAGCGCCTGCGGTCCCGGCCCAGTCTCCGACCGACGCCGCCCAGGCACCGACCGCCTCCGCGCAGTCGACGGATTCCGCAGCGCTGGCCGCCGCGCCGTCCGGTGCGGACTCGCACGGCCTCATCGCACTCGCTCAGCGAGTCCACGACGAGCACGTGTCCGAGGGTGAGCGCAAGCGCGATGAGCTGATCGCGGAAGCAGAGACTCGCGCGACGTCGATCGTGGGCGACGCGGAGAAGAAGCGCGACGACACGCTCACCAACCTCGAGACCCAGAAGTCGGATCTGCAGCGGGAGATCGACACGCTGCAGAACTTCGAGCGCCAGTACCGCACTCGTCTCAAGAGCTACCTCACGGATCAGCTCCGCGACCTGGAGAACTCCGGCTCGCTGGCTCCGGAGACGCTCGGAGACGGCGCAGCACGCCGCTCCATCTGACGCGAGCGGAGGCGACACCGCCCTCCGCACCCACACGTGGGGGTCCCGGCCGAACTGGCCGGGGCCCCTTCGCATTCACCGGGCCTGCGCGGCCTGCTCCCTGAACATCACGGAGTGTGCGACCGCCTAGGATGTGGGAGCACCGATCGGCGGTGAGACCCTACCGAAAGACGAGAGGACCACGATGATCCCTGGCCCCGCGCGGACGAATGCGCCCGCTCGCGGACGCGCACTGCGCGCCGTGCTCTACCTGGTGGCCGCGGCGGTCGTCGTCGTCGACCAGGTGACGAAGCAGATCGCAGTCGCAGTGCTCGAGGGAGAGCCTCGGGTACCGGTGTTCGGCGACCTGGCGGGGTTCCTCTTCCACCGCAACGACGGAGCGGCCTTCGGCATGGGATCGAACGCCACCTGGGTGTTCACGATCATCGCGCTGGTCGTCTTCGTCGCCATCCTGTGGGCCGGTCGGCGGCTGGGGTCGCGGGCGTGGGCCTGGGCACTCGGACTGCTGCTGGGCGGACTGACGGGCAATCTGATCGATCGACTCGCCAGGCCCCCCGAGTTCTTCCACGGTGCCGTCGTCGACTTCATCGACCTGTACTTCTTCGTCTGCAACGTCGCGGACATCGCGATCACCGGTGCGGCGGCCCTGCTCATCATCGCCTCGTTCAGGGGGATCGGACTGGACGGACGCCTGGAGTCGGAGCGCGAAGCGGAGCACGGCGCAGATGACATGGTGTCGGCGGGCCCCGCCGGTGCGGATCGAGGACCCGAAGCGACCGGCGAGGTCGGCGCGGGTGAGGAAGAGGAGGAGAGCAGACGATGACGACACGGTCGCTGTTCGTACCGGAGGGATTGGACGGAGAACGCATCGACACGGCGCTGTCGCGCGCGCTCGGGCTGTCGCGGAGCTCCGCGGCGCAGATCGCGCAGGACGGGGGAGTCGAGCAGGACGGCGTCCGTGTGGGGAAGTCCGACCGCGCACTGTCCGGCGCCCGGCTCGATGTGACTCTGCCGGAGCCGGAGCGTCCCCTGGAAATCGTGGCGGAGCCGGTTCCCGGCATGTCGATCATCCACGAGGACGATGCGCTGATCGTGGTCGACAAGCCGGTGGGAGTGGCAGCCCATGCGGCCGCCGGCTGGCACGGTCCCACCGTCATCGGCGGGCTGGCCGCCGCGGGGCACCGGATCGCGACCTCGGGCGCGGCCGAACGACAGGGGATCGTGCAGCGTCTGGACGTGGGGACCTCGGGCGTGATGGTCGTCGCGAAGGGCGAGCGCGCGTACTCGGTCCTCAAACGGGCCTTCAAGGAGCGCACGGTGTCGAAGACCTACCACGCGCTCGTCCAGGGTCTGCCGGATCCGGTCATCGGCACCATCGAAGCACCGATCGGCCGCAATCCGCGCCGCGACGGCCTCTACGCGGTCCGCAGCGACGGCAAGCATGCCGTGACCCACTACAAGGTCCTCGAGGCGTTCCGCTCCGCGAGCCTCGTCGAGGTCGATCTGGAGACGGGGCGCACGCACCAGATCCGCGTGCACATGTCCGCGACCAAGCACCCCTGCTGCGGCGATCTTCCGTACGGAGCAGACCCGGTGCTGGGGGAACGGCTGGGGCTCACCCGGCAGTGGCTGCACGCGACGAGGCTGGGCATCGAACACCCGGAGACGGGCGAATGGATGGAGTTCGAGAGCCCGTACCCGCAGGACCTCCGGGAGGCACTCGACACGCTCGAGGCCGCTCAGGGATGACGTGCGCACGTCGGCGATGCACGAGACATCGCAGCATGATGGCACAGCGACAGACAGGAAGAGCACGACGCGATGACCGATGACTTCGTCCACCTCCACGTCCACACCGAGTACTCGATGCTCGACGGGGCGGCCCGTCTGGGCGATCTCATGTCCGCGGTGAATGCGCAGGGCCAGAAGGCCCTTGCGACCACCGACCACGGCTACCTCTTCGGAGCATTCGACTTCTGGAGCCAGGCGACCGATGCGGGGATCAAGCCGATCATCGGAGTTGAGGCCTACGTGACACCGGGGACCGCACGGAACGACAAGACCCGCGTGAAGTGGCGGACGGACGAATCGCAGAAGAGCGACGATCTTTCCGGCGGCGGCGCCTACACGCACATGACGATGCTGTCGAAGAACAACACGGGCATGCAGAACCTGTTCCGGGCGTCGTCCATCGCGTCACTCGACTCCGCGTTCGGCAAATGGCCGCGCATCGACCGCGAACTCCTCAACTCCTACTCCGAGGGCATCATCGCGACGACCGGATGCCCGTCCGGCGAGGTCCAGGTCCGACTGCGACTGGGGCAGTACGAGGAGGCGAAGCGGGCGGCGGGCGAGTACCGCGAGATCTTCGGCGCGGAGAACTACTTCTGCGAGGTCATGGACCACGGCCTCAGCATCGAGAAGCGCGTCTCGAAGGACCTCCTGCGCCTGTCGAAGGAGCTCGACATCCCGCTGGTGGCGACCAACGACCTCCACTACACGAACGAGTCGGATGCGAAGGCGCACGAAGCGCTCCTCGCCATCCAGTCGGGTTCGAAGCTGATCGAGCCGACCTATGACCAGGGCGGGTCCCGCTTCGCGTTCGGCGGCACCGGCTACTACCTCAAGTCAGCTGCGGAGATGCGACACCTCTTCCGGGAGATCCCGGAAGCGTGCGATAACACGCTGAGGATCGCCGACATGTGCGAGGTGTCGTTCGACACGAGCGCGAACTACATGCCGCGCTTCCCCACTCCGGAAGGCGAGGACGAGACGTCGTGGCTCATCAAGGAGGTCGAGAAGGGACTCCACTACCGGTACCCCGGGGGGATCCCCGATGATGTCCGCAAGCAGGCGGACTACGAGATCGACGTCATCGTCGGCATGGGGTTCCCGGGCTACTTCCTCGTCGTCGCGGACTTCATCAACTGGTCGAAGGACAACGGGATCCGCGTGGGTCCCGGGCGCGGATCCGGTGCTGGGTCGATGGTGGCCTACGCGATGCGCATCACGGACCTGGACCCGCTCCAGCACGGTCTGTTCTTCGAGCGCTTCCTCAACCCGGAGCGCGTCTCCATGCCCGACTTCGACGTCGACTTCGATGATCGCCGCCGCGGCGAGGTCATCGAATACGTGACGAGGAAGTACGGAGCGGAGTACGTGTCGATGATCGTCACGTACGGCACCATCAAGACGAAGCAGGCCCTGAAGGACTCCGCACGAGTGCTGGGCAAGCCGTTCAGCATGGGTGAGCACCTCACGAAGGCGCTGCCGCCGGCGGCGATGGCCAAGGACATCCCCCTGGCGGACATCGAGGACACGAAGGCCCCCCGCTACAACGAGGCGGGTGAGTTCCGGTCCCTGCTCGAGACGGACCCGGAGGCCCGCGAGGTGTTCGAGACCGCGAAGGGCCTCGAGGGGCTGAAGCGGCAGTGGGGTGTCCACGCAGCCGGGGTCATCATGTCCTCGGAGCCGATCATCGACGTCATCCCGATCATGCGCCGCTTCCAGGACGGCCAGGTCATCACCCAGTTCGACTACCCCACCTCTGAGGGCCTGGGCCTCATCAAGATGGACTTCCTGGGCCTGCGGAACCTCACGATCATCTCCGATGCGATCGAGAACATCCGCCTCAACCGGGACATCGACCTGGATCTCGAGCAGCTGACCCTCGACGACCCCGATTCGTACAAGCTGCTGTCGCGCGGCGACACGCTGGGCGTCTTCCAGCTGGACGGCGGCGGCCTGCAGGGACTCCTGCGACTCATGCAGCCCGACAACTTCGAGGACATCTCCGCGACCCTGGCGCTGTACCGTCCGGGCCCGATGGGTGCGGACTCGCACACGAACTACGCGCTGCGCAAGAACGGGCGCCAGGACATCACACCGATCCACGCGGAGCTCGAGGAACCGCTCGCGGAGATCCTCAGCACCACCTACGGCCTCATCATCTACCAGGAGCAGGTGATGGCGATCGCGCAGAAGGTCGCGGGCTACAGCCTGGGCCAGGCAGACATCCTGCGTCGTGCGATGGGCAAGAAGAAGAAGTCCGAGCTCGACAAGCAGCAGGTGGGCTTCTTCGAGGGGATGAAGTCCAACGGGTTCTCCGAAGCGGCCGCGCAGGCGCTGTGGGACATCCTGCTCCCGTTCTCCGACTACGCCTTCAACAAGGCCCACTCGGCGGCCTACGGCCTCGTCTCCTATTGGACCGCCTACCTCAAGGCCCACTATCCGGCCGAGTACATGGCAGCGCTCCTGACCTCCGTGGGCGACAACAAGGACAAGCTGGCGATCTACCTGAACGAGTGCCGCCGGCTGCAGATCACCGTGCTGCCGCCGGACGTCAACGGATCGCACGCGAACTTCACACCGGTCGGGAACGACATCCGGTTCGGCATGGGCGCAGTGCGCAATGTGGGGCAGAACGTGGTGGAGGGCATCGTGGCCGGCCGTGAGGAGAAGGGCGACTACACGACGTTCGGGGACTTCCTCGACAAGGTCCCCGCGCACGTGTGCAACAAGCGCACGATCGAATCGCTCATCAAGTCCGGCGCCTTCGACTCACTGGGCGACACCAGGCGGGCACTCGTGGAGGTCCACGAAGAGGCGGTGGACGCGGTCATCGGTGTGAAGCGCCAGGAGGCGCACGGCCAGTTCGACCTCTTCGCGGGGCTGGGCGGCGACGATGACGCGGAGCCGGCCTTCACCGTGCCCGTTCCGGAACGGCCGGAGTGGGACAAGAAGGAGAAGCTCGCGTTCGAGCGCGAGATGATCGGGCTCTACGTCTCGGATCACCCGCTCAACGGACTCGAGGGCGTCCTCGCCGCGGAGGCCGAGCTCTCCATCGCGGAGCTCATCGACCCGGAGCGCGGTCGGTCCGACGGCTCACAGGTGACCATCTGCGGGATGATCACCGGCGTGCAGCGGAAGGTGTCGAAGAACAGCGGCAGGCCCTACGGCATCGTGACCGTCGAGGACCTGGAAGCGTCGATGGAGGTCATGTTCTTCGGCGATTCCTACGAACCGGTGGCCGGCATCCTCACGACGGACCTCGTCATCGCCGTGACGGGCCGCGTGCGGACATCCGACGACAGGCCGACGAGCATGATGGCCCAGTCGATGACCCTCCCGGACGTGACGGATCCGGCGGACCGTCCGCTTACGATCACGATGCCGTGGGAGCGGTGCACCGCACCCGTGGTGGAGAGGCTGGGCACCGTCCTCGAATCCCACCGCGGAGCGACGGACGTGCACCTCACCCTCGTCCAGTCCGGCCGGCGCTGCGTCCTGCGGCTGGACCGCACCTATCGAGTGAACCTGGGCCCCAGCCTGTTCGGCGATCTCAAAGCACTGCTGGGACCCAACTGCCTGCGCTGAGGCTGCGGCGGACGCAGAGGCCGCACGCCGGGCACTACTAGGATGGACGTCGTGGACACGCTCGAGAACATCTCCCTCATCGACCTGCGCGGAACCGCGCTCGATCGCCGCACGCTGCGGTCCCGTCTGCCGCGAGCGTCAGCGGAGCAGAACGCGCCGCTGGAAGCAGTCCGACCGCTGCTGGACGACATCCGCGATCGCGGGCGCGCCGCAGTCGCGGATGCGACCGCGCGCTTCGACGGCGTGAAGACCGGGACGTTCCGCGTCCCCGCCACCGCACTCGCGGAGTCGGTGGAGAACCTCGATCCCGCCGTGCGTGCCGGGCTGGAGGAGGCCATCCGGCGCGTGCGCACGGTGTCCGCGGCCGAGGTCCCCTCACCGCGGACGACCACCGTCGCCGACGGCGCGTCGATCACCACCCGGCATCTGCCCGCTGACCGTGTGGGCCTCTACGTCCCCGGTGGGCTCGCGGTCTACCCGTCCTCGGTCGTCATGAATGCGGTCCCTGCGCAGGAGGCGGGCGTCCGCTCGATCGCCATCTCCTCGCCTCCGCAGCGGGACACCGGACTGCCGCACCCCACCGTGCTCGCCGCGGCGCACCTCCTGGGCGTCGGAGAGGTCTGGGCCATCGGCGGGGCGCAGGCGATCGGTGCGTTCGCCTTCGGCTTCTCAGACGAGGACGGCGAGCTCGGCACTGCGGAGTCGATGGAGCCGGTCGACATCATCACCGGACCGGGCAACGCGTACGTCGCGACGGCCAAGGCCCTGGTGCGCGAGCACGTCGGAATCGACGCCGTCGCCGGACCGACGGAGATCATCGTCCTGGCAGACTCTGCCGCGGACCCCGAATACGTCGCTGCGGACCTCATCAGCCAGGCGGAGCACGACCCCCTCGCCGCCGCGGTGCTCGTGACGGACTCGCCGTCGCTTGCCCACGCGGTCGACGCACACCTGGGGACCCGGAGCGCTGCGGCCGAGCACGCGGAGCGCATCGCGACGAGCCTCGCCGGCCCCCAGTCGGGGATCGTCCTCGTGGACTCGGTGGACGCGGGGATCGCGGTCGTCAACGCGTATGCGGGGGAGCACGTCGAACTCCACGTCGCGGATGCCCGGGATGTCGCCGGACGGATCGTCAACGGCGGTGCGGTGTTCGTCGGCCCGCACACGCCCGTCGCCCTGGGCGACTACATCGCGGGGTCGAACCACGTGCTTCCGACCATGGGCACGGCGGCGTTCGGCGACTGCCTCTCCGTGCATGCCTTCCTGCGCGTGAGTCAGGTGGTCGAGTACACGAGGGACGCCCTGGCAGAGGTCGCCGATCACATCAGCTCGCTCGCGACGGCGGAGAGGCTCCCGGCCCACGGCGAGTCGGTCTCCGTGCGGTTCGCCGACCGGTCACAGGAGGGCTGAGCCGTGCACTGTCCCTTCTGCCGCCACCCGGATTCCCGCGTCGTGGACTCCCGCACCGCGGAGGACGGCTCCTCGATCCGCCGCCGCCGCCAGTGCCCCCAGTGCAACCGTCGGTTCACGACGATGGAGGCCACCAGCCTCGCGGTGATCAAGAGATCGGGCGTCTCCGAGGAGTTCTCACGCCAGAAGATCGTCACCGGCGTGCGCAAGGCCTGTCAGGGACGACCCGTGAATGACGATGATCTGGCGAAGCTCGCGCAGCGGGTGGAGGAGAAGATCCGCGGCCTGGGCGTCGCAGAGATCGATGCGGACGAGGTCGGTCTGGCTATTCTGGAGCCGCTGCGTGAGCTCGACCAGATCGCCTACCTGCGGTTCGCCAGTGTCTACCAGGGCTTCGACACCCTGGAGGACTTCGAAGCGGCGATCGCGTCGCTGCGACGCGATGCAGAGGCCGCCGGGTCAGATCCCGCGTCCTGAGGACTGCTGCCCCGGCGGCGGTGTCCCTGCAGTTCAGCGTCCACGCAGCGGTGCCGCGCGGAGGTGCGCAGACCATGGTGCGCCGGAGGTCGAATGAATTGCGCGGTGGGCGTGCCATGTGTGTAAGATGACAACTGCGCACCGACGGTGCGCCCGCCGCCGGCGGCATCGGAGGGGAAGCCGACGCCGCCGGCGGTCTTCATTCATCCGCCCGGTGCGTCTGCACCGGGCACCGTCTCCGTGAAGTGCTCGTCGAGAATGGACGGATTGGCGGCGAGGATCGCCAGGCGGGACGTCGAGCGCGTGAGTGCGACGTACAGTGCGCCGATCCCCGCGTCGGTCGACCGATCGCCTTCCGGGTCCGCCTGCAGCGGGGCGATGAGCGCCGGCTCCGCGACGATGACGGAGTCGAACTCGAGGCCCTTCGCGTCGTACGGAGTGAGCACGGCGATCCGATGATCGATGGCAGTGGGTCCGAATCCGACGTCCTCGAATCGGAGCGCTCCCGATCCTGACTGCTCTGCCGACTCAGCCGACTCCGCGGCGATCGCGTGCTCGACCAGCTCCATGAGCGCCTCGGGCACGATGACGGCGACGCGGCCGCCGTCCACTGCCGCTGCTTCCCGTCCGATGATCGCGGGCAGCTCTTCGACGAGCGCCTGCACGGAGTCGTACCGTCGCCGCCTGGGCGATTCGTCGCCGTCTCGCACTGCTTCAGGCAGCGTGAGGGCGGGGAATCGGGCGGCGAGGAGTGCATTGGCCGGCCCCATGATCGAGCGCGGAGTCCGATAGGACACCGTGAGCTCCTCGAGCCCGAACCGGTCACCGACGTGCGGGCTCAGGACCGAGTGCCACGTGCGGCTCGCATCCGTCGCCGATGCCTGCGCGAGGTCCCCGACGAGGGTCGCGGACTTGCTGGGCACACGGCGGAAGAGGAGGCGGAGCTGCATGGGGGAGAGCTCCTGCGCCTCATCGGCCACGAGGTGGCCGAAGGTCCACTCCCGGTCGTTCGCCGCACGGTCCGAGACCTCGCCCGCGGCGGCCGTCTCCCTGTACCTCTGGGCGAGCTGCTGCGGAGTGACCCAGGTGCCCGTGTCCGTCATGTCGACGACGGCCTCGGCGTACTCGACCTCCGGGTCCTGCCCCCGGTCGGCCGGGGTCCCGTCCGTGCCGATGCGTTCGGCGATCTCGTCGAGCAGCGGGACGTCCTCGACGGTGA
The DNA here is from genome assembly GCF_900169375.1 of Brevibacterium sp. Mu109. Taxonomy (NCBI): domain Bacteria; kingdom Bacillati; phylum Actinomycetota; class Actinomycetes; order Micrococcales; family Brevibacteriaceae; genus Brevibacterium; species Brevibacterium sp. Mu109. The sequence continues at coordinate 98,539 of NZ_FXZF01000003.1, forward strand.
GGGGTGCGCCCTTGGGGCGGAGCAGGGTGTCGACCTCCGCTGCGGACAGGATGCCGCGGGACGCGGCGGTGAGTCGGTGGCGCTTCGAGAGCATCGCGTCGAGGACGCCCGTGGTGGTGAGCGGAAGCCAGCAGAGGTTGACCGCGATCCGCACATCACGTGACGCGCGCAGGTCCTCCAGGAGCTCGGGAAGGCGCTCTCCGGGGCTGTCGAGGCCCTGGGCCCGGGCCAGTTCCTCCGCGAGTGATCGGAGCAGGACCTGGACGAAGACGGTGCGGGCGGCGTTGTGGCTGTCATCGGTCCGTCGTGCGCGCTCGCGTGCCGTCCGCACGTCCGATGGCCGCAGAGTGACCGCGTACGGTCCGACTCCCAGGCGCTGCTCCTCGGTCGGGACCCGCTGGTAGGAGCGCACCATCTTGCGCACGACGTCGGCCATCCGGAGGTCGCCCTTGACGGCGGCGGTGTCGGCCGCATCGCGCCGGGAGGTGTCCACGCCGGGCATCAGCTGGCCCGGGGTGAGGAGCACGGCTCCGGTCTCGCCCAACGACGGCAGCACCCGCTCGATGTACCGCAGGAAGACCGGCGACGGGCCGATGAGGAGCACACCCGACTTCGCGATGCGCTGACGGTGCCGATAGAGGAGGTAGGCCGCGCGGTGGAGGGCGACGGCCGTCTTCCCCGTGCCCGGACCGCCCTGGACGACGAGGGTGCCGGCCAGGTCGCGGCGGATGATCCGATCCTGCTCCGACTGGATCGTGGCGACGATGTCGCCCATCCTGCCCGTGCGACGAGCGTCGAGCGATGCCATGAGCGCGCCCTCGCCCTGCAGTCGGGACCGCTCCTCCTCATCGAGCCCCTCGAGGTCGAGCACGTCGTCCTCGACACCTGTCACGGTCCGTGCGCGCGTGGCGATATGACGCCGTCGGACCAGGCCGCTGGGCTCAGCGGCGGTGGCGCGGTAGAAGGGCTCGGACGCGGGCGCACGCCAATCCATGAGCAGCTGCGTGCGGTCCTGAGCGGAGAGGCCGATGCGTCCGATGTAGGTCGTCTCCCCATCGGAGGCATCGATGCGTCCGAAGCAGAGTCCGTCCTCCGCCGACTGATAGCGGATCAGGGCGTCTTCGTACATCGTCGCGAAGGCATCGCGCTCGGAACGGTTCTGGTGGTGGCCGCCCACCTTCGACCTGCGCACCGATGACAGGGACGCGCGCGTCTCCGCGCGCAGTTCGTCGAGGCGGGCGTACAGGGTGTCGATCTGCGCCTGCTCGTGCGCGATTTCGCTTCGCTCGGTCATGTCGCCTTTCTGAGATGTGGGCAATCCATTATGGCGCATCCGCGGTACCGAAGCGTGCAGCGGAGTCCGAAGCAGTCAGGAGTTCGCCCTGTCGTCACCTCGCGGTGGGGTGCGCGTACGGTCCGGCTCACCGCATGCGCGGTGCGGCGTCACCGACGGGAGTGCGCCGGCCCCAGGTGGGAGAGCAGCCCGGCACCGGACCTGACGGAGGCCCCGTCTCCGCGGACTGCAGCCTCGACGGCGTGGGCGTCGATCGGGTCGTGGGTCGCCGCGACGACGACGTTGCCCCGTCGCCGCCTGCGGAACTGGGTGGGTTCGGCGACGGCGAGCACGTGGGAGAAGCGCGTGCGCAGGGCATCGACCTCGGACCGGAGGGCCGACCGATCCGCCGCGTCCGCGACGTTCGCGATGTAGACCCCGTGGGGTCCGAGCGCCGCGTGCACCGCATCGAACCACGCGGGTGAGGACAGGGACGCCGGGGTCGTGTCTCCCGCGAAGGCGTCACGGACGATGAGGTCGATGCTGTCGGGACGGAAGCGCGTGATCTCCACCGCTCCGTCGGCCGCGCGGATCGCGAGTGCGGGAGAGCGCGGCAGATCGAGGTGCGTGCGCACCCAGTCCGCGAGGGCCGCATCGATCTCGACCACCGTCTGGCGCGACCCGGGCCTGATCGCGTCGAGGTGGCGGGGGAGTGCGCATGCGGCTCCGCCGATGTGGACGGCGCGCACGGACCGTCCCGCGGGCAGGGCGGCGGCGGTGAGGTGGGCGATCCAGCGCAGGTACTCGAACCCCAGGACCTCGGGGTCGTGCGCGTGGTAGGGAGACGAGGGGACGCCATTCAGCGTGAGCACGTATGCGTGCGGGTCGCCTGGCACGGCGTCGAAGGACGCGGTTCCCGTATCGGCGGGGACCGGCCCCGTCGGAGGGGAGGGCGAGGTCCGGGACCCGGACCGTGCGCGACGAGCGGACATCGGACAAGCGTATCCGCTGCGCCGCCTGGAGGCCGTCTGGAGGCCGTCTGGAGGTCGTCGGGCGCAGCGGTCGGGGACCGGCACCGGCAGTGCGTCACAGGCGAGTGCCGCCGCGGTCGGTCCGTGCGCACAGTGCCCGGTGGATCGGGGACGTGCGCTCCACAGGAGGCTCAGGGGTCTGTCGTCGGCGAGGGCGGAAGCGTGGACTGCGGCTATGAATACGCAGAGAGTGACCCATGGCCCTGACCTCGTCGGCATCGTCCCGCAGCTGCTGGGCTATCCGCCGGAGGATTCCCTGGTGCTCGTGACGGCGACGAGGATAGGCCCGAAGATCGGACACATCGGTCCCAGCCTGCGCGTCAACCTCGCAGTCGAGGATGCGGCGGTGCTGGACGTCCCGGACGTCCTCCGCTTCACCGAACCCCTGCTGGCGGTGCCGGACGCCGACACGATCTTCCCCGTCCTCTACAGCGATGTCCTCGCGGACTTCCACATGGGCTGGGACGACCGCGAACCGATGCCCGATGCCGAACTCGCCGCAGTGACGGTGCTCCTCACCGGACTCGACCTCGTGACAGACGTGCTCCGCGACATGGGATTCTCCGTGTTCCCCGCGCTGTGGTCCGGCAGGGGAGGCTGCGGGGAGGTGGGTGCGACGGAGTCGTCCGCGCTCGACTCGGTGCGGCCGACGGGATCGATGACCAGCCGCGGATCGGCGACCGCGCCGGTGGCGGAGAGCTTCGCGGCCTCCGTGCGGATCCCAGAGCCGGACGCCGCGACGGCGGCTGCGGTCGCGGCGCTGCGCAGGGAGAGGTTCGCGGCTGCGGAGCTCGTCGACGGGCTCGTGTCGGAGACCCTGCTGCTGGATGCGCGGGCACGTGCTCGCGCGGCGGGGGAGGTGCCCGATGTGCCACTGGTGGTCGACCCGCGCGCGGTTCTGGCTCTCGAGCTCCTCTGCCGCACGGTCGCGGACCGGGACATCATCCAGATGCTCCTCGCCGGTGACCACCCCGACTTCCTCCCCGAGCGTCTGCGCGGATGTGCGCCGGGAGCGTTCCTCCCGTACGCGCGGCGCTGCGTCGACGGAGGAGGAGCGGCGGAGCACATGGTCGGACTGTCGCCCGACCCGCCGCGGCACGACGCGCTCGCGGAAGCGGTGGAATGGCTGCGCCGCTGCCTGCCGCTGGTGGACGATGGCGCGCGTGCGGATGTGCTGGCCCTCATCGCGTGGTTCGAATGGGCGCGGGGCCGCATGTCGTTCGCGCACCACTACGTCGAGTGCGCGCTCTCCGTCGACCCGGACCACCGGCTCGCCTCCATGCTGCGGAGGGCGATCGACAACGGGATCCCACCGCGGTGGCTGCATCGGAGGTGAGGGGCGGCCCCGTCGGGGGAAGAGTGGGAGAGAGTGGGAGAGAGCAGGGGAGAGAGGGGGAGAAGACGCCCCTCGGTTTGGGTGTCGGGGGAATACCGTGCAATGATGGAGTGTTGACCCGGTCGAACGCCATGCCGGAGGTCCATGCCTCCGCGCAGTTTGACATGGGTCTTACTGGTGCCCGGATGGGCCCGGTGGCCTCCGCCCTCTGCCGAAAGGTTCGCACGTGCCCACGAAGGATACGGGAAGCTCGAGCGCTCAGACCAGCAGCGAAGGCGCTGAGAAGCCGACCGCAGCAGCGCCGACGAAGACCACTGCTGCGAAGAAGGCGACGTCCTCGACGGCGAAGACCGCAGCCAAGACGACCGCAGCCAAGAAGCCGGCGTCAGCGAAGGCCACGGCAGCGAAGTCGACAGCGACGAAGACCACCGCGGCCAAGACCACGGCGACGAAGAGCACCACGACGAAGACGACCGCCGCGAAGACGACAGCAGCGAAGACCACGGCGACCAAGTCCACAGCGGCCAAGGCTCCCGCCGCGAAGACCACCGCCGCGAAGACCACTGCAGCCAAGACGACGGCGGCCAAGACGACGGCGGCCAAGACCGCTGCCGCGAAGACCACTGCGGCGAAGAAGCCCGCAGCGAAGAAGGCCACCGCGGCCAAGGGCGACGAGGGCATCGAGAACGCAGAGTCGACGACGCTCGAAGAGGCCGGCGTCGAGGACACGGATCCGAACGAGACCACGGAGACCAAGAACTCGGTCGAGGAGGAGAAGGACGAAGAGGTCAAGGAGGCCGGCGGCTTCGTCGTCTCCGACGCGGACGACGAAGATCAGCCGGCGCAGCAGGTCGTGTCCGCCGGTGCGACTGCGGACCCCGTCAAGGACTACCTCAAGCAGATCGGCAAGGTCGCGCTGCTCAACGCCGCAGAGGAAGTCGACCTCGCGAAGCGCATCGAGGCGGGGATGTATGCCGATCACCTCGTGAAGCAGGGCGACGTGACCGACCCCAAGGTGGTGCGCGAGTACCAGTGGATCATCCACGACGGCCGGATCGCGAAGAACCACCTCCTCGAAGCCAACCTCCGCCTCGTGGTGTCGCTCGCGAAGCGCTACACCGGCCGGGGAATGCTCTTCCTGGATCTGATCCAGGAGGGGAACCTGGGCCTCATCCGCGCGGTGGAGAAGTTCGACTACACCAAGGGCTTCAAGTTCTCGACCTACGCGACGTGGTGGATCCGGCAGGCGATCACCCGCGCGATGGCCGACCAGGCCCGCACCATCCGCATCCCCGTGCACATGGTCGAGGTGATCAACAAGCTCGCCCGCGTGCAGCGCCAGATGCTTCAGGACCTGGGCCGCGAGCCCGCTCCGGAAGAGCTCGCGAAGGAACTCGACATGACGCCGGAGCGCGTCGTCGAGGTGCAGAAGTACGGTCGGGAGCCGATCTCGCTGCACACCCCGCTGGGTGAGGACGGCGACTCGGAGTTCGGCGACCTCATCGAGGACTCCGAAGCTGTCGTCCCCGCGGACTCGGTGAGCTTCACGCTCCTCCAGGAGCAGCTGCACTCGGTCCTCGACACGCTCTCCGAGCGTGAAGCCGGAGTCGTGTCCATGCGCTTCGGCCTCAACGACGGACAGCCGAAGACGCTCGATGAGATCGGCAAGGTCTACGGCGTGACCCGTGAGCGGATCCGGCAGATCGAGTCGAAGACCATGGCGAAGCTGCGTCATCCTTCGCGCTCCCAGGTCCTGCGCGACTACCTCGACTGACTCCGGAGCCCTGCCGACCCCGGTCGTGCTCCTCGCGAGCCGGATGTGTTCGAGCACCGGCACGGCACGAGGACCGACAGAGGTCCGGATGACAGCTCAGCCCCGTCTGCTCGCAGACGGGGCTGAGCTGTGCGCGGGGTCCTTCGCACAGGGTCCTTCGCACGGAGTGCTCAGCCGATCCTGGGGAGCAGCCGGCCCCTCCTGTACGAGTGGCCCGCCCCTCTTGAACCAGGTGGCCCGTCCCTCCTGAACGAGTGGCCACCCTCTCCTAGAAGGACCGATCAGGCGGGGGTCACCAGTGTGAAGGCAGCGTTCTGCGCATCGATGAAGCGCCCGACCCGACCGTGGTGCGAATCATGGGGGGCGGCGAGCACATCCCCGCCCAGCTCGCGGACGCGGTCCTCCAGTGCGTCGACGTCCGGCACGTGGATGTGCGCCTCCCAGTGCGCGGGGATGGACACGGCCGAGGCGTCGAAGACTCCGCCGATCCTGTTCCCCGCCTGCTCGATGGCCCAGTACCCCTGCTGAGCGGCGCCCGCGTCCGGATCGCCCGATGCGACGTCCGCACCCGTGAGGGAGGTGAAGCCCCACCCGAACGCCGATGCGTAGAAGTCACGGACCGTCGGGTCTGCCGTGAAGAGCTCCGTCCAGTGGACCGCCCCTGCCGTGCCGAAGGACTGCATCGCGCGGTCGTCGTCGTAGGCGAGCACGCCGAACGCCGTCCCTGCGGGATCGGACGTCAGCGCGACTCCAGCGGAGCCGTCGAAGTCCGGGATCGCCATGAGCGCCTGCCCGCCGGCCTCATCCACCTGCGCGAGGTACGCGGACAGCTCCTCGACCCGGAAGTAGACCGACCAGAAGGCAGGACCCTGCTGGCCGGGCGGCTGCGCGCTCACTCCGGCGACGCGCCGGCCGTCCGCGTGCGCGGCGCTGCCGAGTCCCAGGGGCCCTGCGCCCTCGAACCGCCATCCGAGGAGCTCGGAGTAGAAGCCCTCAGCGGCATCGGGGTCCGGCGAGCTGAGCTCGAACCAGCAGGGTGCGCCGAAGGGCGGGTCGTACGGAAGGGGTGCCATCACGGCTCCTGGCGTCGGGGGAGATGTGCCGCGGCTCCGGGCCGCGCCCCGACAGTCTAGGTCCTGTGCCGAACCGATACCTGCCGACCGGTGCGCGCGGTGCACGGGCGGTCAGTCCACGAGCGCGACGGTGAGCGCATCGACGATGGACCGGCTGATCCGCTGCTGCCCCTCGTCGGACTCGAGCATCCGGGCGTCGCCCGCATTGCGCATCTCGCCGGCCTCGAGCATGACCGCCGGGACCGCAGCATTGTTGAGCGTCGCGAGGTCGTCCCGCACGACCAGCTCGTCGTATGCGGGATTGCGGCTGAGCCCCGCCTCCTCCAGCTCGGATGCGAGGGCCGTGCCGAGGACCTCGGATGAGTCTGCGACCCCGTCGTCGGCACGACCTCCCGCGGGAGCGGCGATGACGTGGAAGCCGCTGGCGGAATCGTCCTCCGTGCCATTCGCATGCAGACTCACCAGGGCGTCCGCATCGTCGGCGAACGTCCCGCGCTCATCGACGCAGGGCCCCACCCCGTCGTCGTCGGTCCGGCTGAGGACCACGTCAGCCCCGGCATCCGTCAGAGCATCCTCCAGCGCCTCTGCCGTCTCCCATGCGAACCGGTGCTCCGGGTATCCGTCTGCTGATTCCGTGCCGACGGTGTTGCAGTCCTTGGTCCCGCCCCGGCCGTCCGGAACGCTCTGGCCGATCGTGCCCGGATTCGCACCGTTGCCGCCGTTGTGGCCGGGATCGACCGCGATGGTGAGTCCGGACAGCGGAGCCGCGGGGGCCTCGGCTGCGGCATCCTCCGTGCCCGAGGCCCCGGGCGCCGGCGCTGGTCCGGTCGCCCGGGCGGATTCGGACGCCGGCTCCGCGGTCACCGTGTGCGGTGCGGCGGAATGCGACGGGGACCCGGTGTCCGCGCCGCAGCCGGACAGCACGGCGGCGACGGCGAGGACGCCCACGGCAGACGTGAAGTGTGCGATGTCGGACATGCCATCGAGTATGTCGCACACGGGCCGACGGCGGCGCGCCTGAGGGGCCCGTTCCCGTCATCCGGACGCCCGGCGCTCTAGAATGGAGCGTCGGATCCGTAAGCGAAGGGAGCCTCGGTGGCGCGCAGCGCGAAGAAGAATGAGGACGAGAGCTACGATGCTCGGCACCTGTCCGTGCTGTCCGGGCTCGAAGCGGTCCGCAAGCGGCCCGGAATGTACATCGGCACCACCGATACCCGCGGCCTCATGCACTGCCTGTGGGAGGTCATCGACAACTCCGTCGATGAGGCGCTGGGCGGCTACGGCTCGACGATCGACATCACGCTCTACGCCGATGGCTCCGTGACCGTCGCGGACGAGGGGCGCGGGATCCCCGTGGACATCGAACCGCGCACCGGCCTCAGCGGCGTCGAGGTCGTCATGACAAAGCTGCATGCGGGCGGCAAGTTCGGCGGCGGATCCTATGCGGCGGCCGGCGGCCTCCACGGCGTGGGCGCCTCCGTCGTCAACGCTCTCTCCGCGCGCCTCGATGTCGAGGTCACGCGCGGATCGAAGGTGCACCGGATGTCGTTCCGCCGCGGCGAGCCAGGACGGTTCGACGACTCCTCGGGACAGCTGTCGGCCGACAACCCCTTCACGCCCTTCACAGAGCCCACACCGCTCGACGTCGTGGGGAAGGCGAAGCGCGGCGCCACCGGCACGAAGGTGCGCTACTGGGCCGATCCCCAGATCTTCCTGCCCGATGCGGAGTTCCAGTACAGCGAACTCGCGGACCGTGCTCGGCAGACCGCGTTCCTGATCCCCGGTCTGGGCATCAGGGTGACGGACGAGCGCGGTGTCGTGCGCGATGAGAACGGCGAGATCGTGCAGACCCGGACAGAGGAGTTCCGCTACGAGGGCGGCATCTCCGAGTTCGTCGATCACCTCGCGGCGGATCCGATCATCACCGATGTCTGGAGGCTCGACGGGGAGGGGACGTTCACGGAGACGGTCCCGGTGCTCGGCGAGGACGGCCGCATGGTGTCCCAGGACGTCACGCGCGACGTGGCCGTCGACATCGCACTGCGGTGGGGCACGGGCTTCGAGACGAAGCTGAAGAGCTTCGTCAACATCATCGCGACCCCCAAGGGCGGGACCCACGTGGCCGGCTTCGAGCAGTCCCTCCTCAAGACGGTGCGCAAGGCGGTCGACGCGAACGCCCGGAAGCTCAAGGTCGGCAAGGACAAGCTGGAGAAGGACGATGTGCTCGCGGGCCTCACCGCCGTCGTGACGGTCCGTCTGGCCGAGCCGCAGTTCGAGGGCCAGACGAAGGAGGTGCTCGGGACCGCCGCCGTCAAGCGGATCGTGGCGCAGACCGTGGAGAAGCAGCTGTCCGCGCAGCTCGATTCGTCGCACCGGCAGACGAAGGCCCAGGCCGGCCGTCTGCTGGAGAAGGTCGTCTCGGAGATGAAGGCGCGGATCTCCGCACGGACGCATCGTGAGAACCAGCGCCGGAAGACGGCGCTGGAGTCGTCGTCGCTGCCGGCCAAGCTCTACGACTGCCGCGTGAGCGACCACGAGGACACGGAGCTGTTCATCGTCGAGGGCGATTCCGCGATGGGGACGGCGAAGGCGGCCCGGGATTCCGAGCACCAGGCGCTCTTCCCGATCCGCGGCAAGATCCTGAACGTGCAGAAGGCATCCGTGGCGGACATGCTCGCGAACACGGAGTGCTCCGCGCTCATCCAGGTGGTGGGGGCCGGAGCGGGCCGCAGCTTCGCCGTCGACCAGGCCCGCTACGGCAAGGTCATCATCATGACGGATGCGGACGTCGACGGTGCGCACATCCGGACGCTCCTGCTCACACTCTTCTTCCGCTACATGCGTCCGCTGGTCGAAGCAGGGCGCGTCTTCGCCGCTGTCCCTCCGCTGCACCGCGTCGAAGTGGTGACGGGACGGGGGAAGCCGAACGAGGTCATCTACACGTACTCGGAGGCAGAGCTCAACGCGCTGCTCGCGAAGCTCGTGAAGCAGAAGAAGACGTACAAGGAGCCGATCCAGCGCTACAAGGGACTGGGGGAGATGGACGCGGACCAGCTGGCGGAGACCACGATGGATCCGGCACTGCGCAGCCTCAGGCGCGTGACGATGGCGGACGCGGAGGCGGCGGAGCACACGTTCGCACTCCTCATGGGCTCCGAGGTCGCGCCGCGCAAGGAGTTCATCGTCGCAGGCGCCGCGGCGCTCGACGCGGAGCGCATCGACGCGTGAGGGCCGCTCAGCTGTACACGATCGTCCCGATGAGGATGAGCGGGGGCACTGCCACGAGGCACACGGCGTAGATGACCGCGCGGATCCTCGGCCTCACCGTGTCGGCGACGACCGGGGCGGACAGCCTGGCGATGCGCACGTCCGTGAGGTCCGGGTCGTAGTCCTTCGAGCCGTCGGCCTGCTTGGCGGACACCTTCGTGAGCGCACGGATGAACGCACTGTCGGACACGGAACGGCGCGCGGCGTCGTCAGCCATGACCTCGATCGCCGCGCTCACGGCCTGGAGCGCGGTCCGCGTCGCGGGCAGGAACGGCAGCATCCGATGCCAGGACGCGAATGCGAGCGTCAGCAGGTCGTGTCTGAGCCGCAGATGCTCGCGCTCATGCGCCAGCACGGCGTCCCGCTCATCGTCGTCGAGGAGCGCCAGCAGTCCGGTCGACACGACTGTGGTCCCGGAACCTCCCGCGACCGAATAGGCGAGGGCATGATCCGTGTCGATCACCCGCGTCTCCGGCGCTCCTCCTCGCGGTTCGGAGACGAGGGAGAGGACCTCGCGGTGCCGTGCGCGATGCAGTCGTGCGGACCTGGCCTCCCAGAGGAGGGAGCCCAGGAGCAGCACGAGCAGCCCGACGCCTGCGATGAGCAGGGGCCACCGCCACCAATCGAGTGCATCGTCCAGTCGCACGCCGGGCACGTGGACCAGGGGTGCGAGGGCGAAGGCGATGCACGCGGAGATCAGCGAGAAGCCGCCCGCCACACCGATCGCCTGCCAGATGATCACCGCCGCGACCGGGTCCGCCGTGCGCCGCGAGCGGTTCTGCGCTGCGGCGACCGCTTCCGGGATGGGCCACGCGAGGACGACGGCCAGGATGACGAGTGCGAAGCCGATGGCGGTCATGGATCGCGCCGGACCGCAGCGGGTCCGGTCGTGTCGAAGGTGTGTGCGTCAGCCCGAGGGGCGATTCGCACGGGCCGTCAGCCGACCTCGGAGTGGCGCGGAGGGTCCGTGTGGCGCAGGCGGCTGTCCAGGATGCCGCGGAGGAAGGCGGAGTCGGACAGCGACACCGTACCGAGGAAGCGCGCGAGGACCGCGCGGCGATCGCCCGCCTGGTCGAGGACTTCGGAGAGGAGGTCGGAGACGTGCTCCTCCCGGCTCGACGAGGCGCTGTAGAGATGAGGGCGGGTGCTGCGGTCGCGGACCACGTACCCCTTCTTCTCGAGTCGCGTGAGGACCGTGTGGACCGTCGTGAGTGCGAGACCGCGATCCGCCAGGGCGTCTCGCAGTGCGGCGGCGGAGAGACCTTCGCGCTGTGACCACAGGGCGTCCATCACGCCGCGCTCGAGTTCTCCGAGGTTCTCCACCGATTCTCCGTTCGCTGCTGCACTGTGATGCTGATCGTGCACCCGCCGGGCGCGCGCACGCGTAGCCATGAATCTACCACGCGGAGCCTGGAGGATACCTGACAGACGTTCTCATGAAGCGTCCGTTCTGTGAGACGAATCTGTGCGCGGGGTGAATGGGTTTGTGCGCAGCGGGCGAGCGGCCGTATTCTACGAGCTGTAGAAGACGCGGTGTCCGGTCAGCGGGGCCGCGGCCGCTCTCAGGAGGCTCCGTGGAACTCGATCCCGTGCTCATCGCGCGCTGGCAGTTCGGCATCACGACCGTGTACCACTTCTGGATGGTCCCGCTCACCCTGGGGCTGGGCGTCCTGGTCGCCGTGCTGCAGACGATGTGGCACCGCACGGGGAACGACGTGTGGCTGCGGGCCACGAAGTTCTGGGGCAAGCTCTATCTCATCAACTTCATCATGGGCGTGGCCACCGGCCTCGTCCAGGAGTTCCAGTTCGGCATGGCCTGGAGCGAGTACTCCCGCTTCGTGGGCGACGTGTTCGGTGCTCCGCTGGCGATGGAGGCGCTGCTCGCGTTCTTCCTCGAATCGATCTTCATCGGTGTCTGGATCTTCGGCTGGGGGCGCATCAGCAGACGCGCCCACCTCACGGTCCTCTGGTGCGCGGTGATCGGATCGTGGCTGTCCGCCTACTTCATCATCGTGGCGAACTCGTGGATGCAGCACCCGGTCGGCGTGGAGCTCATCGACGGCCGCCCCGTCATGACCGACGTCGTCGCAGTGCTCACCAACAACACCGCACTGGCCGCGACGAGCCATGCGCTCGCGGGCGCGCTGTCCGTCGGCGCGGCGCTCCTGCTGGGCATCTCCTGGCACCATCTGTGGCGCCGCAGAGTCGACGGCATCGACACCGTCGACGAGTCGGGTCGGGTGGTGGTCGGCTCCGCTCCGGACGTCCCCGGACGGGACGAGAAGGACTACGCCGTGTGGTGGAGGTCCCTGCGGATCGGCGGATGGGTCGCGGTGTTCTCCTTCGCGGCAGTCGCGCTCACCGGAGACATCCAGGCGAAGCTCATGTACGAGCAGCAGCCCATGAAGATGGCCTCCGCTGAAGCGGCGTGCCACGACGGGACCGCGTTCTCAGTGCTGACGATCGGCGACCTGGAGTCGAACAGCTGCGAGGACGTCACGCCGATCATCGAGATCCCCGGTGTGCTGTCGTTCCTCGCGAAGGGCGACTTCGACACGGATGTGCCCGGGGTGAAGACCCTCATCCCCGAATACGAGGAGGCCTACGGCACGCACATGCCGGAGGGCGAGATGTACGGCGAGCACTCCGGGGAGGAGATCGACTACCAGCCCTCGATGTTCATCACCTACTGGGGCTTCCGACTCATGATCGGCTTCGGTGCGCTCGCGGCTGCGGCCGCGGCCTTCGCACTCCTCGTCACCCGCAAGGGCACGGTTCCGCGGTCGAAGTTCCTCTCCCGACTGGCGCTGTGGGGGATCGCAGCACCCTTCATCGCGAACTCGGCCGGCTGGATCTTCACGGAGATGGGCAGGCAGCCCTTCGTCGTGGCGCCCAACCCCGATCCCAGCGGCATGGACGGCGTGTTCCTCTACACGGCCGCGGCGGTCTCTCCGTCCGTGAGTGCGGCGGAGCTGCTCACATCGGTCATCCTCCTGACCCTGGTCTACGGAGTGCTCATGGTCGTGGAGCTGAAGCTCATCATGCAGTACGCCCGCGGAGGCGTCGTCTCCGCGATGCCCGAACTGGCCGACGACCCGGCGAAGCCCACCCGCGCGAGCGTCGACGGCGACGAGGACGATGTCCTGTCGTTCGCATACTGAGACCCCGGATCCGGAGACCAAGGAGACGACATGGCTGACCTGCTGCCCGTGACCTGGTTCGTGCTCATCGCCGTGCTGTGGCTGGGCTTCCTCTTCCTCGAGGGGTTCGACCTGGGCATCGGCATCCTCATGAAGACCTTCGCCCGTGACGAGAGGGAGCGGAGGCTGCTCCTCAACACCATCGGTCCGGTGTGGGACGGGAACGAGGTCTGGCTCGTGACGGCGGCCGGAGCGATGTTCGCCGCGTTCCCGCTCTGGTACGCGAGCCTGTTCTCGGCTCTCTACCTGCCGCTCACGTTCACCCTCCTGGCGCTGATCCTCCGCGCCGTCTCGATCGAGTACCGCGGCAAGCGCGGGTACTCGCAGCGCTGGGTCGACGGGTGGACATGGTGCCTGTCCGGTGGCTCGCTCGTCGCGGCGTTCTGCGTGGGGGCGATGCTCGCGCTCACGACGACGGGACTGCCGCTCGACGCGAACGGCGACAACACCGGCGGTGCCTTCGCATGGCTCACGCCGCCGGCACTGATCGGCGGCGTCGGGACCGTGTGCTTCTCCGTGCTCCACGGACTCCTCTTCCTCACACTCAAGACCGACGGGTCCGTGCGTCGGCGTGCGCACGCACTCGCGACCCGCTGGGCCCCCGTCCTCGTCCTGCCGCTGTTGGGCTGGGCGGTGCTCGTGCAGGTGCAGTCCGACGGGGGAGTCATCGGCTGGTCGCTCACCGGCCTCGCCGTCGTCGCCGCGGCGTACGCGTGGATGCGCCTGCGCGCGGGCGGGGAGAAGTCGGCCTTCCTGGGGCAGTCCGCATTCCTCGCTGCGAGCATCGGCGGGATCTTCACCACGGCGTTCCCGGTCGTGCTGCCGTCGACGCTGGATCCCGCGTTCGACCTCACGATCCACACCGCCTCGTCCTCTGACTACACCCTGGGGGTCATGGTCGCGGTCGCGGCTGTGGGCGTCCCAGCCGTGCTCGCCTACCAGGCCTGGAGCTACTCCGTGTTCGCGAAGCGCCTCACGGTCGATCACATCCCACCGGCTCACACCGTGCCCGTCGCGATCCGCGGTCACGCGTCACTGACGCCCTGACGGAGGAGCCCTGCCGCCATGACAGTCACCGTCCGCTCCCCGGAGTCCGCACACGCCTCGACTGCGGCCACCGCTGCCGAGGCCCCCACCGGTCGCCGGTCCCCGCTGCGGCTCGCGCTCGACTCGCCGTCGGGCCGGTTCGGCCTGTGGGCCTCGAGTGCCGTCGCGGCGCTCCAGGCGGCAGGACTGGTCCTCGTCGCGGATGCGATCGCGCGGGGCATCGTGCGCGCGATGGAGGGCGGTGCACTCAGGGAACCTCTCGTGATCGGCATCGTGGGCATCCTGTGCCAGGCGGTCGCCGCCTGGGCGGGGAAGGCGGTCGGAGGCATGAGTTCGGCCGGGGCGAAGACGGGCCTGCGCCGGAGGTTCATCGCGCGGGTCTTCCGCGGCACTGGACGCGACGTGCAGGGAACGGACGGGGCGCTCGCGCTGCTGGCGACCCGGTCGCTCGATGAGGTCGACGACTACTTCACCGCGGTCGTGCCCGCGCTCACCGCCAGTGCGGTCGTGCCCCTGGTCGTGGGCGCGCGCATCCTGTGGGCCGACTGGGTCAGCGCACTCATCGTGGTCCTCACCCTGCCGCTCGTCCCGCTGTTCATGATCCTCATCGGCCAGTACACGGCGGAACGCGTCCACGAGGCGACCCGGTCACTCGACCGGCTGTCGGGACACCTCGTGGAACTGGCGCGCGGCGTCCCCGTCCTCGTGGGGCTGGGGCGACTGCCCGCCCAGACCGCCGCACTGCGGGATGTGTCCTCCTCCTACCGCGACACGACCATGACGACCCTGCGTGTGGCGTTCCTCTCCGCGCTGGCGCTCGAGCTCATCGCGACGCTGTCCGTCGCCGTCGTCGCGGTGTTCGTGGGCATCCGGCTGGTGTACGGACACATGGGGCTGGAGGAGGGGCTGCTCGCGCTGATCCTCGCGCCCGAATGCTATCTGCCGCTGCGCCGGCTGGGCGCCGCCTTCCACTCGACGGAGAACGGCCTGGCGGCATACGACCGCATGCGGGACATCATCGATCGGCCCGTCGCTCCCTCTCTCACGACCGCATCGGACAGGATCGCGGTCACCGACCTCACCGTCCGGTACGAGGGGCAGGCGGTCCCCGTCCTCGACCGGGTGAGTGCGGACCTCGGAACGCGGGGCCTCACGGTCCTCACCGGGACCTCGGGAGCGGGCAAGTCGACGATGCTGTCGGTCCTCGCAGGACTGCTGCGCGATGAGGCTGGGGCGGAGGTCTCCGGCACGATCCGCGTCCCCGACCGCGTGGCGTACGCGGCTCAGCGTCCCACCGTCGTCGCCCGGACGGTGGGGGAGGAGATCGCGCTGCGACTCCCCGATGATCTGCGGACAGCGGCGGCCGACTCCGCGGCACGCAGAGCGGCCCTGGCCGCATGCCTGCGGTTCGCGTGCCTGCCGGTGGATCCGGACATGCCGTGCGAGGCGCTGAGTCCCGGCCAGCAGCGGAGGCTGTCGCTCGCCCGTGCCCGGGCATCAGTCATGGCAGGCGCGGGTCTGGTCGTGCTCGACGAGCCGACAGCGCACCTCGACGAGGCGATCGCGGCGCGCATCCGTGCACAGATCGCGGACCTCGCCGACACGGTGCCGGTCATCGCGGCCACCCATGACGAGGCTCTCGCCGGTCTCGCTGATCGTCGGGCGCGCGTCGAGGCGGGACGGATCGACCTCGACCAGTGCGATGTCACCCTCGACCAGAGCGATGTGACCGATGCGCAGTCCAGCGCACCCCGTACCGCCGAGCGCATCGCGCTCCAGCCCGCTGATGCCGGTCCTCAGGCGCATGAGCACGCGCCCCTCACCGCACCGGCCGCCGTACCGCGCCCCTCGACGCGTCGACTGCTCACCCGCCTGGTGCGTGCGGTGAATCCGTTCAGCGGCAAGTTCCTGCTCGCCGTCCTCTTCGGTGTCCTGTCCACCGCGGCGGGTGCCGCGCTGACCGGTGTGTCCGCATGGCTCATCGTGCGTGCGTCGGCGCAGCCGCCCATCATGTACCTGCTCGTCGCGATCGTGGGGGTGCGCTTCTTCGGACTGTCCCGCGCGGTCTTCGCCTACGCGCAGAGGCTGTGGCTCCACGACGCGGTCCTCGACTCGCTCACGCGGCTGCGCGTGCGACTGTGGGACCGCTTCGCGCACCGGGGCACGGCGGACCGGCGGATCGCGCGCGGGGGAGGTGCGCTGCGCACGCTCATCGCCGACGTCGATGACATCCGCGACCTGGTCCCGCGCGTCGTGCTGCCGCCCCTCGTCGCAGTGCTGGTCAGCGCTGCGGCGACCTGTGTGCTCTTCGCCATCGACTCCGTGGCGGGAGTTGTCGGGCTGGTCAGCCTGGGCATCGCCCTGGGCCCGGCCGCATGGGCCGCACTCGCAGCCGATCGGCGTGCCAGCGCGGTGCGCGTGGATGCTCGAGCAGCGGTGCTGTCCGGCGTCGTGGGGCTGCTCTCTGCGCGCGCCGACCTCATTCCCGACGGCGCGTGGCGCGCTCCCACCGCGGCCTTCGAGGAGCAGGACGAGCGGGCGGCCGCGAGCGAGCAACGGGCGCTGCGTGCGACAGGGGCGGGTGAGGCGGTCGTCATCGCCGCCTGCACATCCGCAGCCGTGGCCATCCTCATGCTGCTGGGTCCCGCGGTGGCCGGCGGAGCACTCAGCGCGGAGATGCTCGCGGTGGCCGTGCTGCTGCCTCTCGGTCTCACCGATGCTCTCCTCGACTCGCTCGCAGCGATCCAGCAGTGGCCCGCGCTGCGGACCGTGCTGTCGGGGATCGACGACCTCGATGACCCTCCTCGTCCGGGGGGTGCCGACAGTGCTGCCTCGGCGGGTGCACCGGAGACGGTCACCACGCTCGCGGTCGAGGACCTCGCTCTGCAGTGGCCGGACACGGACGAACCGGTCATCAGCGGACTCAGCGCCGATTTCCCGATCCCGGGTGCCACGGTCGTGACGGGACCATCCGGTTCAGGGAAGACGACCCTCGTGAGTGCCCTGCTGCGGTTCCTCGAACCCACGTCAGGCCGCGTGCTGGTGAACGGGGTGAGCGCAGAGGGGCTGGGGCTCGCGGACGTGGCGGGTCTCATCGCATGGTGTCCGCAGGAGGCGCACGTGTTCGACTCGACCCTGCGGGGGAACCTGCTCATCGCCCGGCCGCGGGACGAGGCCCCCGATGACGACGAGCTCGCCGATGCCCTCACCCGGGCCGGGCTGGGCACTCTGCTGTCGGAGCGGGGGCTGGATGCGCGGGTCGGTGCCGGCGGATCGCGCCTGTCAGGTGGACAGCGTCAGCGGCTGGCCGTCGCACGGACGCTGCTGGTGGGTGCCGACGTCGTGGTGCTCGACGAACCCACTGCGCACCTGGATCCGCCGACGGCGCAGGCTCTGCTGACGGACCTCGATGAGGTGCTCGCCGACGTGGGGATGATCCTCGTCTCCCACGACGAGTCCGCCGTGGGAGATCGGGGCACGCGGATACGCCTGGTCAGTCCTTCCCGCGACCACCGAACATGATCTCGTCCCAGCTGGGGACGGACGAGCGTCCGCGACGACGCTTGGCGGCGTCCGGCGGCGCGGAGTCCTGCGCGGCGGTGTCCTCTGCCGAGGTCTCCGCGGAGTCCCCCGTGCTCGGAACGGTTCCGGGGAAGACCTTCGCGGAGGCGGAGGGAGACTCCTCAACCGCGGTTCCCGCCGTGCTGTCCCATCCGGACAGGGCCGGATCGTCGAGCAGGGAGGGATGGTCCGCGCCCGGCCCGCCGGCGGGCTCCTGGGGGGCGGCCTCGGCGGTCGACGGTCCGGAGTGCGCAGTGCCGTCCGATCCGCTGGGAGCCTGCGGGGCATCCGGCGCGGGCGAATCGAGTCGAGGCGTGCCGATAGGCTCGGTGTGCTGGTCCGGGTGCTGGTCGTGCGACGATCCCGCACCGTCGCCATCGGTGGACGGCAGCGCGACGACGCTCGCGTCCTGTGCCTCGTCCGGGCTGCTGGGCGCGCTGTGCGCTCCGTCGATGGTCCGGTCGTCCGCGTCGCCGACCAGGCGGAGACCGCTGGAGGCCGCCGGCGGAGCGTCCGATCCGACGGGCGGCGCAGGCGGGGCGGCATCGTCCGCGGATGCGCCTGCGGCAGGTCCGGCGGCTGGAGGGCCGGTGGGGCGGGTCGGTTCGTCCGTCGGGGCCGGGGTGACGCCGCGTCGACGGCGCAGGCTCTCGAGGATCCGACCCGTCTCCGTCTGATGGTCGCGGGTCGGCGCGCTGCGCGGTGAGGCCGGTGGGAGCGGGTCGCCGGCGCTCAAGCGCCTCTCCGACCCGGAGCCGAAGTCGGGGATCGGGCCGGAATCGGTGGGGCCGGAGTCGGAGAGCCAGCGGGCCTCATCGTCCTGGGCGACGACGGAGCCGCGCGCATAGGTCCAGCCGGCGGCTCGTCGTCGCGACCCTGCGACGAAGGAGAGCTCGACGTACCACGTGCCGTCCTGGCGCTTCCACGCGTCCCACTCCATCGACTCGGGGTCGACCTCGCGGAGTTCGAGCCGTTCGAGGGCGAGCTCTGCGAGGGGCGTGGGCGAGCCGGTGTCCGTGTCCGGATAGACGAGCACGCGTCCGGCCTGCTGCGCGATGTGGCGGCGCTCATCGAGCACGGGGCGCTCGTACCGTCGGATGTGCTCGACGTCCTCGCCTGTCTCTGCGGCGATGTCCTCCGCCGTCAGACCGGAGCGGACCATCGCCTGGATCGCGCGGGGGCGCAGGGCGTCTCCGCGGGGGGCCTCGGATGCATGGGCGCGGCGAGCGCGCCGGACGGCGCCGATGACAGCGTCGTCCACGGGCAGTCGATGCTCCGTGCCCGTCGGGTCGACGAGGACCAGTGCATCCTCGTCATCCGTCAGCCCGCGCAGGGTCAACTGGGTCATCGTGGGTTCCTCCTCGCACGTCACGGCTGGTTCCGATCGTGTCACGGACTCGTGCCCACGACGCGGACCTGCGTCCGCGAGTCGCAGATCGGACCACGGTGTGAGACCGAACCTCTTGCGCCGAGGGCCCGTCCCGTCGTCCCGGCGCGAGCGGATACCATGTTCCCTGTGACTGACAGACACCTTGAACCATTCGACGCAGTCGTCCTCATGTCGTTCGGCGGACCGGAGAAGGACGCGGACGTGCTTCCGTTCCTGCAGAACGTCACGGCGGGCCGCGGCATACCGGACGAGCGGCTCGTCGAGGTCGGCGAGCACTACTACGGCTTCGGCGGACGCTCGCCGATCAACGACCAGAACCGGGCGCTGCTCGCGGCGCTCGAGCAGGAGATGGCGGAGCGCGGCCTGCGCACGCCGATCGTGTGGGGCAACCGCAACTGGGAGCCGTATCTCACCGACGCGGCGCGTGCGCTCGCACAGGACAGCGGCAGTGCACGCCTGCTCGCGATCGACACGTCCGCGTACTCGAGCTACTCGTCCTGCCGGCAGTATCGCGAGGACTTCGCCGGGACCGTAAGGGCGCTGGCAGATGAGGGTCTGAGCGTCGAGTTCGACAAGATCCGGCAGTACTACAACCACCCCGGCTTCGCGCAGGCGGAGCTCGCCTGCGTGCGAGAGGGGCTCGACCAGCTCGAGCAGCTGACGGGCGGCCTCGATGCGCAGCGCCAGCGGATCCTCTACGTGACGCACTCGATCCCCGAAGCCATGGAGACCGCATCGCAGAAGCGGACTGCGGGCTACGAAGCGCAGCACCGCCAGCTCATCGACTGGGTGACGGGCGAACTGGGCGAGCGCGCCGTGCTGGAATCGGAGCTCGTCTTCTGCTCACGATCCGGCGCGCCGCACGTCCCGTGGTCGGAGCCGGATGTGAATGACCGGATGGAGGAGCTCTCGGAGCAGGGTGTCACCGGTGTCGTGCTGGTGCCCATGGGCTTCGTGTCCGATCACATGGAGGTCAAGTTCGACCTCGACACTGAAGCGCGGGAGACGGCCCAGAGGCTGGGGATGGACTTCGTCCGCGCGGGCACCGTCGGCGTGCGGCCCCAGTTCGTCGCGGGACTCGTGGATCTCCTGGAGGAGAGGGCCGCACAGGTGCGGGGCGACGATGTGGACGCACCTGCCGTCACGGCCGAGGGGCCCCTGGTCCCCGGCAGCGGCGCGTGCGCGATCGACTGCTGCCTGGGAGCGGTCGAACGGCCGACGCACCCGACCTGGGCCGTCTGAGGGGCCGCCGCGCCGCGCACTGCTGAGTCGTTCCGGCGACTCGCTCAGGCAGTGCTGTCGTCTTCAGGCAGTGCTGTCGTCGGGGGACGGGATGATCGGGATCGCACCCGTCTCCACCGCGAGGACGGCCTCCAGTTCGGTGGTGTCCACATCGCTTCGGCCCGCGATGTCGACCAGGGTCTCCAAATCGCCGAGGAGAACATCCTCCTCATGCTGGTCGTCGTCCTCGCGTGCTGCGGCGAGCCGATGCCGCAGTTCAGCGATGCGTTCGTCGAGCCCACGTCGGAACCTGCTCATGACTACTCCTTCCATGCGGCGACCGCACGACCCGGGGCTCGCGCGGTCAGCTCCTGCGAACAGGGAATCGCAGGAGCTTCTCACCGTGATCCTCCCACGCGACCCTTGACGGATCCTGGTGGTGAACACGTCACGTCGTGAATCGGACGTGAATCACACTGGATTCATCGCTTTTCCTCTTGCGCGGTCGGGGGTGTCCGTGCAGAATGCAGGGGACACAGCCGGAGGTAGGTTTCAATCACCTCCGAACAGCACCGATTTCCCGGAGAGTGATCACGCCAGATGGCAACCGACTACGATGCGCCGAAGAAGCAGGACGAGGAACTCAGCAACGACTCGATCGAAGAGCTGAAGGCGCAGCGAAACCAGCAGATGGCGAGCCAGGTCGACGAGGATGAGGCCGCCGTTGCTGAGGGATTCGAGCTGCCGGGCGCGGATCTCTCGAATGAAGAGCTGTCCGTGCGCGTGCTGCCGAAGCAGAACGACGAGTTCACCTGCATGGAGTGCTTCCTGGTCAGGCACCGTTCGCAGCTCGCCGACGCAGACGCGATGATCTGCACCGACTGCATGGGGTGAAGCCCTGACCGGATCGGGCGATCGATCCGGCGTGCTCTCAGGGGGAGGCGACTCCCGGGACTGCTGTGCGAAGAGGGGAGGGACCGCGATCGCGGTCCCTCCCCTCTTCACGTGCGGGCGGGCGCGAGCACGGGTCACGTGTGCGCGGGCGCGCGCGGCGGAAGCTCAGGCGGTGGCGGGTGACGGAGACAGGAGCGCGGCCAGGGACTGCGGCTTCCGCGTGGAGACCAGCCAGTACGGGGTGGGGTCGGACGGGTCTGCGATCTCGATGCGCACGACGGTCTTGACCCACGGGCGCAGCAGGAGGAAGGCGCGAACGTCGAGCAGATGGCCGCGCTGAGCGAAGGACTCCTGCGCATCGAAGCCGGTGACGCCGCTGATGAAGCTCCTGTCGATCCGGGCGCGGCCGGCGATGAACGACTCCTCGGTCACGACGACGCGTGCGGACAGCGAGCGCATCCAGATGATCACCGCGGCCGCCACGAGGAGCGGCAGGACGACCGCACCCACCTGCGTGAGCGGAAGTACCAGGAGGGACGTCATCGCAGACAGGAGCATCAGCGTGATCCACCATCCGGCGCTGGGGGAGAGGCGTTCGCTGTACACGGTCGAGGAGGTGGTGGTCATGGCCTCATCTTCCCATACGGCCACTGGCGCTCACCCGCTGTGTAGAGTGGCGCCGTGACTGATCAGAGAGACGCTCAGGGTGCGCGACCCGCCGTGCGAGTGAAGGTGCTGAGTGAGGACGCGGTCGTGCCCGCGTACGCACATGCCGACGATGCGGGAGCCGACCTGTACGCGGATGAGGACGTCGAGCTGGCGCCCTTCGCGCGGGCGGTCGTCGCGACCGGGGTGGCGATCGCGCTGCCGGCCGGGCATGCAGGCTTCATACACCCCCGCTCCGGGCTCTCCTCGAAGCACGGAGTCACCGTCGTGAATGCTCCCGGCACGATCGATGCCGGATACCGCGGTGAGATCAAGGTGCCGCTCGTCAACCTCGATCCGGACACCACATACACGGTTCAGCGGGGCGACCGCATCGCCCAGCTCGTGGTCCAGGCGGTCGCGCATGCGCGCTTCACCATCGTCGACCAGCTCGACGACACGGAACGAGGTGTCGGCGGCTTCGGTTCGACCGGAGGCTTCTCCGCGTCCGACTGACCCGCGACGTCCGCACGTCGACACAGCCGACCGTGACGTCGGTCGCGACAGCACTAGACTCGTCAGTGCACTGCCGAAGGAAGGATCCATGGGACTTTTCGACCGATTCAAGAAGAAGCGCCCGGACGCGTCGTCCGTGGTCGCTGACGACGCGACGGACGTCGCGGAGGACGTCGACGTTCCGCAGGACGCCGCCGATCCGAGTGCGGAAGCGCCCGTCGAGGACGATGAGTTCGTCGTCGACCCGAAGGAGGCTCCCCGCGATCGTACGGAGAAGGGTCCCTTCGACGTCGACGACTCCGTGCCCGATCGCCACCGTCTGAAGATGGGCGCGCTCGCAGTGCCGGTGCTGGACGGCATGCAGATCAGGCTCGAGACGGAGGAAAAGTCGGACAGGGTGCTCGGCGTCACCATGGTGCACGGCAAGGCCGCGATGCAGCTGCAGGTCTTCGCGGCTCCGCGCGGCGAGGGCCTCTGGAAGTCGATCCGCGACGAGATCGCGGACGGCGTGCGACGTCGTCGGGGCAAGGCCGACGAGCTCTACACGGACCTCGGGAACGAGCTCGTCTGCCAGGTGCCCGTCCGGGCGAAGGACGGACGCACGGGTGTGCGCGTCACGCGCTTCGCGGGCATCGACGGCCCGCGCTGGTTCCTCCGCGCAGTCTTCTCCGGCACCGCTGTCACGGAGAAGGAGCCGCGCGCGGAGCTCGTGGATCTGCTCCGCGGCGTCGTCGTCGATCGGGGCGGCGACGCGATGCCTCCGCGCGAGCTGATTCCCCTCACCGCGCCGAACATCACTCCGGCAAAGACGGCTGATGGTGAGCAGGCCGCAGGTGTGCAGACGGACGCCGAGCCCGCCGATTCAGATGACCTGAACCCGTTCGAGCGCGGTCCGGAGATCGCGGAAGTCCGCTGACCCGGGCACCTCAGGGAGCGCAGATGAGCGGACAGGACCGTGTGACGCTTGAGATCCTCCGCCCCGCCGCGGGCGGCGAATCCCTGGCGCACCACGACGGACGCACGGTGTTCGTCGCCGGGGCCATCCCGGGGGAGACGGTCGACGCGGAGATCACGGGGGAGTCCCGCCGCGTGCTCCGTGCGAGGACGGTCGAGGTGCGTGAGGCATCGCCCCACCGCGTCACCGACCGCCGCATCGCGCTGGGGGTCCCGGGTGCGGGCGGCCTCGAGTTCGCCCACGTCGCACTGGTGCACTCCCGTGCGCTCAAGGAGCAGGCGGCAGCCGACCAGCTCGAGCGGATCGGCGGTCTCGATGCGTCGCAGGTGGGCTTCCGCGTCCTGCCGGCACCGCTGGAGGCCGCAGCTGAGTCCGCGAGCCGCGAAGGCGCCCCGGACACGGAAGGCGCCCCGGACAGGGAAGGCGTCCTGGACGGGACGGCATGGCGCACGCGGGTGCAGAGCGCGGTCGATGCAGATGGACGGCTCGGCATGCTGGCCCCCGGCAGCCACACGGTCATCCCCTATGACGCGGGGATCATCCCTCTGGCCGTCGACGAGGTGAATGCGCTGGGTCTCACTGACCTCCGCCTTCCCGGGGTCACCCGGGTCGAAGTGGCAGCCGGACATGATTCCGGTGCGGTGGTCCTGCGCGGAGCCGGTGCCCGTGAGCAGGCCGAAGCGGTGGTCAGCCAGACCCGTGACTGGCCCGGCGAATGGAGCATCCTCGCGGAAGCGGGGACCCGCGCACGCGGCAGAGGCGCGCGCAATCGCGGCGGTCGGTTCGCCCGCCCCCTCCACACCGTGCAGGGAGACGGATGGGTGCGCGAACGAGTGCCGGGAGTCGATCGTGACCTGCGCGTGCGGGGCGATGGGTTCTGGCAGGTGCACCGCGATGCGGCCGCCGTTCTCGTATCGTCGGTGCGCTCCGCAGTGGGCGACCCCGACGGCGGGACCGTGCTGGACCTCTATTGCGGTGCGGGCCTGCTGGGGATCGGCCTCGCGGAGCAGGGGCATTCCATCGCGGGGATCGAGGGCTCCGCGCAGGCGGTGGCCGACGCGGTCGCGAACGCGCGCGGTCTCGATGCGCGATTCGACGTGGGAAGGGTCGAAGGGGCACCGGACTTCGCCGCTGCGCGCACAGCCGTGCTCGACCCGCCTCGAACGGGGGCGGGACCCGCAGTCGTGGATGCGCTCCTCGCGTCATCCGTCCAGCGGATCGTCCACGTATCGTGCGACGGTGCCACCCTCGCGCGCGACCTGAAGAGGCTCGTCGCCGGCGGCTTCCGGGTCTCATCGGTGGTCGCGCACGATCTCTTCCCCGTCACGGGGCACCTGGAGTTCGTCGCAGTCCTCGACCGCTGACTCGGCGATTCCGGGAGAAGTCCGAGGGGCAAATGGCCGGGGGCATCCGGACACGATAGAATGTATCTTGACATCAAGATACTTTACGGAACATCCGCATTGCCTAATTCGGCAGGCGCGGGCATCCGCGAGTGTCGAGAGCTGCAGAAGAGGAGAAACACGTTGAGCAACGTCGACAGTTTCACGTCCAAGAGCATGCTTGAGGTCAACGGCAAGAACTACGAGATCTTCCGCCTCGATGCGGTGGAGGGCTCTCAGAAGCTTCCGTTCAGCCTCAAGGTGCTGCTCGAAAACCTCCTGCGGACGGAGGACGGCGCGAACATCACCGCCGATCACATCCGCACTCTGGCGGCCTGGGATCCGAAGGCCGCTCCCAGCCACGAGATCCAGTTCACCCCTGCGCGCGTGGTCATGCAGGACTTCACCGGCGTGCCGTGCATCGTCGACCTCGCCACGATGCGCGAAGCGGTCAAGGAGCTGGGCGGCGATCCGAACAAGGTGAACCCGCTCGCGCCCGCTGAGCTCGTCATCGACCACTCTGTGCAGATCGACTCGTTCGGCAACGCGAACGCCATCGAGCGCAACATGGACATCGAGTACCAGCGCAACGGCGAGCGCTACCAGTTCCTGCGGTGGGGCCAGACGGCATTCGACGACTTCAAGGTCGTCCCCCCGGGCATGGGCATCGTCCACCAGGTGAACATCGAGTACCTGGCTCGCGTCATCATGCCCCGCGAGGTCGACGGTGTGCTGCGCGCATACCCGGACACCCTCGTGGGCACCGACTCCCACACCACCATGGTGAACGGCCTGGGCGTCCTGGGCTGGGGCGTGGGCGGCATCGAGGCTGAGGCCGCGATGCTCGGCCAGCCGGTGTCGATGCTGATCCCGCCGGTCGTGGGCTTCAAGCTCACCGGTGAGATCCCGTCGGGCGTCACCGCGACGGACGTCGTCCTCACGATCACGGACATGCTCCGCCAGCACGGCGTCGTCGGAAAGTTCGTCGAGTTCTACGGCAAGGGCGTCTCCGCCGTCCCGCTGGCGAACCGCGCGACGATCGGCAACATGAGCCCCGAGTTCGGATCCACCGCCGCGATGTTCCCGATCGACCAGGTGACGATGGACTACCTCCGTCTCACCGGTCGCGACGAGGAGCAGATGGCGCTGGTCGAGACGTACGCGAAGGAACAGGGACTCTGGCACGACCCGGAGGCCGAGATCGAGTTCTCCGAGTACCTCGAACTGGATCTGTCGACGGTCGTGCCGTCGATCTCCGGTCCGAAGCGTCCGCAGGACCGCATCGAGCTGTCCGACGCGAAGTCGCAGTTCGCGAAGGACATCCACAACTACGCGCAGCCCGGCGACGAGCAGAAGTCCGCTCCCGTCGCCACTGCCGACGGTCGCGAGTTCGAGCTCGCGAACGGTGCGGTCGCGATCGCCTCGATCACGTCCTGCACGAACACGTCGAACCCGTCCGTCATGATGGCGGCCGGTCTGCTCGCGCGGAAGGCTCGCGAGAAGGGCCTCAACTCGAAGCCGTGGGTGAAGACCTCGATCGCTCCGGGCTCCAAGGTCGTCACGGAGTACTACGAGAAGGCCGGTCTCATCCCGGACCTCGAAGCGCTCAACTTCTACATCGTCGGCTACGGCTGCACGACGTGCATCGGCAACTCGGGTCCGCTCGAGGAGGAGATCTCGCAGTCCATCCAGGACAACGACCTCTCCGTCTCCGCCGTGCTGTCCGGCAACCGCAACTTCGAGGGCCGCATCAGCCCCGACGTGAAGATGAACTACCTCGCGTCGCCTCCGCTGGTCATCGCCTACGCGCTGGCCGGCACGATGGACTTCGACTTCGAGGGACAGCCGCTGGGGCAGGACACGGACGGCAATGATGTCTACCTCAAGGACATCTGGCCCGCACCGGAGGAGATCGAGGAGCTCATCCAGTCCTCGATCAGCACGGACATGTTCACGACCGAGTACGGGACGATCTTCGACGGCGACGACCGCTGGAAGGCGCTCGACACACCGGCGGGCAACGTCTTCGAGTGGGAGGACAGCTCCACCTACGTGCGGAAGCCCCCATACTTCGACGGCATGACCCTCGAGACGTCCCCCGTCGAGGACGTCACCGGTGCTCGTGTCCTGGCGAAGCTGGGCGACTCCGTCACGACGGACCACATCTCCCCGGCGGGCTCCTTCAAGGCGGACACCCCCGCCGGCAGGTACCTCGTGGAGAACGGCGTCGAGCGCAAGGACTTCAACTCCTACGGCTCGCGCCGCGGCAACCACGAAGTGATGATCCGCGGCACGTTCGCGAACATCCGTCTCCAGAACCAGCTCCTGGACGGCGTGCAGGGCGGCTTCACCCGCGACTTCACGCAGGAGGGCGCGCCGCAGACGACCATCTACGATGCGTCGCAGAACTACCAGGCCGCCGGCATCCCGCTGGTGGTCCTGGGCGGCAAGGAGTACGGCTCCGGTTCGTCGCGCGACTGGGCCGCCAAGGGCACCAAGCTCCTGGGCGTCGCCGCCGTCATCTCGGAGAGCTTCGAGCGCATCCACCGCTCGAACCTCATCGGCATGGGCGTGCTGCCGATGCAGTTCCCCGCCGGTGAGAACGCGGAGTCCCTGGGCCTCGACGGCACGGAGACGTTCGACA
This sequence comes from Brevibacterium sp. Mu109, assembly GCF_900169375.1. NCBI lineage: Bacteria > Bacillati > Actinomycetota > Actinomycetes > Micrococcales > Brevibacteriaceae > Brevibacterium > Brevibacterium sp. Mu109. The sequence goes on from NZ_FXZF01000003.1 coordinate 125,748, forward strand.
TCGCCGGTGTCACGGAGCTGAACGAGGGCAAGACCCCGTCGACGCTCCACGTGACGGCGACGAAGGAGGACGGTACGAAGGTCGAGTTCGACGCGGTGCTCCGCATCGACACGCCCGGCGAGGCGGACTACTACCGCAACGGCGGCATCCTCCAGTACGTCCTGCGTCAGCTCGCGACCGCGTGATCGGAGGCCCGCTGCGATGAGCGATCGTCGCGGGTGGCCACCGGCTGCGGCCGATCATGGAGAAGCCCCTCACCGATTCGGTGGGGGGCTTCTCCGCGCCTGCATCGGGCTGCCGGGATCAGAAGCGGGAGGAGCTGCCCGATCCGCGGAAGCCACCCCCGGATGATCCATAGCCGGTGCGCGACCCGCCGGAGCTCTGCACGCGCTTCTCACGCTCCACGGCCCTGCGGTGGCTGCGTGCGCCGACAGCGAACCCGATGATGAACGACTGGGGAGAATAGAAGGAACGGCGGTCGTAGAACCCTGTGATGGATCGGGACCGGTCGTTGCGGGTCCACCGGTCATCCGCGATGGCCCTGTCCACATACCTCGCCTTGGCGCTGTTCGTCGGTGCGGCGGCCCGTTCGACCTCGTACATCCGGCGTGTGAGGTCTCCCCGGATCTCCGCGATCTCCTCGAGGCACGCGGAGATGTTCTCGCCTCCACCTGCTGCGCCGCGGTCGCGGACCTCTTCCAGCCGCACGAGTGCGGTGGTGCAGAAGTCATGGAGCTCTGCTGCGACGGCGGCCCCGGCGCGACGTCGCAGTCCGCCGTCGTCCCGGGCAGTGCGCAGGTGATCAGCCGTCTCCTCGATCTCCTCGTCCCATACCTGCTTCCAGTCACCGTCGCCCAGGTAGAGGACTGTCGCACGACGGAGCAGTGCCGAGGCGTCCTCGATGCTCTCCGCGGATCTGCGGATGTCGCGGATGTCCCGCCAGAGTCGGATGTTCACCGCGTTCACCTTCCACACCGGGGACTCCGCGATCGCGTCGCGCTCCTCGAGCGTGCGGTCGTACTGACGCAGGACCGATCCGGCCGTGGACCGGACGCGAGCGCCGAATCCGTGATCGAGCACGTACTCCGTGTCCGACACGGTCGTGTGGACGTCCTGCGTGGTGATCGAGAAGCGGTCGTTCGCGGTGCGGAACCGCGCCCCCATCGACCTGACACCGGCGATGTTCGCCGCGGCGAGCATCGCGAGTGCGAGGGGGACTCCGTACGTGATGCTGAACCGTGTCCAGGCGGGACGGGCCATCTCACCGGCGGCGGCATCCGCGATCGCGGTGACTCCGGACCCCCAGTCGAGTGCCCGGAAGTGCTCGTATCCCCGACTCTGCAGATCCTCCTGAGCGCTCGTGGACTCCACGGCGATGTCCTCTCCGAAGTACGTTCCCACCTGGCCGCTGCCCGTTCCGCTCGTGTTCTCGACGGACAGGGTGATGACGAGGGTTCCGTCGGCCCAGTACCGGCCGTCCGGGGAGAGCAGCTCCTCGTCGGGCAGGTCCCTCGCCCACGCGAGCGTCTCCGCGTTGATGTTGTCGCTCGGTCCGCCGTCCCGCGTCCAGACGACGACCCGGACCGGTGCGTATGTGCGCAGGGCCGCGATGTCCTCCTCGACGCGGACGGGGTCCAGGACCTCGGCCTCATCGTGGACCTCGACGGCGGTCACCTGCTCGTCCGACCATCCTGCCACCCGCGGGGAGGGGATGGGCCCCGGCATCCTCTGCAGGCGTTAGGATGGAACGTCGTTCGCCCTCCCGTTAGGAGTCGCCCCCCGATGACTTTCCTGGAGTCCGTCTCCTCACCCGCAGACCTGCGGGCCCTGTCCCTCGCCGAATGCGAGGTGTACGCCAAGGAGGTCCGTGAGGACCTCGTCGCGACGGTCTCGCGCACCGGCGGCCACCTGGGCCCCAATCTGGGAGTCGTCGAGCTCACCTTCGCACTCCATCGCGTGTTCGAGAGCCCGGCGGACACGATCCTCCTGGACGTGGGACACCAGTCCTACGTCCACAAGTACGTGACGGGTCGTCGCGATCGCTTCGCGACGCTGCGCCAGCGCGGCGGGCTGTCGGGATACCCCTCGCGGGACGAGAGCGAGCACGACGTCGTCGAGAACTCGCACGCCTCGACCTCGCTGTCCTGGGCGGACGGGATCGCCAAGGCGCATCAGCTGCGCGGCGAGGACGACCGCTGGGTGGTCGCCGTGATCGGCGACGGGGCCCTGACCGGCGGAGTCGCGTGGGAGGCGCTCAACACCATCGCGGCGGATGATTCCCGTCCACCGCGCAAGCTCGTCATCGTCATCAACGACAACGGACGCTCCTACGCGCCCACCGTCGGCGGCATGGCGGCGCACCTCGATGAGCTGCGCGCGTCGAACAGCTACGAGAAGCTGCTCTCGTGGGGCAAGGAGCGGCTGCAGCAGTCCGGGCCCCCCGGCCGAGCGGCGTACACCGCCATGCGGGGGATGAAGCGCGGACTGCGCGATATGACGGCCGACGACCACACGGGGATCTTCGACGAGCTGGGGCTCAAGTACATCGGGCCGGTCGACGGCCACGACCAGGAGGCCGTCGAACGGGCACTGCAGCTCGCGAAGGACTTCGAGAGCGGTCCGGTCGTCGTGCACACCGTCACACGGAAGGGATACGGCTACGGCCCCGCGATCGAGGACGAGGTCGACCAGTTCCACGCGGTGGGCGTGATCGACCCGATCACCGGGAAGTCGAAGCCGAGCACCGGACGGTCCTGGACCAGCGCATTCGGCGACGCGATCACGGAGCTCGCCAGGGATCGCGAGGACATCGTCGCGATCACCGCGGCCATGCTCGATCCGGTGGGGCTCACCCGCTTCCGCGACGAGTTCCCCGAGCGCGTGTTCGACGTGGGCATCGCGGAGCAGCACGCGGTCGCCTCTGCCGCCGGATTGTCCTACGGAGGACTGCACCCGGTCGTCTGCCTCTACGCGACGTTCATGAACCGGGCATACGACCAGCTCCTCATGGACGTCGCCCTGCATCGTCAGGGCGTGACGTTCGTCCTCGACCGGGCCGGAGTGACGGGGCCGGACGGGGCGAGCCACCACGGCATCTGGGACATGGCCCTGCTGCAGGCCGTGCCGGGCCTCCGCCTCGCAGCGCCGCGTGATGCGGAGCGCCTCGTCGAGGAGCTCGGAGAGGCGGTCGCGGTCGACGACGCTCCGACCGTGGTCCGCTTCTCACGCGGCAAGGTCGGCACGGAGATCTCGCATCTGCGCCGCACCGACGATGGGGCGGATGTGCTCGCGGAGGTCCCGGAGGGCCTGTCCCCGGACGTGCTCATCGTGTCCGTGGGCGCGCTGGCGGACCGTGCGCTGGCCGTGCGCCGGCGACTCGCCGACGCGGGCATCGGAGCGACGGTCGTCGATCCGCGGTGGGCGCTGCCCGTCCCGGAATCCGTGCAGGGCATGGCACAGTCGCACCGCTTGGCCGCGGTCATCGAGGACGGGATCCGCACGGGAGGAGTCGGCTCGCGTCTGCGGCAGGAGCTGCGCGCGGACGACTCGACGGTAGGCGTCGTCGAGCTGGGCGTGCCCGACGGGTTCCTTCCCCAGGGCACGCGCGACGAGATCCTCGAATACGCGGGGCTCACGGTCGACGCGATGACCGAGCAGATCCTCGCGAGGCTGCCACGGGGCCAGTGAGCCCGGCCCGCGGCACGTGAAGTTCGAAGTGCCAGTGACGCCGGCCCGGGCCCGGTGAGGCGGGTCCGTTCAGCCCCTCACAGAGCGAGCCGCGTCGACCAGCACCGGCAGAGACAGCTCCCGCTGCCACTGCCGGGCTCCGGCGTCGACGAGGAACTCCTCGAGAGCGTCCGGGTCGCCCGGATCGGGCAGTGCTGCGGCGCTGCGCACGAGCGCCGGCTGCAGCAGCAGGTCGTGGGGGATGCCCGTGGTCTCAGACAGGTCCCTCATCCCGGTCTTCAGCGCATCCGTGCGCTCCTTGACGAGTGCGCGGTCCATCCTCCGACCCGGCGCAGTGGCCCTGTGCCGGCGGGGGAGATCCTGCTCGGGCAGTGAATCCGCCCGCATCAGCGCGTCGGCCCACCGCTGTGCGTGCCGTCGTGTGAGGCGACCGGTGCCCAGTGTGCGGAACACATCGTCGGCGGTGCGGACCCGGGCGGATGAGAGTGCGACGATCTCGCGGTCGCGCAGGATGCGGCTGGGGGCCGTGTCGCCGTCACGGGCGATCGCCTCGCGGGATGTCCACAGCTCACGGGCACGGCCGAGCTGACGGGGCACCTTGAGGGATCCGAGGCCGTTGAGGCGGCGCCACGGCTCGTCGTGGACGGTCGGCGTGAAGTCGAGGAGGTGCTCGAACTCCTGCTGTGCGTATTCGGCCAGTCCCGTCGCGTGCAGACGGGCGTCCAGATCGTTGGCGACGTCGAGGAGCACCTCGACGTCGAGCGCGGCGTACGCCAGCCATGACTCCGGCAGCGGTCGGGTGGACCAGTCGACGGCGGAGTGCTCCTTCGCGAGCCGCACGCCGACCGTCTCGCCGACGACAGCGGCGAGCCCGAAGCGCTCGAACCCCAGGAAGCGGGCCGCGACCTCTGTGTCGAACAGAGCGTCCGGCTTCATATCGAGATCAGCGAGGCAGGGGAGGTCTTGGGTCGAGGCGTGCAGGACCCACTCGGTGCCGCGGAGCACGTCGTCGAGTGCACGGAGGTCTGGGAACGGTTCGGGGTCGATGAGGATCGTGCCCGCACCCTCGCGTCGGAGCTGGACGAGGAACGCCCGCTGACCGTACCGGTACCCCGAGGCCCTCTCCGCGTCGACGGCGACTGATCCGGTCCCCGCGGCGAGCGAGCGCGCGGCCTCGTCGAGACCGGCTGCCGTGTCGATGACGTCGGGGACCCCGTCGACCGGCGCACTGAGCAGGGGCAGCGTCTCATCCGTGCTTCCTGAGCTCACCGGCGCCGCCCGGGGAGAGCAGTGACGCCGGCGGGCAGCGGGGGCAGTCCGGCGATCGTCGTGAGCAGGTCCACCCATGCGTCGAAGTGGTCTGTGATGTCCTCGGGCTCATCGAGGACGGGAGTCCACGAAGCGCGCAGCTCGAGGTCGATCGTGGACGGCCGCGCGGCGAGGGTGCCGAAGCTCTCGGAGAGCACCCGCGTCGTCGTGCCGCCGGCGGCACGCACGTCGCAGTCGTGCGATTCGAGGGCATCCGTCAGCCAGGACCAGGCGACGGCGCCCAGCAGGGCCTCGTTGCCCATGTCGTGCTCCAGCTCCGCTCGGATGTAGGAGACGATGCGGAAGTCCCCCTGCCATTCGTCGGGGGCGGCCGGATCGTGGAGCACCACCACGCGCCCGGTGGCGAGCTCGTCGATCTCCTCGCCGGACACTCGCTGGAACGAGGCATCGGCGTGGACCTCAGCGCCGATCGCGGTGGCGAACGGGGCGAGCTTCGACGGTGCCCGGATCGCGGAGACGGAGACATGGGGCACGTCGGCGACTCCCTCGAGCACATTCTTCACTCGTGAGAACGACTGGGGGACGGGATGGAGCGAGGACGGTGATGCCACGTCGTCCACGATAGGGGCTGAGGGGTGCGACACAGAGGATCCACGCCGTGGTCATCCCGGAATAGATCGGATGCATTCGGGCATTGAGGAGCATGAGCCGCATGCGGCCCGGTGAGCGGGCCGCCGCAGCGGTGGAACGGAGGGCGATGACGGCTGTGGACACGACGACACCCGCGACGAGCGACCAGGATCTGAGCGCCGCATTCAGAACGGCTTTCAGGCACCACCCCGGTGGGATCGCGATCATCGCGGCATCCGGCGAGGCGGGACCCGTCGGCATGACCGCCTCGAGCGTCGCGAGTGTGTCCGTCACACCGACGACTGTCCTCTTCTCACTGATGCGGTCCAGCCGCTCCGCCGTGGGGCTGCTGGACGCGGATGCGCTCAGTGTGAACCTCGTGAACGCCCGGCACGCCGGCCTCGCACAGACGTTCGCGATGCACGGCACCCAGCGCTTCACCCCTGCTGAGGGGTGGGAGTACCTGCCGGACGGCACGCCGGTGCTGGCAGACGCATCCGCGTCACTCGTCGGCCACGTGACCCACACGGTCGAGCTCGGCGAGGCCGTCGTGGTCGTGGCGGAGATCACGGAGGTGAGGAGCGGTGATCCCGGTGACGCGCTCGTCTACCGCAATCGCGCGTTCCACCGGCTGCCGGACGACGGGGCGCCCACCAGCTGAGATTTGCCGTACCGCGGCACAGCGGTGTTCTCGTCGGGCGCGGCGGTCTGCGAGACTGGGCCCCATGCAGAACACCCTGGTCTCCGCCGCTCGCTCAGAGTCCGTCAGCCGCACTCCGGTGTGGTTCATGAGGCAGGCGGGGAGGTCCCTCCCCGAATACCGTGAGCTGCGCGCCGGCACGAGCATGCTGGAGTCCTGCCGCACCCCGGATCTCGTCTCGGAGATCACCCTGCAGCCCGTCCGCCGGCACGGCGTCGATGCGGCGATCTTCTTCTCCGATATCGTCGTGCCGCTGGAAGCGGCCGGAGTCGCAGTGGAGATCGTTCCGGGGACCGGCCCGGTCATCGAGCACCCGGTGCGCACGCGTGCAGACCTCGAACGACTCGAGGACCTGACGCCGGACGCCATCTCGGACATCGCCGAATCGATCGGCCGGGTCCGTGCAGAGCTCGATGCGAAGCATCCGGACACGGCACTCATCGGATTCGCCGGCGCACCCTTCACCGTGGCGAGCTACCTGATCGAGGGCGGTCCCAGCCGCAACCACGAGAAGACGAAGGCGATGATGCTGGGGGATCCGGAGCTGTTCTCCGCGATCCTCGAGAAGCTCGGTCGCATGTCCGCCACCTTCATCGATGTCCAGCTGACTGCCGGCGCACAGGCGTTCCAGCTGTTCGACTCGTGGGCCGGCTACCTGTCCGCCGCGGACTACCGGCGGTTCGTCCTCCCGCACTCCGCAGCCGTCTTCTCCTCGCTGTCCCACCATGACGTCCCGTCCTTCCACTTCGGCGTGCAGACGGGTGAGCTGCTGCCCGATATGGCAACGGTCGGCACTGATGTCATCGGTGTCGATTTCCGTGTCGACCTCGCGGACGCGTCTCGGCGGGTCCCGCAGGGACTGGCCCTGCAGGGGAACCTCGACCCCGCGATGCTGTTCGCGCCGTGGGACGTGCTCCGTCCGCGCGTCGAGGAGATCGTGCGAGCAGGCCTCGCCCACGACGGCGGACACGTCTTCAACCTGGGCCACGGCGTTCTGCCCGACACCGACCCCGCCGTCCCCGGGCTCATCGTCGAGGAGGTCCACAGGATCTCCTCCGAGATCCTGGGCTCCTGATCCGCATGCCGCAGTCGATCGCCGTCGTCGGCGCTGGAGTCTCCGGCCTGACGGCGGCATACGCCGCTCTGCAGAGGGGCGCGGACGTGACAGTCTTCGAATCGGCGGAGATCGCGGGAGGCTGCCTGTCGCGCACCGACCTCGGTGGGCACCTGCCGGTCGGTGCGGACGACGGCGCGGAGGCCTCCCTCCACCGCCGTCCGGAGGCCCGCGGACTGGTCGAGGAGCTCGGACTCAGCCCGGTCTTTCCGTCCCGCGCCCATGGCTCGCGGCTCATCACCCCCCGGGGTCCTGCGCCCATCCCGGCGGGGACCCTCATGGGTGTTCCCGCGGATCCTGAGTCACTCAGGGGCGTCCTCAGTGAGGAAGGGATCGCCCGTGCGCACGCAGAAGTGCTGACACCCGCGATCGAGGGCGACGTGTCGTGCGGCGACTTCCTCGCGGCGCGACTGGGCGATGAGCTCGTCGACCGCGTGCTCGATCCGCTCATCGGAGGCGTCTATGCGGGCCGATGCCGGGAACTGTCCCTCGAGGCGACGCTGCCGGCTCTCCTCCCGGCGGCTCGCGCAGGCACGTCCGTGCGCGAGGCGGTGGCGGAGGTGCTGGCGGCCCGCACCCGGACCTCGGGCGCGGACATCCCCGGAGCCGGCTGGCGTGCGCCGGCACCCACGGCAGCCGGCGGTGAACAGGAGCCGCCGCCGGTCTTCCTGTCGCTGCCAGGCGGGATCAACGGCCTCGTCACAGCTCTCACCGACGCACTGAGCGCACGCGGCGCAGTCCTGCGGCTGGGCACGCGCGTCCGTGCGGTGACCCCAGGGGGCCGTGCGCCCGTTGTCTCCACTGACGCCGGTGCTGAGGCGTTCGACGCCGTCATCGTCGCGCTCCCGGCATGGGCCGCACACGATGTCCTGTCGGCCGGATCCCCGGATTCCGGTGACAGCGCAGCAGGCGGGCTCACCGCGCTGCTCCAGCAGATCGACTACGCGACATCCGCGGTCCTCACCGGTGTCATGCGTGACAGCGGAGCGGGCCTCGAGGGCTCCGGGTTCCTGGTCCCGCCCAGCGCAGGCGGACTCGTGAAGGCCTCGACCTTCTCCTCGAACAAGTGGCCCTGGATGGCGGACGCGCTTCCGGAGCACCATCACGTCGTCCGGGTGAGCATCGGACGCAGAGGGGACGAAGCATGGACCCTGCAGGACGACGAGACACTCCTCGACACCGCCTTCGCGGAGTGGCGGGAGCACACGGGCTACGAGGGCGACCTCGTCCACGCGGAGGTCAAGCGATGGGAGCGCGCGCTGCCCCAGTACCGCCCCGGCCACGCACAGCTCGTCGGATCGATCGATGCCGCAGCCGCTGACCTGCCGGGCATCGCGGTGACCGGCAGCTACCTGGAGGGCGTCGGCATCCCCGCCTGCATCGGGCGCGCCCGCAGCACCGTCGACCGCCTCCTGTCCTGATGACCGCAGCGAGTCAGCCACCCACTACGAGCCAGCCACCCACCACACGGAGGATTCCTTGAGCGAATACACACAGCCCACGTCAGACCAGATCGAGAAGCTGAACGAGGAGATCCGCTACATCGCGTACTCGGTCTTCGCCATCGCCGACGACCTGGGCGATGAGGATCGTGCGGCCGTCGCGGACGAGGTGAAGGAGTCCCTCGCACCGCTCGAGCAGCAGGGCCTCGTCGTGCGAGGCATCTACGACGTGTCCGCATTCCGCGCGGACGCGGACATCATGTTCTGGTGGCACGCGCCCACTCCGGAGCTCATCCAGAAGGCGTACTCCGCTGTGCGCCGGTCGCGCCTGGGTGCGGCACTCGAATCGGTGTGGTCGGCCATGGCGGTGCACCGCCCGTCGGAGTTCAACAAGGCGCACCTGCCGGCGCTCCTCACAGACGACGTGGCGGGCGACTACATCTGCGTGTATCCGTTCGTCCGGTCGTACGAGTGGTACATGCTGCCGCCGGAGGAGCGGTCGCAGATGCTGCGTGACCACGGCATGGCCGCCGCCGGCTACAAGGATGTGAAGGCCAACACCCTGTCAGCGTTCGCACTGGGCGACTACGAATGGGTGCTCGCGTTCGAAGCGGATCGGTTGGACCGCATCGTCGATCTCATGAGGGACCTCCGCGACACGAAGGCCCGACTGCACGTGCGCGAGGAGATCCCGTTCTTCACGGGTCCTCGCCGCGAACTGGTCGACATCATCTCCGACTGGCGCTGATCCGGGAGATCCTGGAGCAGGAGGAGGGCGGGCGGATCCGTGATCCGCCCGCCCTCCTCCTGCCTGCAGGTGAGGCGTCAGGCTCCCGGGGAGCCGGGACGGTGCATCGGCACATGGGGGATGCCGTCCTCCAGGAATCCCGGTCCGGACACGGAGAAGCCGCAGCCACCGTAGTAGCCGACCAGATGAGACTGCGCGTTGAGCGTCAGGTCCTGCTGGCCGAACAGGCGAACTGTCTCCTGCAGGAGCAGGCGACCGAGGCCTCGGCCGCGGGCATCAGGAGAGGTGACGACTCGGCCCACGCTGCGCGCCCCGGGACGCGCGGCGGGGCCGTCCTCGTATCCGTCCGGGAGGATCCGCGCATAGGCCTGGGGCTCCGCGCTCAGACCGGTGTCCCCGCCGTGGGAGTCCTCAGCAGGGCGCAGGACAGGTCCCTCCGCGGGGAGGAAGAGGTGCAGGGTGTCGGGCAGGAGGTCGACGCCGTCCAGGTCGAGGTACACGCATTCCTGCTCGATGATGAACACCCGGCTGCGCAGCTGGAGGATCCCGTAGAGCTCCGGCAGCGTGAGCCCGCTCGTGGATGTGAGGACCCAGCCGTCCGCGGAGACGGTGCGCGTGCCGGAACCGGCTTCAGCGGTCGACACGACCGGATGCCTGACGGACTGCCGGTCCGTCACTCGGCGGTGTCCGCGACGAGGCGGAGGCTGAGTGAGTTCATGCAGTAGCGCAGGTCAGTGGGGGTGGCGAAGCCCTCGCCGCCGAACACATGGCCCATGTGGGACTCGCAGGTCGCGCAGCGGACCTCCACCCGCTCCATCCCCATGGTCGTGTCCTTGATGTAGCGGACGCGGTCCTCTGCCAGCGGCGCGTAGAACGAGGGCCAGCCACAGGCAGCGTCGAACTTCGTCTCCGAGCGGAACAGCTCAGCGCCGCACGCGCGGCAGGCGTAGACGCCGATCGTGGGGTCGTTCTCGTACTCCCCGGAGAAGGGCCTCTCCGTCCCGGCCTCGCGCAGCACGTGGTACTCCTCCGGAGTGAGGATCTCCCGCCAGTCGGCCTCTGTGCGCGCAGCGGTCGGTGTCGTCGTGTCGTCGTCCACTTCCGGTCCCTCGTCCTTCGTCGGTGCTGTCGGATGGTGTGCTCACCCGCGTGGGTGCACACCAGCGTAACGGCCCGCGGTCGCCAGGTGTTCCCTGCTGGTGGGATCTCCGCGCTGGCGGGACCTCCGCGCTGGTGGGACCTCCGCATGCGCGGTCGCTCGCACTGTGTTCGCGGGGGCGGAAGGATCGTGGGCCGGACTCCCGTCGCTCAGCCTTCGCCGGTAGGATCGTGGGTCATGGGCCAGGACACCTCGAGGGATCTCGGACTGCGTGAGAAGGCGCTGCGCGCCGCTGTGACGACTGCGGGGGTGGCCGCCGGTGCCGCAGCACTGGTGTCCGTCGCCTCGTCGGGTCTCGCGGTCTACTTCGCGCGGCGGATCGTCGTTCCGGAGAACCAGCCGGAGGACCTCGACATCCTCCACGTGTCGGGGTTCGACGACGAACTGGTCATCCATCTCCCGGCGACGAAGGACACGATCCTCCCCGGCACCTACGGGATCACGTTCGACGGCGGCCGCGGTCTCGCTCAGGTGGGGGAGATCCTCGAATACGATCCGGTCTCGCGGACCGTCGCTCGTCGTGTCGCCTCGGTGATCTCCGGTGACCTCACAGCGGCTCGCCGGGGCCGGTGGACCGGGACGGTCTTCACCCATCCGGCGCAGCTGGACATCCCCTACGAGGACATCGTCCTGCAGTCCGACGTCGGTGAGCTGCCGGCGTGGCTGCTGCCGACGGCGGACCCGGCACCGCTCGACACCTGGGCGATCCTGGTCCACGGCCGCGGCGCGACCCGGGCTGAAGTCCTGAGGGCCGGCCGCGTCCTGGACTCGATCGGGATGCCCTCCATCGCGATGTCCTACCGCAATGACGCGGAGGTGCGCGATGGCGGGCACTCCCGCTACGGGCTGGGCGACACGGAATGGTTCGATGTCGATGTCGCGATCGACTATGCGCGTGCCCATGGCGCACGGCAGGTCGTCGTCTTCGGGTGGTCGATGGGCGGTGCGATCGCGTTCCAAGCGGCTTCCCGGGGACGCAATCGCGGCTTCATCGTGGGGCTGGTGCTGGACGGTCCCGTCGTCGATTGGCACGACGTGCTCGACAACCAGGCGCGCCTGAACTACCTGCCGACCCCCATCGCGCGCCTCACGCTCGACATGATCACCCGCCCGTGGGCGCGGTCGATCACGGGCCTGGAGACTCCCATCGATCTGGAGCGGCTGGATTGGGTGACGCGTGCAGCAGAGCTCGACAAGCCCGTGCTCCTCATCCACTCCGACGATGATCAGTTCGTCCCATCCGGCCCCTCGCACGCTCTGGCCCGCGTCCGCTTCGACCTGGTGACGATGCCGGCCTATGACACCGCCGCCCACACGAAGGAGTGGAACGTGGAGCCGGAGCGGTGGGAGGACGACGTGGCGAACTTCCTCGAGTCAAAACTGGATCTGTGACGGCGACGCTGGGTTCTGCTTGTTGAACTTTCTTCTATAGCGTAGGACACAGGAGAAGGAGGACATGCATGACGACAGACTGTTCGGTGGAGTACGCGAAGGCGGATTTCACTCACCTCTACAATCGGCCGGACCCGCGCGAGTACTACAGAGTGCTCGGCGCTCTGGAATACCAGGTCCCGGAACACGCACGACCGGTGTTCAACGCCGTCCGCCGGGCCCAGCTCGCCGCAGCGCCGGCAGACCAGGGTCCGATCCTCGACATCTGCTGCTCCTACGGGATCAACGCCGCACTGCTCACCACGGATCTGACCCGCCTGGCCCTCTACGAGCGGTACTCCGATGACTCTCTGTCAGGCCTCGATGCGGAGGCCATGGCCGATGCCGATCATGCGTTCTACTCCGAGCACCGCTTGCCCGAGGCCCCCGAGGTGCTCGGTCTGGACGTGTCAGCCGAAGCCGTCGCCTACACGACCCAGGTCGGTCTGCACACGGACGGCTGGGTGGAGAACCTGGAGGAGGACGAGCCCTCGGCAGAACTCGTCGCCGGCCTGCGTGATGTCAGCCTGTTCACCATCACCGGCGGGGTCGGCTATGTCACGGAGCGCACCTTCGACCGCCTGGTGAGTGCCCTGCCGGACGGACGCAAGCCGTGGATCGCCGCTTTCGTGCTGCGCATGTATCCCTACGACTCGATCGCCGAAACGCTGGCAGGCCACGGAATGGTGACCGAGAAGCTGTCCGGCACCACGTTCCGGCAGCGCCGGTTCGACTCGCAGGAGGAGCAGGACACCGCCGTGCGCACGGTGCGCGCCCTGGGTCTGGACACCCGGGGTCTGGAGGAGGACGGCTGGTACCACTGCGACCTGTTCCTGTCGCGCCCGGCCGATGATGCCGCCGCACTGCCCCTGGAGCAGCTCGTGCGCACTGCCGACTGAGGCGGCTGGAGAGTCTCCCGTGGGGGCAGAGCAGGCGCCGACGTCTACGTCGGCAGTCCCCAGCGCTGGATGAGTGCGGAGCCGTCCGTGACCAGGCTCAGCAGCGACAGCGGGACGGGGACGTCCCCGGACCGGCCGTCGAGCAGACCACGGGGTGACTGGGGGTCGGGGACTCCGGCGAGCAGGGGAGACGTCGTGAGGCAGAGCTCGTCCACGGCGCCCTTCTCTATCCACGTCCCCAGCAGCGCCGGACCGCCTTCGTGCACGACCTCGCGACAGCCCCGCCGGCGCAGATCGTCGATCACGGCACGGGGTTCCACCGCAGCGTCGTGGAGGACCACCGAGTCCTCGCCCAGCTGTTCGACGAGCTCGGCACGGCGAGCAGGGCCGCACTGCTCACGCGACGCATGCAGGACGACTCCGCCGCTGCCCGCTTCGTCGAGCCTGTCCAGATCCACCTGCCCGGACCGGGACACGAGGACGAGCAGCGGCGCGGCGTCCTGCCCCCGGTCGCCGCGCTGGTCGGCGTGCCGCGTCTTCGCGTGCAGTCGTGTGTACCGTTCGGCGCGGGCGGTGCCCGCACCCACGATGACGGCGTCGGCGAGCGAGCGCAGGACGGAGAAGACCCGCTTGTCCGCCGGCGAGGAGATGGAGCCCGACCGGTCATCCGCTCCGGTGACGGCGCCGTCGACCGTGGAGACCATGTTGGCGCGGACCCAGGGGCGCGCGGAGTCCGCGTCGTGGAGGGCGCCCCGCGGCGCATCGCTCCGGTCGAGGTAGAGCCGGACGAGGTCGGCCTCGTCAGCGGTCGCGGGCAGCGGCCGGTGGTCGGGGTGCAGCTGTGAGAGCTCGATGGGGTGATTCATGGGCTGATTCACTGTGCGAGGTACTCCTCACTCCCCATCGTGATGTGGGGCGATCTGTCGGGGTCGAGGGTGGTGAGGAGGAACTCCATATCCTCCTCCGGGAGTGCGATGCAGCCGCGCGTGGGGTTCCCGTGCTCGACGTGGAGCCAGATCTTCCCACCCGCGTCCCAGCCCATGGGCCGGGTGTTCTCCGTGGGTGCGACCCCGGTCTTCCGGTTGTAGTCGATCGCGATCACGTAGTCGAAGACGGTCGCGTAACCGTCGCCGTACACGGCCTCCGCGCCGCTGCGCAGGCCCTCGTCGCGGTGATACGGCAGGAGCGATCCGGGGTCGGCCAGGTAGCCGCCCGCGTCACTGAGGCTGAAGACGCCGGCGGGGGAGGTCCTGTCGCCCTCGCGGCGGTCCTCCCGCCATCCGCTGCCGCCGTTGTGCCCGGCCATCGTCGCGGTCCGGGTCCAGACGTCGTCAGCCCGTTCCCAGAGCGACAGCCGGGTCTCGGTGGAATCGTCGTCCGCGCCCGAGGCGATGAGGACCTGCGTCGAGTCGTCCGGTACCTGCGCGGCCGTCTCCGGCCCCAGTCCGGTCGCTGGGTCTGTGAGCGCGTCGACCGTGGACACGGCATCCGCGGATGCGTCGTCGGTCGGTGCAGGAGACGACCCGTGGGACACGTCGTCCGCGGACGCGTCGAGGAGGTCCGGAGCTCGCTGGAGCGGTGCGTCGAAGTGGACCGCCGCACGCTGCGCGGGAGCGGGGAACGTGCGGGAGTCGGCGCCGACTCCTGCGGGTGCCGCGTGCACCGCCGGAGCGGTGGTGGGCACGGCGAGGATCGCTGCGGCGCATGCACTGACGAGGGCGAGGGTCACCACCGGCGCAGGGCGGGGTGACCTGCGGAGCGTGCCGGCAGTGCGGAATCCGTGCATATGCCCAGTCTTCCACCCGGTGAGGCGTGAGTCACGGCTGACGCTCCGTCTGAGCGTTCATGGAGGTTCGCCGTCGTAGGATGTCGTCACTATGTCTGTTCCACCTCCGCCGCAGCACCCACCGCCGCGCCGTCAGCCCCACGCGCCTGAGGATCCGTCGCTCACGACGCAGATCTTCATCGATCAGTCGCGCGCCGCTGCAGGGCGAGCAGATGCCGGTCAGGCGAATGCCGGCGGCCACCGCAGTGCTGACCGCGGCCAACAGGTTCCTCCCGCAGAGGATGCGGACACGCAGGCTCTGAGCCCCGGCGATGTGGCGGAGGCTCGGCGTCGTGCCGCGGAGGATGACGGCGAGTCCACCCAGATGATGTCGATGGAGGACCTGCGCCAGTTGGCGGCCTCCTCGCGGATCGAAGCGCTGGACGGCCCGCGCGAGGGCAGCGGCGACGCGGTCCAGGCACCGCCTGCGGGTGCGGCGGACGATGCGCGGGCACAGGAACAGGCTCCGCCGGGGGTGTTCGCCGCGCACGTCCCGTCGCATCCGGCGCCGTCAGCACCCGACGCCCCTCCGACAGCGCCGCACGCTGCGCAGCCCCACGCTGCTCCCGCAGCGCCGCAGACGGCTCCGCCCCACGCCGCTCCGTCCACCGCCCCTGCGGGATACCCCGCGGCTGCGGGGTACGCGGTGCAGAGCGGGCACCCCGCACCGCCCGCCAAGCCCACTGCGCCCCCGCCTGCCGCGGGCGGCGGCTACGCGGCAGCAGGGCAAGCCGAGCCGGTGCGGCGCAAGCGCCGCATGCCGGTGCTCGCGATCGCGTTCGTCGTGCTGTCCGCGCTTATCGTCGTGGGGATCGGGGGCTGGATCCTCGTCGATGCCGTGACGCGGGACGGCGGACAGTCGCAGCAGGCCGCACCGCCGCCTCCGGCGACGGACGACTCCACGGGAGAAGGCGGCCTCGTCGACGAATCGGACGACGGGACCGCGGCGCCGGGGGCAGACACCGAATCGTTCGCCACCCCGTCGGGCAACATCGGGTGCACCATCGATGCGGAGCGCGCTCGCTGCGTGGTGAAGAGCTTCGACTACTCACCCCCCGCCGCGCCGGACAGCTGCGAGATGGCGGAATGGGGCTCGATCGTCGTGGCGAACCGCGACGGTGCAGGGTTCTCCTGCACACCCGCGGAGTTCCCCGCGGACGCTGAGCCCTTGGAGTACGGACAGACGATCACGGCACACGGGATGACCTGCTCGTCGGAGGAGACCGGTGTCTCGTGCAGATCGGACGAGACCGGCGCAGCGTTCTCCGTGGCACGGGCGGACGCGACATTCGACCAGGCGGAGTGACGTCCATCATGCGGACGCCGACATGCACGCGGCACGCGAAGGCGCATAGGGTGACTGCATGAACTGGGGACTGCTCCTCCTTATCCGCCGCGGCGAGGCCTGACTCACAGGGCCGTATCCTCGCCGCGGTGTCCGACGCGCACGTCGGCCCCTTCCTCTGCACCAGCATGACAAGGAGAGCAGCAATGGCGAATCTGCCGAAGCCCAGCCCGATGCCGTTCAGCAAGTACAAGTCGTTCTACGACCGGATCCAGCTCGACATGCGGGACCGCACATGGCCCGATCAGCGGCTGACGAAGGCGCCCCGCTGGCTGAGCACCGATCTGCGCGACGGCAATCAGGCCCTCATCGATCCGATGACCCCGGAGCGCAAGCGACGGATGTTCGATCTTCTGGTGAAGCTCGGCTTCAAGGAGATCGAGGTCGGGTTCCCGGCGGCCAGCCAGCCGGACTTCGACTTCGTCCGCCAGATCATCGAGGAGGACGCGATCCCCGACGGCGTCCGCATCAGCGTCCTGACGCAGGCGCGCGAGGACCTCATCGAGCGCACGGTTGAGAGCCTGCAGGGCGCGGCGATGTCGACCGTCCACCTCTACAACGCGACCGCCCCCGTGTTCCGCAAGGTCGTCTTCGGCTTCGACGGCGAGGGCTTCGACCAGACCCGCGACATCGCTCTGCGCGGCACACAGGCCGTCATGAAGCACGCGGAGTCGATGCTGGGTGACGCGGACTTCGGCTACCAGTACTCGCCGGAGATCTTCGTCGACACGGAGCCGGACTTCGCCGTCGACATCGTCGGCTCCGTCCTGGACCTCTGGCAGCCGGTCGCCGGTCGTGAGACCGTCGTGAACCTGCCCGCCACCGTGGAGCGCGGCACCCCCAACACGTATGCGGACCAGATCGAGTGGTTCATCCGGCAGATGCCGTACCGCGAGGACGTCGCGGTGAGCCTGCACCCGCACAACGACCGCGGCACTGGAGTCGCGGCGGCGGAACTGGGTCTCATGGCCGGGGCCGATCGCGTCGAGGGCTGCCTGTTCGGCAATGGCGAGCGCACCGGCAACCTGGATCTCGTGACGGTCGCGATGAACCTCTACAGCCAGGGCATCGACCCGGAGCTGGACTTCTCCGACATCGACGAGGTCATCCACACCGTCGAGCACTGCAACCAGATCGGCGTGCACGAACGCCACCCGTACGGCGGCGACCTCGTCTTCACGTCGTTCTCCGGCTCGCACCAGGACGCGATCAACAAGGCGTTCGCCCAGCGCGAGGCGAAGGCGTTCGAGGCGGGCGTCCCCGTCGACCAGATGGAGTGGGACATGCCCTACCTCCCGGTCGACCCCAAGGACCTGGGACGCACGTACGAGGCGGTCATCCGCGTGAACTCGCAGTCCGGCAAGGGCGGCGTCAGCTACCTCATCAAGAGCGAGTACGGCCTGGACCTGCCGCGTCGCATGCAGGTCGAGTTCTCGAAGGTGGTCCAGTCCCGCACGGAGGCCGGCGGTGAGGTCAGCGCCCGCGAGATCTGGGGCATCTTCGAGGACGAGTACCTGCCGTCGTCCGCGGAGGAGGACGGCTGGGGCCGGTTCGAGCTGGTGAGCCTCCGCACGGAGTCCGTCGAGGAGGCGGACGAGGGCTCGGGCCGCCTGGCGGAGCGGATCGAGGCGTTCCTGCGCGTCGACGGCCAGGAGCGCGTCTACGAGGGCCGCGGCAACGGGCCTGTCGATGCGCTCGTGACGATCCTGAACGACAACTTCGAGGTCGACATCCGGCTGCAGGACTACAGCGAGCACGCCGTGGGCACGGGTGCGGACACGAAGGCCGCCGCCTACGTCGAGCTGGCCGTGGGCGACCGTGTGCTCTGGGGCGCCGGTCTGCACCCCAACATCACGAAGGCGACGCTCAAGGCGATCATCTCCGCGGTCAACCGCGCCGCCCGCTGATCCCCGCGGGCCACCCCCGCCGAGGCCGGGGTCACCCTCCGCACGGACGGTGACCCCGGCCTCGGCGGTCTGCGGGGTGCGCCTCCGCGATTCCCGGCGGCGCAGGTGAGACAATCGGCCGGTGAGGAACTACCGTGACGAGGCGCTCGTGCTGGGCGGACACCGGCTGGGGGAGGCGGACCGCATCGTCGTGCTGCTGACCCGCGAGCACGGCCTGGTCCGGGCGGTCGCGAAGGGGATCCGGCGGACGAAGTCGCGCATCGGCTCGCGTCTGGAGCCCTTCATGTTCGTCGACGTGCAGGCGCACGTGGGACGGTCGCTGGACATCATCACGCAGGTGGAGCTCAAGGAGCCCTTCGCCCGCGGCATCATGGCCGACTACGACGCGTACGCGGCGGCATCCGTCATGGCGGAGATCGCGCAGAAGCTGACGGAGGACGAGCCGCGGACCCGGGGCCACTTCCTCCTGCTGCTGTCCGCGATCCGCTCGCTGTGCAACCGGGAGCACCCCCCGCGGCAGAGCCTGGACGCCTACCTGCTGCGGGCGATGAGCCTGGCGGGCTGGGCGCCCAGTCTCGTCGACTGCGCGCAGTGCGGGATGCCGGGCCCCCACCGCGGGTTCTCCGCCTCGATGGGCGGAACGGTCTGCACGGACTGCCGACCGCAGGGGACCTCGCTCACCTCGACCGCAGCAGTCGAGCACCTGGCCGCGCTGCTGGCGGGCGACTGGAGAGCTGCGAGCCTCATCCCGGACCACGCTGCGGCAGATGCCTCCCGTCTCGTCACGTCCTATGTCCACTGGCACCTGGAGCGCCGCGTGCGCTCCCTCACCGTCCTGGAGCGCTCATGAGCCACCCCGCCCCACCGCCGCACCCGTCCGGTGCGCGCCCGCCGCAGATCGATGCGCGGTTCGTGCCGCGGCACGTTGCGGTCGTCATGGACGGCAACGGGCGCTGGGCGAACGAGCGGGGACTGCCGCGCACGGAGGGGCACAAGGCGGGCGAGGCGTCGCTTCTGGACGTCATCCACGGGGCCATCGAGGTGGGCGTGGAGTACCTGAGCGCGTATGCGTTCTCGACGGAGAACTGGAAGCGGTCCCCGGCGGAGGTGTCGTTCCTCATGGGCTTCAACCGGGACGTCATCCGCAGGCGGCGCGACGAGCTCCACCGGCTGGGTGTGCGGATCGTGTGGTCCGGGCGGGCCGGGCGGCTGTGGAAGTCGGTCATCCGGGAGCTCGAGGACGCGCAGGAGATGACGAAGGACAACACGGGTCTCACCCTGCAGTTCTGCGTCAACTACGGCGGGCGGTCGGAGCTGGTGGACGCGATGCGGGAGATCGCGCAGGACGCGGTCGACGGGCGGCTCTCGCCGCAGAGGCTCTCGGAGAAGTCGATCGCGGCCAGGCTCTACAACCCGCAAGTCCCGGACGTCGACCTGTTCCTGCGGTCCTCGGGGGAGCAGCGGACGTCGAACTTCCTGCTGTGGCAGTCGGCGTATGCGGAGATGGTGTTCCAGGACGTGCTGTGGCCGGATGTCGACCGGCGCACGCTGTGGGACGCGATCCTCGAATATGCGCGGCGTGACCGTCGGTTCGGCGGTGCGGTCGATGCGGTGGAGGAGCCCACGGCGGGGTGAGCGCTCTGCACGACGAGGTCACGTGCACCGGAGAGTTGCTTCCTGAGAGTCCCCTGCTTTATCATAGGGTTGCCTCACTAAGGCACACCTCATTCACTTCTCGCTCGTCGTCCGGTGTCGACCGGGCTGGACGAGCCCCAAGGAGAGCTCTCACATGTCCTTATCCCTTCCTGCCCTCAGACGGGCTGTCACTGGGCTGAGCGCGGCTGCGCTCGTCGTCGGAACCGGGCTGATCGTCGTGCCGGCGCACGCAGACGCATCCGCGCCCTACTCCGTGTCCGACACCCTCGATGTCGGTGACGTCTCGCGCGACATCGCACTCGATGAGATGCGCGAGCGCGCCTATGTGCCCGTGACCCCGGGTGTGGGAGAGCCCGGCAGCCTCGAGTGGATCGACACCGGCGACAACAGCGTGAGTGACTCATCCTTCGCGCTCGGGCAGGCGGAGCCGGAGTACGTCCTCACGAGCGCGGACGGCTCGTCCCTCTACGTGCTGGACTACGGCACGGGCAGCCTTGCGGTCGTCGATCCGCGATCCGGTGAGACGACGAAGGTCATCAGCGGGGTGGCGGACCATGCCTCCGGCATGGTCGAGGACACCTCGAGCGGCCTCCTCTATGTGAATGACGGAGCGACGCTCACCGCCGTGGACCCGGTCGAGGGCACGGTGTCGGACCCGATCGCGGTGTCCCAGGAGGCGTATCCGCTCCTCAGGGACGTCGTCTACGACGAGGCTCAGCACATGCTGTGGATCGCCGAGGGCCGCAAGGGCGTCATCACCGGCTACTCCACCCTGGCGGACCGCTGGGTCGACTCGCTGGCCATCCCGATCACGAACTTCACGGTGGGCGACGAGCAGCTGGGCGGGCGCCCCTCCGAGCTCGCGATGGATCAGGACCTGGGGCATCTCTATGTGTCCGTCTCTCCCCGTCTGGCCGACGACTGGGTGGACGACCGGGTCGTCGTCATTGATCCGGCTACAGGGAAGCACCTGGGCTCGCCCATCAGCACGGGGGAGAGGGTGTACGACATGGCGGTGAATCCTGCGACGCATGAGGTGATCTCCTCTGCAGGCTTCGACAACTCCCTGGTCGTCATCAGTCCGGAGACGTGGGACGTGTCGCAGTCGCTCGACTTCACCCAGCAGGGCGTGACGGACGGGACCGGCACGGCGAATGCGGATCTCTGGGCGCTTGCCGTCACGGAGGCAGGGGGCTCCGTCTTCGTCACGCACCCCTACTCGGGACGAGCCAGCGTGGTCGAGCGCAGCGGTGCGACGCCCATCGTCACTGAGCTTCCGGAGGCGCCGGGTCAGGACGGCTCGGACGAGGACGCCGAGGACGCCGCCGACGCGTGGGATGGACCCGAGGCCGCCCAGCCGGCAGTGGCTCCGGCCGGTGCCGTCGCAGCCCAGGATCCGGCTCTGCGCTGGTCACTCAACGAGTACATGCGGGCCTGGACCACGGAGCCGCTGGGCGTTGTGACGAAGGACGAGCACGAGTTCGAGTTCGCGAACGGCACCGGCTGGTTCGACGAGGACACGCAGCGGGCCTCCGTCGCGTGGGCGGACGGGTTCCGCATCCGCCACTACGAGGGGCTCGCCCCGGACGTCATCACGGCGCTGGGCAACCCCCGCCTCGACATCGGTCAGGACGGCACGGGTGAGCTGAGCTTCGACGTCGCGTGGTCGGTCGATGCGAACACTGCGAGCGAGGGCTACGAGCGTGTCGTCGTGGCGACCTTCGCGGATGCGCAGATCGCGGTGGAGGGCGAGACCGTCGCGATCACGGTCCAGCCCGACTTCGAGGGACGCTCCTACGACACCGGCGACCGTGTGGCACCGGACTCCTACCCGGCAGAGTTCATCGACTACCTCGACCCGGCGATGCGCGCCTGGTGGTTCTCCTCCGGGGCGAGCATGGACGCGAAGAAGGTGCCGCATCCGTTCACGGTCGGCTTCACTCTCGACCGCAGCGCGGAGCCCACGCCGACGGATGCGCCGACTCCCACGGACGATCCGACCTCGACCCC
The DNA here is from genome assembly GCF_900169375.1 of Brevibacterium sp. Mu109. Taxonomy (NCBI): domain Bacteria; kingdom Bacillati; phylum Actinomycetota; class Actinomycetes; order Micrococcales; family Brevibacteriaceae; genus Brevibacterium; species Brevibacterium sp. Mu109. The sequence continues at coordinate 147,570 of NZ_FXZF01000003.1, forward strand.
GGAGCCGACACCCACGCAGGACCCGACGTCCACCTCGGACCCGACCGACGAGCCCACGGATCCGGGTGCGCCCACCCCGAGTGACGACACCGGAGGTGAGGGGTCCACGGACGACGGCGATTCGACGGACGACGAGGCCTCTGGTGGTTCCGACGAGTCCGAGGCCGGAGACGATTCCGGCGCAGGACCTCTGCCGCGCACGGGTGTGCAGGCCGCGCCGCTGGTCGGATCGGCTGCAGTGCTCCTCGTCATGGGCGGGCTGGCCCTGCTCGTGTCGCGTGGACGACGGGAACGTGCGGCGATGACTGTGCGCTGCTGACGGACGCGGGCAGCTGACGGACGCGCAGGCGGGAATCGTGGGGCACGATTCCCGCCTGCGCGTTCCTGCGATCCGATCTCAGATGTGAGAGACTTCACAGCGATATCGATGCGTGCTGTCAGACTCTGATTCGTCGGGCGGCGCCTCGCCCACGCTGGAGGAAGACCCGTGTTCCGACAAGTCCTTGCACCGATCGCCGCGATCGCACTCGTCACGGCTCCCGTCACCGCTCATGCGGCTCCCGGACTGGGAAGTGCTGGCAGTCAGGAAGAGACGGGACAGCACTCGGGTGACTCGGGCCTGGGGGAGGGGACGAACCTCACGGATCCTGCGAGCACGGCCGCGCCGCAGGAGTCGGATGCACCCGCGCAGGCTCCGACGGACGCCTCTGACGGGTCGGTCCCGGTCGCGGCGGCGCAGACCGCTGAGGTGAGTATCGACGCCGCCGCCGACGCGGTCACCGTGCTGGGCGTGACCTGGGACAGCTCCGGCACCGTTCCGACGACGGTCGAGTACCGGGTGCTCGATGAGGATGGCTCTGCGGGCGCGTGGGTGGAGATCGAGGCACTCGCCGGTGAGGGACCGGACCCAGGAACAGCGGAGGCTGGCGGTGCGCGCACCGGCACGGAGCCGGTCATCGTCGCGGAATCTGCGGACATCGAGGTCCGCATCGATCGGGGAGACGCGGATGTCCAGACGACGACCACTTCCGTGACGGCCGCGGATGAGGATCTGGCCGCACAGGCGGACTCCGGCGCCGGTGCTGCCGCGCCGACTCCCAGCGCCCCCACGACCGCTGCGTCCCGCGCGAACGCCGCGAATGCACCGCTCTCCTACACGACGCGCGCGCAGTGGGGAGCGGACGAGAGCCTCAAGAAGTGCGAACCGGATACGACGAGTGCCAACCGTGCGATGGTCGTGCACCACACGGCGGGTGCCACGAGCTACACGAAGGCTCAGGTTCCGGGCATCCTCCGAGGGATCCTCAGCTACCACACCCAGTCGCTGGGCTGGTGCGATGTGGGGTACAACATGCTCGTGGACCGCTACGGCACTGTGTACGAGGGTCGTGCCGGCGGGCCCACGAAGGCGATCGTGGGAGCGCATGCGTCCGGCTTCAACACGGGGACCTTCGGCGTGTCCGTCATGGGAACGTACAGCGCTGCCGCTCCGGCGGCCGCGGTCGATGCTCTGGGACGTGTGGGCTCGTGGCAGGCCGACCTGTGGAACTACGACCCCACCGCGAACGTGACGTTGACGAGCGGCGGGGGGACGTCGAAGCATACGGAGGGGAAGAAGGTCTCGCTGCCCCGCGTGTTCGGGCACCGCGATACCTCCGCGACGGAGTGCCCGGGTGCCGGGCTCTACGGTCAGCTGAGCCAGGTCCGCTCGAAGGCGAAGGCCGGTCGCACGGGAACGGGCTTCCCCGTGCCGGGCGAGATCGGGAAGTTCTATGAGAAGAACACGTCGAAGACGGGCAAGCCGATCATCGCGCAGCGCTGCGGCATGACCGACGACGGATGCTTCCAGCGGTTCGAGAAGGGGTCCGTCCACTGGTCGAAGGCCTCGGGAGCTCACTTCACGAAGGCGAACAGCGGGGTGCAGAACGCCTGGAAGCGGTACTCGTACGAGCGCGGCCGGCTGGGATATCCGACGGGTGAGGAGTTCGCGCTCAAGGACGCCGCCGGTGCAGTCGCGCAGCACTTCCAGGGCGGCACCGTTGTCTGGTCATCCGCGACCGCCGGGCGTCCTCTGGTCGGAGCTGTCGGGCGGAAGTGGAAGGCGCTGGGCTGGGAGCGGAGCCAGTTGCGGCTGCCACGGACCGATGAGAAGTGCACGCTGACCCGAGGCGGCTGCTATCAGCAGTTCCAGGGCGGTTCGATCCATTGGACGGCGAAGACCGGCGCGCACGAGACGCGGGGCGCGATTCAGCGCGCGTGGGGCACCCAGAAGTGGGAGAACGGGCGCTTGGGCTACCCCACGACGGACGAGTTCAAATCCGGCAGTACGATCCGCCAGAACTTCGAGGGCGGTTACATCACCTGGTCGAGCACGGATGGCGCGACGATCCGCTACTCCTGAGGGTGCCGAGAAAGGAAGCGGTGCCCGCATGAGCGGGACGGGGCATTCAGTTCAGAACATGTTCTGAAGGACCATGGGTCCATGGCCGCTGACACCCGCACCACCTTCAAATCGTCTGAGCTCAGCCGTGGATCTGCCGAGGTCTTCGCGGCTGCCTCTGACCATCCCGTGACGGTGACGCGCCGTGACGGGGAGCCCCTCGTCCTCATGTCCGAGCGCGAAGCCAGCGCGCGAAGCGAGCTCCTGTCGCTTGCGGCACAGCTGATCGGCGTGGCGACATCGAACGACGACAGCCTCACCAGCTACATGACCAACCACTACCCGTGGATGCTCGCGCTGTCCCCGGCAGACCAGGAAGAGTGCGCGCGTGATGTCCTGGACTCCGCGCGGGCCAGCTTCTCATCCGAGCAGCCCCACCTTGCCGTCTCGACGCTCACCTCATGGCGCGAGACCGCAACCGCCATCGCTGCGGGCCTCGGAGACGAGCCTGTCGAGTGGCTTGTGGACGACGTTCCGGTTGTGCGCCCCTGATTCGGCGTGGCGAAACAGAGTTCGGTGCCCCGCCCGACCAGGAAAGCCGAGTACCAACTGGTCTTCGGGTCGCGGGCAGCGGAAAAGGGGTGGCGCGACTTGAAGGCGACCATGCTGTCGCCCCTCGCAGATGCCTGTGACTTGGGACTGCTGCACGGATAGGTCACGTGTTCGAGTTGATTGCGGCGAAGGCTGATGTTGCTCATGGTGAGTGGCTGCCGATGCTGGCGTGGATCGGGATCGACCGTCAGACCGCCCATCGTTTTATGGGTATTGGCCGCAACCCGGCCATCACAAATGTTGGCAACTACGAATCACTGCACGCCTGTCAAGTCGAATCTTCTGAAGGCATGCAGAAATCCCGCGATCCCGGTGTTCATGCGGGATGGCGACGGTTTCAGGTTGGTGCCCCCGGCGGGACTTGAACCCGCGACAAAAGGATTATGAGTCCTCTGCTCTAACCAGCTGAGCTACAGGGGCGAGGAGGATGAGCGGCGGACCGCGTCACCAGCGAGGATCCCGTGTCGGGAGAACCCCGCATCGCCAGTGCCTATAGTACAATGGCCGCATGCCGACCTCGGCACGGATCGTAGGGGAAGACGTATCCGGGTAGAGGAGGCAACAGATGGATATGACACAGGGCGTTCTCTTCGTCCACTCAGCACCTCGTGCGCTGTGCCCTCACATCGAATGGGCCGCGGGCGGGGCTATCGGTGCGCAGGCGAAGTTCGACTGGACTGAGCAGCCTGCCGCGCCGGGTCAGTTCCGCGCGGAGATCTGCTGGAAGGCCCCCGCGGGATCTGGCGCGCGCATCGCGTCCGCGCTGCGCGGCTGGGACGGCGTGCGCTACGAGGTCACCGAAGAGCCCAGCGAGGGCGTCGACGGCGGCCGCTGGAGCCACACGCCGGCACTGGGCATCTACCACGCTGTGACGGACGCGCACGGCAACATCGTTGTGCCTGAAGACGTCATCCGCAGTGTCCTGGCCCGCACCGCCGGGGATCCGATCGAGATGTCGACGGAGATGGAGCGCGTCCTGGGTCAGGCGTGGGACGACGAGCTCGAGTCGTTCCGCTACGCCGGCGACGGCGCTCCCGTCCGCTGGCTCACCAAGGTCGGCTGAACCGTCTCTCTCCGTCCCCGCGGGGACGCCCCCTCCTCATGCAGGCGGTGGCACCACGACTGTGGTGCCACCGCCTGTTGCCGTTGCATGAGCCGGGCGCGGGCGGCTCGAGGTCGTGCTGGCCTCAGACGTCCTGCGCGACCATGGCCTGGAGTGCTACACCGATGCGCCCGCGCTGATCCGACAGCACATCGTGCACGATGCCGCCGTGCCCGCCCGATGCACGCGACGCCGCATCCATCTGCAGCCACTCGCCCTCGAGGTCGCGATTGAGCGCCACGTGCAGATCGCAGTTGATGAACCGATGCTGGGTGGGATCGAGCGAGAACGTGACACCGCCGCCTGAATCGGCCAGAACCAGGACGCGCTGCCACGGCGAGGGTTCCTCCTCGTCGACCAGTCCGATCAGCTGCCGACCCCACACGCGGGACGCACCGCCGGTTCCCACCCCTCCCTCGACGAAGCGCCACTCGACGGACTGCGAGTAGCCGGCGCGCGAGGCTCCAGGGATGAGGGACTCGATGCGCGTGGAAGCCTCCGGCGGTCCGTCGACCGCCTCGTCGATCGTCTCTGCCAGGGGCGGGAAGTCCTCCGGGGCGCGCTGGATCCGCCACGCGCGGGCGATGAGCGCGGGCCGCCCGTCATCGGCGACCGCAGTGGCCTCCAGCAGTTCCATCGAGCGTCCTCCGCGCAGCGTCTGCACGGAGATGGTGAGGGGAGCGACGGGAACCGGTCCCAGGATGTCGGTGCGCACATCCGCCAGGCGCATCCCATCGCGCGGCTCGTGCAGTTCCATCGCTCGCGCCAGCAGCGCGGACGGGGGACCGGCGTGCTGCGCGTCCGGACGCCACGGTCCTGCAGTGGCGGGTGTCGACTCGAAGCGGTCCTCGTCGATGCGACGGTAGAAGGGTTCCATGCGGCGATTCCTCCCAGGCGGTCAGAACGTGTGTTCGATCACCAGCAGTCTGCCACAGGCCGGTGACGAGCGCCCGGGCCGCCGCCCGGCTGCCGAGCTGCCACGCCACCGTAGGATGGAGCCGCCCGTTCCCCACCGCGCAGGAGGTCGTCCGTCGTGCCCGAAGGCCATTCCGTCCACCGCATCGCCGCGCGCTTCCGTTCGGATCTGGTGGGGCACCCGGTCGCGGTGACGTCCCCGCAGGGACGCTTCGCTCAGGGCGGCGCATTGCTGGACGGCCGCGTCATGGAGGACTGCTTCGCCGTCGGTAAGCAGATGTTCGTCCGGTTCGCCGGTGACCTGCACCTGCGCGTGCACCTGGGCATCTATGGAGCGTGGGACTTCTCGACCCTCCACGCGGAGGAAGGTTCGTCCTCGGATGGAGACGTCCGCCCGGCACGGGAAGGCCAGACCGGGACCTACGCCGCTGCTGCGGCCGGGTCGATGGGTGCACCGCGCGCCGCCCGTGTCTCCCATGTGCGGGCGGGCGAGCAGGAGACGGCGGGGACGGCCTCGGGCGCGGGGGAGCAGTGGCCCCCAGAGCCGGTGGGCGCCGTCCGCGTGCGCCTGCTCACCGACCGCGTGTGCGCGGACCTGCGCGGGCCCACCGTCTGCGAGGCGATCACCCCGCACGAGGCCGCAGCCCACCTCGAGCGGCTGGGCCCCGACCCGGTCGTGGACGGGAAGCGGCGCGGCTGGGCCCGGTTCCACGCGAAGGCCGCGCACCGCCGCACCCCCATCGGCACGCTGCTCATGGACCAGGCGATGATCGCCGGAATCGGCAATATCTACCGGGCGGAGATGCTCTTCCGCGCCGGGATCGACCCGTACACGCCCACCGTCGACCTGCGGGAGGAGCAGCTGAGGGAGCTGTGGGACGACTGGTGCCGTCTGCTGCCGATCGGGATCGAGACCGGGGTCATCGTGACCCGGACGCAGCTGCGCGGGAAGGCGAAGCAGGCGATGCTCGAGTCCGTCGTGGACCGGCACCACGTCTACGGCCGCGCGGGCGAGGACTGCCGCGTCTGCGGCACCGCGATCAGCCTGGCGGAGATGCAGGGGCGCAAGCTCTACTGGTGCGCCGGCTGCCAGCGGTGAGCGGACGCCGGTCCCCGGAGTGACGCTGCGGCGTCCTCGACAGGCGGCCGAGGCCGGGGCCGGCACTCAGCGCAGAGCGCGGATCCTGCTCATGACCGAGCGGGCCGCGTCCACGCAGGCGTACCGTTCCGTCGTCACGTGGACGTCGAACTCCGTGCGGCCGTCCGGTCCCGGTGCGGGCCGGCGCTTGGCGACCGTCATGCCCGACCAGTCCGGACCCACCATGATGCTGGCGTACTCCTCGCCCAGCGGATCCGAGGTGTCGACGGCACCGCCCCACGCCGCGGGGACGGGTGGGGAGTCGAAGCCGTTCGACAGCATGACCGTGTAGCCGGCGGTGTCCGCGATCCGGGTGTAGCGGTCGAGGGTGGTCGCAGGGAGCTCATCAAGTCCGGCGAAGACGCCGATGACGACCGCCGATCGGCCCGCGGTGAGGGTGCGCTCCTCGAGCGAGCGCAGCTGGGCGTCGAGCATGTCCGCGTCCATGACCATGGGATCCCGGCGCAGCGACTGGGCGATCGTGAACGGGGTGCCCTGCGCGGGGAGGTTCCGGGTGAAGTGGGCCGCGATCGGGTCCTCGCGGGTCGCGTCGACGGGAGTGGGGGTGCGGGAGGGAGCTCCGAAGTGGGTGCCCGTGCCGAACCGGGCACCCATCGCGCGCGCCAGACGCACGTCCGCATCCGTCGTGATGCCGTCCGCGACGATGATCGCGTCCGTGCGCTCGACGTGGGCGTGGAGCAGGCGGATGAGTTCCGCGATGTGTGCGGCGTCCTCGATGCGGAGCACCTCGCGGTGCAGCATGACGACGGACGGGTTGACCAGCGGCAGGAAGGCCGTCGTCGTGAGGTCCATGCCGATCGAGGACATCCCGATGCCCCACCCCAGCGAGCGGGCCTGACGGACCGAGCGCAGCGTCATCGCCGGCGCCATCGCGATCCGCTCCGGATGCAGGTGGAGGATGGCGGACCGATCCGGCTCGCCGGTGCGGTCCTCGACCGTCACGAGCGACTGCGGCTCCGTCGTGAGCAGGAGGCGGTTGTTCGCCGGCAGCTCCAGGCGCTGCGCCTCGCGCAGCGCGATGGCACGCAGCGAGGAGTCGAAGTCACCGGCCAGCGGGGACTCCCGGACCGCGCGGCGCACCGCGACGAAGTCGTCCATCTCGAAGGAGTCGATCTCCGCGCTCGTGTGGAACACACGATGCGCGACGACGGCATCCGTGTCCAGATCGACGACCGGAGCGAAGCTGGTGGTGATGAGGCCCGAGCGGACGAGCCTCTCCAGGTCGAGGTCCGGAGCGAGGCGCACGGCGGCATCGGTCGTTCGCACAGAATCGTTCCCTTCACATGTCCGCGGTCGCCGTCCAGTATCTCATGGCCGGTACCGGGCGGGTGTGGGTGGGGTCACAGACTGCCGCACGCGCGAGCGACGCTCGGCTCAGCGGCGTCCGTGGGCTGCGCGGGCTCAGTGGGTTCTGCGGCCGCGGCGGCCCTGCGCCAGATCGACGAGGCCCACCGCACCGGCGAGCACGACGATGAGGAGGATGACCGCGAAGCTCACGATGAACGCGAGCATCCACCCGTGGGCCGGCAGCACGGTGAAGGTGATGCCCGTGATCATGGCGATGCCGATCGAGGTCGCCACGCGCTGGCCCGTCTGCATGACGCCGCCGGCGGAGCCCGCGTACCGCAGCGGCACCTCGGCCAGGGTGAGGGTCTGATTGGGGCTGATGATGAGCGCCTGTCCGACTCCCTGGAGGGCCAGGCTGCCCAGCAGCCACCATTCACTGAGGCCCGCGGAGTAGTGGAGTGCGACGACGAGGATCGAGAGGCTGAGGCCGGTGAGGGCGAAACCGAATCCCCACAGCACCAGGGGGCGGCCGATCCGGGTGATGTGACGGCCCGCGATCGGGGCGACGACCGCATTCGCCAGCGCGGAGGGGAGTCCGATGAGTCCGGCGGCCAGCGCCGTGTGGCCCAGCCCGGACTGCATCCAGAGCGCGAGGACCACCCAGACGCTCGTCATGCCCAGGAAGTAGACGGACACGAGCACGGTCCCGTTCGTGTAGGAGCGCGTGCGGAACAGATCGAGGTCGACCATCGGTGCGCGCCCGGCGGTCTTCATGCGCCTCTCCCAGCCGACCCACAGGGCGATGTGCCCGAGGCCAGCGGGCAGGCACAGCCAGACCGCGGCTCCGAGGGCGCGCTCGACGAACGGGAGCATCACGAGGAGGGTGCCGGCACCCAGGAGCACCACGCCCACCGGGTCCAGATCGATGAGGCGGTGCAGGCCGGCACCGAACCGTGACGGTCGCGGTGGTTCCGGTGCAGCATCTGTGCGCGGCTGGTCGGGACCCGCCTGTCCGGTCGCAGCCTGCCACGCGGAGGGCGGCAGCCACAGGAACGCGCCGACGATCGCCAGGACGACGAAGGGTACGTTCACGAGGAAGGAGGAGCGCCAGCCCCATTCCGCGCCGAAGAGGGCCACGAGGGCGCCACCCAGGACGGGCCCGATCGCGACGGACACACCGATGATGCCGCCGAAGAGTCCGAACGCGCGCCCGCGCTGGGCCCCGGCGAAGTACTGCTGGATGAGGCCCGTCACCTGGGGGTTGATGAAGCCGGACCCCAATCCCATGACGACGCGCGCCAGGTTGAGGGTGAGAGCATCGCCCGCCAGGCCCGCGACCAGCGAGCCCGCCCCGAACAGCACGAGCCCGGCGACGAAGATCCGGCCGCGGCCGTAGATGTCCCCGGCGCGTCCCGCGGCCACCAGTACGACGCCGAAGGCCAGCGCATACCCGGTCAGCACCCACTGGAGGGCGGCGGAACTCGCAGCGAGTGACGACTCGATCGAGGGGAGGACGACGTTGACGATCGACACGCTCAGCAGCGACAGGAATGCGACGATGAGGGCGACGCCCAGGATGCGCCTCTGCTCAGAGGTGAAGCGGTCCGGTCCCGTGGCTGACGGGATCGCGGCGGAATCTCTCACCCCTCCCTTATATGCCCGGGCGGTCGCAGGGGCAACCGATGAGGCCCCGAGGAGAGCGACGTCACCCGCCGTTGGCCACTGCAACGTCATGACCCGCAACAACTAGGCTGGGACGCATGCTCGATTCGGCCGGTCGCTTCGCCCCGTCGCCCAGCGGTGACCTCCATATCGGGAACGTGCGGACCGGCATCCTCGCGTACCTGTGGGCGCGAGGCACGGGCCGGGGCTTCCGCTGGCGCATCGAGGACCTGGACCGGGTGAGCCCCGGAGCGGCCGAACGGCAGCTGGAGGAGTTCCGGGCGCTGGGGCTCGAGATCGACGGCCCGATCGTGCGGCAGACCCAGCGGATCGAGCACTACGCCGCCGCGTGCGCGCGCCTGGACGAGCAGGGGCTGGTCTACGAGTGCTACTGCTCCCGGAAGGACATCCAGTCCGCCCCCAGCGCGCCGCACGCGCCCCCGGGTGCCTACCCGGGCACGTGTCGCGATCTCGCCGAGGACGAGCGGATCGCGGCACGTGCGCGGCTCGAGCGTGCGGGCCGGGCTCCCGCGCTGCGCCTGCGGACGACCACCGCCCAGCGTCCCGTCGTCGATGAGGTGCTGGGCACGCTGACCGCCCATATCGACGATGTCGTGCTGCGGCGCGGTGACGGTGTGTGGGCGTACAACCTGGCCGTCGTCGTGGATGACGCGGCCATGGGGATCGATCAGGTGGTCCGGGGTGACGACCTGGCGTCCTCGGCTCCCCGCCAGGCGCTCCTGTGCGACCTGCTGGGGCTGCCAGTGCCCGCCTACGCGCACGTGCCGCTCGTCCTCAACCCCGCAGGAGCCCGCCTGGCCAAGCGCGACGGAGCCGTCACGCTGGAGCAGCTGCGTGCGCAGCGCTTCGACGTCTGGGCCTGGATGGGCGAGTCGCTGGGCTTCGGCCGTTGGATGGACCTGGACGACGCGCTGGCGTCCTTCGACCCCGCCGGGATCCGACGGGAGGCGACGGTGTTCGATCCGCCCCCGCTCACCCCTGCAGAGACGGAGCCTCCGGCGAACCGGCGCTGACGCTCCGGTAGATCTCCTCATAGCGAGCTAGGGTGCGCCGGATGTCGTGATGGGCAGCGATCTCCTGGGACACCGCGCCCATCGCACGGCGCTCCTGATCCGAGGCCGAGACCACCCGCGTGAGCACGCGCGCCAGATCCTGGGCATCGCGCGGGCGGAAGAGCCCGCCGTTCTCACCGTCACGGACCAGATGCGGGAGTGCGACCGCGTCCGCCAGCACGACGGGCAGACCCGACGCGAGTGCCTCGAGCGTCGCGATCGACTGGAGCTCCGCGGTCGAGGGCATGCAGAACACCGTCGCACGCCGGTACTCCTCATCCAGCTGCGCGTCGCTGATCTTCCCCAGCACTTTCACGCGGTCGCCCACACCCAGATCGCGGGCCAGCTGCGGCAGCACCTCCTCCTGATCACCGGCACCCACGATGCGGGCCTCGAGGCCCAGGGCGGGGTCCATTGCCGCGAGCGCCTCGACGATGTCCTGCGGGCGCTTCTCCTGTGACAGCCGCCCCACGAACAGGACGGCGGGAGCGGTGGTGGAGGCGGCCTCGGGAGCGGGGTCCGCACCGTCGAACCGGGCCAGGTCGATTCCGCAGCTGACCGCCTCGATGGGGCGGTCGAAGCCGTTCTCCGTCAGCAGGTCGCTGGCCAGCTGGGTGGGCACCGTGATGTGGTCAGCGCGCTGGAAACGGCTGCGCAGATCCCACCAGGCGAGGCGGGCAGCGGTGTCGAGCACGCGCCGGGGTGCGCGGACATAGGGGCGAACGTTGTCCGGCATGAAGTGGTTCGTCGCGACGACGGGGATGCCGCGCCGCCGGGCGTGCGTGATCGCGAAGCGGCCGATGACGAAATGGGCCTGCGTGTGGAGGACATCGGGACGAATGTCATCCAGGAGCTGAGCGACAGCCGGTCCCGTCTCCCACGGCATGCAGATCATCCACGTGGGATGCAGCGGCCAGTGGTGGGAGACGATGCGGTGGACGCGCACGCCCTCCTCCCAGTCGTGGCTGGGGATCCCGGAGGCGGACGGCGCGATGACGTGCACCTCGTGGCCGTTCGCGGCCAGTCCGGTGGCGAGGCGGTTGGCGAAGGCGCCGGCACCGTTGATCTCCGGCGGGTAGGTCTCCGCGGCGATGACGATGCGCAGCGGACGGTCCTCCCGATGCGCGCCGGGGGACGGGGGCGTGGGGTCATCGGCGAGCAGGATCGGGCACCTCGTCGTGGTCTCCGGCGCCCAGAGCGGGGCCGTGCTTGCGGTGGGAGCGGCGGACCTCGGCGGCCACCGCATCGGGGTGGTGCTTGGAGAGGAGGACGACGGAGGCGCCCGCGGCCAGCCCGAAGGCGGACATGCCCAGGATCGGCAGGAGTGCGGCGTCCGAGGCCTCGCCCAGGAGCGTCGCGCCCAGCAGCACCGCGACGATCGGGTCGATGACGGTGAGCCCGGCGATGACCATCTCCGGGGGGCCCGCAGAATAGGAGGACTGCACCAGCCACGAGCCGACCAGGCCCGAGGCCGCGAGGGCGACCGCGTTGAGCCAGGGCAGGGTGCCGATCCCGCCACTGAGGCCCGCCGCGACGATGTGGGAGCTCACGACGTGCATGTTCGTCGCGCAGAAGGCGAAGAGGATCCCGGCGGCGCTGATGAGCAGCAGCTGGCGCGGATGCTTGAGCAGCACGATCCCCACGAGGGCGATCGCGGTGCAGACCATCGCCAGCAGTGCGAGCACGTGCGCCTCACGGCCGGTGGTGGGGGAGGACGTCGCGACGAGCGCGGAGACGGTCACGAACCCGGTCACTCCCACGACGCACACGGCGACGGTCGCGATGATCGACCGATCGATGCTGAGGCCGCGGTGCAGGACGCCCAGCAGGATCGAGATGACGAGCGAGAAGGCGCCCACGGGCTGCACGACCATGACGGGAGCGAGGGCCAGGGCGATGACGTTCGCGACCATGCCGGCTCCGAGCGTCAGCAGGCCCGCGACCCAGTACGGGGAGACCAGCAGGCGCGCGATCGTGCGCAGGCGCAGGGGGCCGGGCTCCACCGCCAGCCCGGAGACGCCCCGATGCTGGAGGAGCGCCCCGTAGGCGAGTGAGACGGCCGACAGCAGTGCCAGGCCGATGGCGAGGAGAGTCATCGGCTCTACGATACTGAGTCCCCCTGAAACGATGCTGATGGACCGGCACTGTGCCGGGTGTGAGGTCTCGCACGCATCGTCAGGACCGCTCCTCCTGCTTTTGCGCCGGCGCGAACGGGCTGATAGAGTTTCTACTCGTGTTCGCCCATGCGGACACCATTCCTCCGTAGCTCAGTTGGCAGAGCATTCGACTGTTAATCGAAGGGTCGCTGGTTCGAGCCCAGCCGGGGGAGCAGACACGAAGGCCAGACGGGATCACCCGTCTGGCCTTCGTCGTTCCCGGTGACCGTGGGCGGGCAGTGAGGCTCCGCGCGGCCGAGTAGGTTCAGCGCTGCAGAGACGGGGCCGGTGCGATGCACCGGCCCCGTCACTGTCTCACGGGCGCAGTCGCCCGTGGATCGCTCAGCTGCTCGTGAACGCGACGACGGCGTTGTGGCCGCCGAACCCGAACGAGTTCGTGATCGCCGCGATGTCGCCGCTGGGCAGCTGTCCCGGCGTGTCACGCACGATGTTGAGGTTGACCTCCGGATCGACCGTCTGGATGTTGATCGTCGGAGGCGCCTGGCGCTCCTGGAGCGCCTTGACGGTGAAGAGCGCCTCGAGAGCACCCGCACCTCCCAGGAGGTGACCGGTCATCGACTTCGTGGCGGAGAACATCGCCTCGTCCACGGCATCGCCCAGGAGACGGTTGACCGCGGTCGACTCGGGGATGTCGCCCACCGGCGTCGAGGTCGCATGGCCGTTGATGTGCTTGATGTCCGCAGGCTTGATGTCCGCGGACTCGAGCGCCTCGCGCATCGCCCGGATGGACCCCGCACCCTCGGGCTCTCCCGCAGTGATGTGGTAGGCGTCATTCGACGTGCCCCAGCCAGCGACACGGGCGTAGACCCGCGCGCCGCGGGCACGTGCGTGCTCCTCGCTCTCGAGGATGAGGGCCGCACCGCCCTCGCCCATGACGAAGCCGTCGCGGTCCACGTCGAACGGGCGCGAGGCGGTCTCCGGGGAGTCCGTGCGCCGCGAGAGTGCTCGCATCGATGAGAACGCCGACAGCGTGATCGGGTGCACCGCGGATTCCGCACCGCCGGCGATGACGACGTCCGCCTTGCCCGAGCGGATCATCTCGAGTGCATGACCGACGCTCTCTGTGGAGGAGGCACAGGCGGACACGACCGTCTGGACGACGGCGCGCGCCTTGAAGTCCATGCCGATCGCGGCGGCCGGCGCATTGGGCATGAGCATGGGGACCGTCAGCGGCATGACCCGCCGGGTGCCCTCCTCCTGCAGCGTGTTCCACGCATCCAAGAGGGTCCAGACACCGCCGATCCCGGTGGCCCACGAGACCGCGAGGCGCTCGGACTCCACCTCAGGGGTGCCCGCGTCCTCCCACGCTTCGCGTGCGGAGATGAGTGCCAGACGGCTGGCCGGGTCGAGGCGCTTGGCCTCGACCTTCTTGAGACGGTCGTCGACGACGCCTGGATCGACGGTGGCGGCGAAATCGACGGGCAGTTCGTACTTCTGCGCCCAGTCGTTGTCGAGTGTGTGCGCACCGCTGGTGCCAGCCAGGGCGGCCTGCCATGTCTCCTGGGCAGTGCTGCCCAGGGGGGTGACGGCACCGATGCCGGTGACGACGACAGTGGATGTCATGGTGTGGAACCTCGTCGAATCGTTGAGTGGGGTCTCTGCGGGGCCGGGTTCGCCGGCCCCGCAGAGAGGAAGCAGATCAGGCCTGCTGGGCCTTGACGATGTAGTCCACCGCGTCCTGGACCGTGACGAGGTCCTTGACGTCGTCGTCCGGGATCTTGACGCCGAACTTCTTCTCCGCGTTCACGACGATGGTCATCATGGAGATCGAATCGATGTCCAGGTCGTCCGTGAACGACTTGTTCGCCTCGACGGCGTCGGTCTCCAGGCCGGTCTCCTCGTTGACGATCTCTGCCAGGCCGGCGAGGACGTCAGCTTCGCTGTATGCCATTTTCTATCCTTCTCTCTTCTTCCCGCCGGGTGCTGCGAGCACCGCGGCGGCTTGCAGGAAACGTGATTCGACGACGATCCCAGGAGATCTTACGTCATGGTCTTCGAACGGTCAGGGCAGTACGACGACCTGCGCGCCGTAGACCAGACCGGCGCCGAAGCCGATCTGGAGGGCGAGCTTGCCGTGCAGATCCGGGTTCTCCCGGAGCAGTCGCTCCGTGGCCAGGGGGATGGATGCTGAGGACGTGTTGCCGTTGTCCGCGATGTCCCGACCCACGATGACTGACTCCGGCAGCTTCAGCTGCTTGGCCAGCTCGTCGATGATCCGCATGTTCGCCTGGTGCGGGATGAACGCGCTCAGGTCCTCCGCGGTGACGCCCGCGGCGTCGAGGGCCTGCTGCGCGACGTCGGCCATCTCCCACACGGCCCAGCGGAACACGCTGGGACCGTCCTGGCGCAGGGTGGGGAAGGTGGCCTCGGGGTCGGTCTTGAAGTCCAGGAACGAGTTGGTGACGCGGATCGTCTCCCAGTTCTCGCCCTTCGAGCCCCAGACGCTCTGTCCGATCCCGGGCGTCTCCGAGGAGGACACGATGACGGCACCCGCGCCGTCGCCCAGGAGGAACGAGATCGAGCGGTCGGTGGGGTCGACGAAATCGGAGAGCTTCTCCGCACCGATGACCAGGACGTTGTCCATGACTCCGGAGCGGACCAGCCCATCGGCCTGCGCGATCGCGTAGCAGTAGCCGGCGCAGGCGGCCGAGATGTCCCATGCGGGGACGGGGCCGGTGCCCAGGCGCTGCGTCAGCGCGGATGCCGCGGAGGGGGTGGGGGTGCCGAAGGTGACGGTCGCGATGATGATGCCGCCCACGTCCGAGGGCTTGATGCCGGCATTCGCGATCGCCTCGGACGCCGCCTCCTCCGACATCTCCAGAACGCCCACGTCCGCGCCCGCGCGGTGGCGGGTGATGATGCCGGTGCGCTGCCGGATCCACTCATCGGAGGAGTCGATAGGACCCACGAGAGCCTCGTTGGGCACGGCGTGCTCGGAGCGGTAGCCGCCGATCCCGGAGATCCGCGAGTACGTGGTGGCGGGGGTGGTGGTCAGTGTGGTCACAGGGGAATCCTTCCCAGAGTGAGGGCTCAGGCGCCGGAGTGGGCGCGGACGAATTCGCGGGCACCGTCGACGTCGTCGGCGGACTTGACGGGGAAGACCTCGACGCCCTTCATGGCGCGCTTCGCCAGTCCGGTGAGCGTGCCTCCGGGGACCAGTTCGAGGACGCCGGTGACCCCGGCGGCGACGAGGGTCTGCTGGCACAGGTCCCACCGGACCGGGTTCGTCACCTGCGACACGAGCAGCCGGAGGTAGTCGGCACCGGAGGCCACGGAGGTGCCGTCGGCATTCGTGAGGATCGTGACCGTCGGATCGGAGGGCTGCAGCGAGGAGGCGACCGATTCCACCGCGTCCGACGCCGGGGCCATGAACGATGTGTGGAAGGCACCTGCGACCTTGAGCGGGATGACGCGAGCGCGTTCCGGCGGGTTCGCCGCGAATGCCTCGATGCGATCCTGCGCACCGGCGGCGACGGTCTGCCCGCCGCCGTTCACATTGGCGGGCTCCAGCCCTGCAGCGGAGATGGCGGAGAGGACGTCGTCGGGATCGCCGCCCACGACGGCCGCCATGCCGGACGGGGCCGCCGCGGCGGCGGCAGCCATCGCGGTGCCGCGGGCGCTGACCAGCTGCATCGCATCCTCGTGTGTGAGGATGCCGGCGACCGCGGCAGCGCCGATCTCGCCGACGCTGTGTCCCGCGACGATGTCCGTCGTCAGCGAGTCGCCGAAGATCTCCGCGTGCGCGGCGATCGCCGAGGCGACCAGCAGCGGCTGCGCGACCGCGGTGTCCGTGATCGTCGCGTCGTCCGAGGTCGTCCCGTGCGTGCGGAGATCGATCCCCGAGGCCCCTGCGAGGCCGTCGAATGTGCGGGCGAAGCCGGGCAGCTCCAGCCAGGAGCTGAGGAATCCGGCCTTCTGGGCGCCCTGTCCTGGGCAAGCGGTGACTAGCACGAGCAGTGATATCCCATCGTTCGATTCAATGATGCAGACTACGACAGCTGTCAGGATCCTGGCGTGTGTTTGTGGGCACGCGATAACTGCCCCACTGAGGACAGTCGACCGAGCACCAACGCGATCCGAATGACGAAGGCCGCGCGCGACTCCGTCGGATCGTGTCCGATGAGACCCGTGATCTTCTTGAGGCGGTAGCGGACCGTGTTGGGATGCACGTGCAGGGACCGACCGGTGGCCTCGAGTGAGCCGCCGTGATCCAGATAGGCCGTGACGGTCTCCAGCAGGCTGCCGCTGCCCGCCGCGAGCGGTGCGTGCACGCCCTCGATGAGGGCGGTGACCGCACTGTCGTCACCGGCGATCGCACGCTCCGGCAGCAGCTGGTCCGCGTGGACGGGGCGTGGGGTCGACTGCCACGCGGAGGCCGTGCGCAGTGCCCAGAGCGCCGAGGCCGCCGAGGTGCCGGCCTCGGCGAGCGTCGAGACCTCCGGACCCACGACGACATCTGAGGGTCCGTAGTAGTGGGAGAGCGCCAGAGCGGCGGCCTCGAGGTCGTCCGCACCGCCCAGCACGATGAGGAGTCGGTCGTCATGGACGCCCACCAGCACGTCCTCCGCCCACCGTCGTGCGGCACGGCGGATCTCCGAGATGCTCTTGTGCGCGGAGCGGCGGGGCGCGCGGCCGATCAGCACGGCGACGCTGCCCTGGGACTGCCAGCCGAAGGCGGCGGAGCGGCTGGCGAGTTCGTCGACGGAGTCGCCGCGGACCAGCGCGTCGATGACCATCGCCTCGAGACGAGCGTCCCAGCTGCCGCGCGCCTCCGCGGCCCGCGCGTAGATGTCCGCCGCGGCGAACGCGATCTCGCGCGAGTAGATGAGGACCGCTTCCTTGAGCTCTGACTGTGCCTGGGGCTGCGCCAGTTCCGGCACGCGCTCCTCGACCACCTCGACGACGACCCGCAGCAGTTGGAGTGTCTGCTGGAGGGAGACGGACCGGACCAGCTCGCGGGGCGCTGAGCGGAACACGTCGAGCACGCCGCGCAGGGGCGTGGAGGGGTCCTGGTACCAGGTGATGAAGGACGAGATGCCGGACTTCGCGACGACGGACACCCACTGCTTGTCCGCGGGGTCCATCCCGCGGAACCACGCGAGCTGCGTTTCCAGCCGCTGTGTCACGACCTTCCCCAGCTGCGCCTCGCGCGCCTGCAGCCTGTGGGCGGTGTCTGCGCGGCCGGAGGTGCCGCGACGGGATGAAGTGGAAGCCAGCATGAGGGTCACACTATCGTCTGTCAGGACCTATCGCGTTGTAGACACCGCACAAGAGTCGAGGATTTCCGTCGCGGGGTGGAAGCGCCGAACGGGGCCGGCGCGCTGCAGCAGCGCGCCGGCCCCGTTCGGTGAGGGAGCGACCGTCAGGCCGCGCCGCCCTCCAGCGAACCGGATGTGCCGGCGGTCGGATCGTCCAGCTTGTACTTCTTCGCGGCCTTCGCCGCCACGTCGATGTCCAGTTCACCGGTGTCCGCGAGGCTGATGAGCGCCTGCACGGCGATGGACGGGCCGTCGATGAGGAAGTGGCGGCGCGCCGCCGGGCGGGTGTCCGAGATCGCATAGCCGTCCGCACCCACGGAGGTGTAGTGGTTGGGCACGTACTGGCGGATCTGGTCCTGCACCGCGCGCATGTAGTCGCTGGCTGCGACGACCGGGCCCTTCGTGCCCGTGAGAGCCTGGGTCACGTGGGGGACCCGCGGCTCGGCCTCCGGATTCAGGAGTCGCTCCTCGTCCGCGGCGAGACCGTCGCGGCGGAGCTCACTCCACGAGGTGACGGACCAGATGTCCGCACTCACGCCCCAGTCATCGGCCAGCAGCTGCTGGGCCTCGTACGCCCACGGGACGGCGACGCCGGATGCCAGGAGCTGCACCTTGGGGCCGTCCGTCGCAGGCCCATCGGCCAGCTTGTACATGCCCTTGAGCAGACCGTCGACGTCGAGCTTCTTGGGCTCCTTGGGCTGCAGCATCGGCTCGTTGTAGAGCGTGATGTAGTACAGAACGTTCGGGTCGACCTGGGGAGCGTCCTCATCCTGCCCGTACATCCGCTCGAGACCTGCGCGCACGATGTGCCCCACCTCGTAGCCGTATGCGGGGTCGTAGGAGATGACCGACGGGTAAGTC
Organism: Brevibacterium sp. Mu109; assembly: GCF_900169375.1. NCBI lineage: Bacteria > Bacillati > Actinomycetota > Actinomycetes > Micrococcales > Brevibacteriaceae > Brevibacterium > Brevibacterium sp. Mu109. The sequence goes on from NZ_FXZF01000003.1 coordinate 166,056, forward strand.
GAGGCCAGCAGGTGCGAGTGGCCGTCGCCGTGCTGCAGTCCCTCGCCCGTCAGCGTCGTCCGACCCGCGGTCGCGCCCAGCACGAAGCCGCGCGCCATCTGGTCGCCGGCGGCCCAGAAGAAGTCGCCGGTCCGCTGGAACCCGAACATCGAGTAGAAGATGTAGAACGGGATCATCGGCTCGCCGTGCGTGGCGTACGAGGTGCCCACTGCGGTGAGCGCGGAGGTCGCGCCCGCCTCATTGATGCCCACGTGCAGCAGCTGCCCGTCCGTCGCCTCCTTGTACGCGAGGAACAGGTCGCGGTCCACGGAGATGTAGTTCTGCCCGTGCGGGTTGTAGATCTTCGCGGTGGGGAAGAACGAGTCCATGCCGAAGGTGCGGGCCTCGTCCGGAATGATCGGGACGATGCGGTGCCCGATCGACTTGTCCCGCATGAGGTCCTTGAGCACGCGCACGAAGCTCATGGTCGTGGCGATGGGCTGCTTGGTGGACCCGCGGCGGGCGGCATCGTAGGCCTTGTCGCCGGGCAGCTCGATCTGCGTGTACTTCGACCGGCGCTCCGGCACGTAGCCGCCCAGCTTGCGGCGGCGCTCCTGGAGGTACTGGATCTCCGGGGAGTCCTCGCCGGGGTGGAAGTACGGAGGCTTCTTGGGGTTCTCCTCCAGCTGCGCGTCCGTGATCGGGACGGAGAAGTGGTCGCGGGCCAGCTTGAGGTCGTCGATCGTCATCTTCTTCATCTGGTGCGTCGCGTTGCGCGCCTCGAACGACGGTCCGAGCGAGTATCCCTTGACCGTCTTCACGAGGACGACGGTGGGCTGGCCGGTGTGGTTCATCGCGGCACGGTAGGCGGCGTAGACCTTGCGGTAGTCGTGGCCGCCGCGCTTGAGGTTCCAGATCTGCTCGTCGGTCAGGTTCTCGACCATCGCCTTGGTGCGTGGGTCGCGGCCGAAGAAGTTGTCGCGGACGAAGCCGCCGTCCTCCGCCTTGTAGGTCTGGTAGTCGCCGTCCGGCGTCTGGTTCATGAGGTTGACCAGTGCGCCGTCGCGGTCCTGCGCCAGGAGCGCGTCCCATTCGCGGCCCCAGATGACCTTGATGACGTTCCAGCCGGCGCCGCGGAAGTACGACTCCAGCTCCTGCATGATCTTGCCGTTGCCGCGGACCGGGCCATCGAGGCGCTGCAGGTTGCAGTTGATGACGAAGGTGAGGTTGTCGAGCTCCTCGTAGGCCGCGACGTGCAGCATGCCGCGGCTCTCCGGCTCGTCCAGCTCGCCGTCGCCCAGGAATGCCCAGGTCTGCTGCTGTGAGGTGTCCTTGATCCCGCGGTTGTGCAGGTACTTGTCGAACTGCGCCTGGGTGATGGCGTTCATGGGGCCGATGCCCATGGAGACGGTGGGGTGCTCCCAGAAGTCCTGCATCTGGCGCGGGTGCGGGTAGGAGGGCATGCCGAGGTTCTTGCCGTCGACGATGTGGCTGGCCTGCTGGCGGAATCCGTCCAGCTGGTCCGCGCTCATGCGTCCCTCGAGGAAGCTCCGGGCGTACATGCCGGGGGAGGCGTGGCCCTGGTAGAAGACGTGGTCGCCACCGCCGGGGTGGTCCTTGCCGCGGAAGAAGTGGTTGAGCCCCACTTCGTAGAGCGTCGCGGAGGACGCGTAGGTCGAGATGTGGCCGCCCACCTCGATGCCGGGCCGCTGCGAGCGGTGCACCAGCATGGCGGCGTTCCAGCGGTTCCAGCGGCGGAAGGTGCGCTCGACCTCTTCGTCGCCGGGGAACCACGGCTCTTCCTCGGGGCTGATCGAGTTGATGTAATCCGTGGCCGTGAGGCTGGGGACGCCCACATTGCTCTTGCGTGCACGGTCGAGCAGGCTGAGCATGATGTACCGGGCGCGGACAGGGCCCGCCTCAGCGATGAGACCGTCCAGCGAATCGAGCCATTCCCTGGTCTCCTCCGGATCGATATCCGGGATCTGACTGGGGAGACCGTTGAGGATCGGTCCTCCAGGATTAGTCGGCACGACATTCCTCCTCATTGAAGTTGCGGTGCTGCTGCACAGCACCTGCGGGCTGCGCCACGGTGGCCCGGTGGAGCCGTCTGCGGTGGCACTGCCCACTCTGGGGTTGCCTCCAGCATATGGGTTGAACGGCTCAGCGGACGAGCGAAGACGTGTTGCTCGCCTCTCATTCCAGGGGAATCGCACCCCGGGCGTTTGCCCGGCGGTCAGGGATGTGGAGAATGGTCGCATGAGCACTTCTGCCTCAGAGAGGGACACGCAGGACTCCGCATCGACTCCGCTCGACTTCAAGCGGGGACAGTACGTACAAGAGATCGGCTACGACGAGGACGTCGATTTCGATCTTCGCGAATCGATCGAGAAGGTCCTTGAGGAGGAGCTGGCCGATGACGACGTTGATGACGTCTTCGATGCGATCATCATGTGGTGGCGCGCAGATGACCCGGATCTCACGGATGCGATAGTCGACGCGCAGACCACCCTGTCCACCGGCGGCATCATCTGGCTGCTGACACCGAAGCCCAACCGCGACGGGCATATCCGTCCGGCCGACATCTCCGACGCCGCGCCCACAGCCGGCATGCACGTCACCTCCACGGTGAGTGCTGCGCCGGACTGGTCCGGCTACCGGCTGGTCGGCAAGAAGAACTACGGGTGAGTGGGCGCACCCTTCCGGATCTCTCCCTCCCCGCACACATGGGAGAGGACGTTCCGCTCCTGACGGGAGCGGAATCCGGAGGGGTGCTGCTCGTCTTCGTCCCGTACGCCTTCACACCCGTCTGCGCTGATGAGCTGGTGACACTGGTCGGGCTGGCCGGCCGGCTCCGTGCGCGCGGGATCGCGCCGCTGGTCGTCTCGTGCGACACGAAGTACACCCTGCGCGCGTGGGCGATCGCCGAACTGGGCGATGCGTGGGACAGCGTCCCGCTCCTGTCGGACTTCTGGCCCCACGGGGCCCTCTCGCGTGCCTGCGACGTCTTCGACCATCGCCGAGGCGGGCCGCACCGCACAGCGCTCCTCGCCGACTCGTCCGGTTCCGTCGTCGACGAGGAGACCGCGGACTTCGGGACTCCGCGGGACCTCGGCCGCTTCGTGCGGTGAGCCGCTGGCGGCTACGCTGAATCCGACATGACTGTGTGGGCCTCACGGGCCCCGGAACACGGAGGAGAACACGTGGCATCCCTCTTCACCAAGATCATCGAGAACGAGATCCCGGGCGTCTTCGTGTACGAGGACGAGCTGTGCGTGGCGTTCCTCGATGTGCAGCCGATGACCGAGGGACACGTCCTCGTCGTCCCCCGTGAGGAGATCGTGCACTGGGTCGACCTGGACGACGACCTCTCTGCGCATCTCTTCGCGGTCGCCAAGACGATCGGCAAGGCGCAGAGCGAGGCGTTCGAGTGCGAGAAGGTGGGACTCATGGTCCAAGGCTATGAGGTGCCCCACGTGCACATCCACGTCTGGCCCACGACCTCTCTCGCAGACTTCGACGCGAGCCGTCGAGCGGACTTCACGGACGCTGCAGTGCTCGAGGAGGCGGCGGAGAAGATCAGGCGGCGACTCTGAGCCTCAGCCGGTCAGCAGTCGGGTGAGACCGGTGCGGAAGGAGGCTTCGGCGTGACCGTCGGAGCCTCCTCCCGTGGTGCGCGGCGCGAGTGGCTCGCCCGCGAACAGACGTCGGTTCTGCAGGATCGCGATCGAGCCCAGGACGTACGGGATCACGAAGTCGCGGGTGTCCGCATCGAGATCTGAGAGGGCTGAGGGCAGCACCGTCGGACCGGAGTGCGAGTAGGCCAGGAGCACGATGTCCGCGCTCTCGCGATAGCGCAGGAGCACGCCCCGGTACGTGGTGATCGCGTCGACCGTGCTGGCGAGCCGGCCCTGGCCCGGTGCGGGCCGATCGAGGTCGTCGGCTTCTGCGCCCATCCGTGCTGCCAGGAGGACGAACAGCGACTGCTTGTCTGCGACATGCCAGTAGAGGGCGGACGGCTGGACGTTCAACTCCCGTGCGAGTCGACGCATCGTGAGGTCGCCCAGACCGAAGTCCGAGAGGATGCGCATCGCAGCGTCGGCGACACTCTCCGTAGTGAGAGCCATACCCCTCCTGAGGCGGTGTGCAGGGCGATCGATGAGGTCCGTCGGCACGGGAGAAGACCGAGCGGATCCGCTGTTCTGCTGTGTCGCACCTTACCGGCTCCTCGATTAGGAGTTCGCAGGTCATTATGGTTAAACTGTGTCTCGCTGTCAGGTTCTCAGGAACCGTCCACAGCATCGGGATATAGCGCAGCTTGGTAGCGCGCCTCGTTCGGGACGAGGAGGTCGTGGGTTCGAATCCCGCTATCCCGACCAGCAGAAACGCCGGGGCATCATCACGATGTCCCGGCGCTCTCATGTCCGGTGATGAGCCGGTTCTGCTAATGTCCAGGTGCTCCACGGCATGTGCGAGAATAGCTGGGCGCCGGCTTCGGTCGGCGAGTGGTGAGTTGACAGAGCGGCCGAATGTGACGGTCTTGAAAACCGTTGACCTGCAAGGGTCCGTGGGTTCGAATCCCACACTCACCGCAGGTGGAACGCAAGAGGTGCGGGCCGGGAGGACATCCTCCCGGCCCGCACCTCTTGCGCGTCAGCGGCTCACCGCGCTCAGAAGGTGTCCCGGCGCTTCGGCCGCGAGCTGAGCATGACCGTCGCTGCGCCCACTGTCAGCAGACCGGCCGCTGCGATCGCGAGGATGCCGGCATCGGAACCGGTGCGCGGCAGCTCGGATCCGCTGTCGCCGTCATCGCCCGCGTCTCCCGTGACCGTGAAGGAATCGGTGGCCGTCTCGCCGCCGCAGCTGATCGAGACATTCCAGGTTCCGACGTAGTCCGCCGCATTCGAGCCCGTCCCGTAGAAGGAGAACGAGGCCGCGCCGTCATCGTCCGCTTCGATCCCGTCCGCGTACGCCACCTCGTCGGTGCCCGGCCACATGACCTCGAGCGAGACCATATCGCCCGGCAGGCAGTTGGAAGCAGTGACTTGGACGCCCGTGTCGTAGTCCATGAAGCTCGCCGCGGACAGTGTCTCGGGCGACACCGTGATCGCCGGGTCCAGATCTGCCTCGTCGGAGTCGTCCCCGTCGTCTTCGCCGGGCTGACCATCGTCGCTGTCATCCGACTCGTCCCCGTCGTCCGACCCGTCGCCGCCGTCCTCGCCCTCGTCGGAGTCGTCTCCGTCGTCAGAGTCGTCGTCCTCGGACCCGACGGTGAACTCGACATCCGCGGAATCGAGCACCACGTCTTCGCCTGCGAGCTCGATCGTGAAGGTGCCGGCGATGACGTCGGCGCTGTAGTCGCCATACCACTCGATGAAGTAGGCGCCGACCGCATTGCCGTCCTCGTCGGCTTCGACCTCGAACTCCGTCGACAGGTCCGGGGTGTCGTCCGGTGCGATGACGCGGAACGTGTACCACTCGCCCGGTGCCAGGTCCGTCGCGGCGATCTGCAGGCCGCGGTCGCCGGGCTCCTCACCCTGCGGGACCATGACGTCATCGACCTCGATCGAGTTCGGCAGGTCCAGTGCGGGATCCGCCTGGACCTCTTCGTCCTCGTCGGTCTCGTCGTCTTCGATGTCGTTGAGGATCTCGAACGAGCCTTCGTCGACCGTCACGCCTTCTGAATCGGTGACCGACACACTGCGGTCTCCGGCGAAGGACTCCAGGTCTGCGTCGGAGTCGACCTCGATCGTGTAGGACTCTGTGAACGACCCGTCCGCGGAGGTGGTCACCTGGCGTTCGCCTGACGTTTCGGGCCCGCCCGTGACGGTGACGGTGTACTGCGTCTCCGGCTCGAGTTCGGTTCCGGTGATGGTCGCGCCGCTGGGCGCCTCGTCGCCGGAGACATAGACGACGTCGGTGAGACCGACGTCCTGCGGGGTGACCGTCACGTCAGCTGTGTCGGCGTCCTCAGTCGGGTCCTCGGTCGGTTCTTCCGTGGGCGCTTCAGTCTCTGTGGCCCCGTCCGTCGGCTCGTCAGACGTACTGTCGTCTGACGGCTGGGGCGATGAGGGCTCCTCGGGCTCCTCGGGAGTCTCCTCGTTCTGGCTCGGTTCTTCCTCCGCGGGCGCCTCTGCCTGCGTCTGCTGCTTCTCCTCGGGCTCCTGTGTGGGAGTCGCCGTCGGGTCTGCGGCCGAATCGGAGAGAGTGACGTTCTGCGCGTCCGAATCCTGCGCGTGCGCTGCGGCCGGTGCGAGAACGAGGCCCGCCGCTGTGAGTGAGGCGAGGACGGCGGGGGCGAGGGTCTGCTTCTTCATCACCGATGCTCCATTCCGGTTCTCCGCGGTCCGGGCGGAGGATCCTGACGTCGACCGGACCCTCCACGGTGAGGGAGAACCGATCTCTTGAGGCCCACAGTAGGAACACAGGGGATGCGGAACAATTATTGATCATTGTGTTCGGACCGTTCTGCCGATTCGTCATCAAACGTGACCGACCGTGATCGTTCCGTAATCCGTATGTCGCAGGAAAGACGCTTCTTGCGCAGTTCGGCGCAAGTTCGCCTGGTGCGCTCCGACGTGACGCGCTTCAGATGAATGATGAACGGATGGCACCCGTGTGCGATACTTGAGCCGCCGCATGAGCGGTGTGGGGCCTATAGCTCAGTTGGTCAGAGCACCTCGTTTACACCGAGGGGGCCGGGGGTTCGAGTCCCTCTGGGCCCACCAGAAGGTCTTTGTTCGAAAAGAAGGACTGAGGACGCGGCAGTGCCAGCACAGACCGTCACACCTGACACCGGACAATCGCCGCGCGCGATCTCACCGACAGTAGAGCTTCTCCGCAGCCGCAAGCTCATGATCTTCGTGATGCTCGGGCTGACGGCCGGGGTGGTGCTCTGGCTGACCGGCCTGACGACAGCTCTCGCTGTCACCGCCTACCTGGTGCTCAGCGTCGTGATCGTCATCACTGCCTCAGGCATGGTCCGGGATCTGATGCATGGTCATTGGGGGCTCGACGTCCTTGCTGTCATCGCCATGATCGCCACTCTTGCTGTGCATGAGTATGTCGCGGGGCTCATCATCGCGTTGATGCTCACAGGGGGCGAAGCGCTGGAGGATCTGGCCGCGCGTCGTGCAAGCCGGGAACTCGACCAGCTGCTGACCCGAGCCCCAGCGTTCGCAGGGCGGATCCACCCGGTGACCGGGGAAGTCGAACGAGTGGCGATCGAAGAGGTCGCGGTGGGCGATGCGCTGCTGGTGCGATCCTCGGAGATTCTCCCGGTTGACGGACTGCTGCTGTCGGATCACGCGACGATCGATGAATCGTCGGTGACCGGTGAGCCGATCCCGGCGAGCTGTCGCGCGGGCGACCCTGTGCTGTCTGGGACGGTGAACGGCACCACGAGTTTCACGATGCGCGCTCAGAAGGTGGCGGCCGATTCTAACTACGCATCGATCGTGCGGCTCGTAGAAGAAGCCGTGGAATCCCGCGCACCCATGGTGCGCCTCGCCGATAGGTATGCGCTGCCGTTCACTGCTGTTTCGCTGCTCATCGCAGGCCTCGCCTGGTTCCTGAGCGGTGACCCGGTGCGTTTCGCTGAGGTGCTCGTGGTTGCGACACCGTGCCCGTTGCTGATCGCTGCACCTGTCGCGTTCATGGGGGGTATGAGTTCAGCCGCGAAGCTGAACGTCATCATCAAAGATGGTGGCGTCCTGGAGGTGCTCGCCCGGGTTCGTTCGGCAGCGTTCGATAAGACCGGCACCCTGACGCAGGGTAAAGCCGATGTGGTGGATCTTCACCCGGCCTCCCGCACGGCGAGCGAGACGCTGCGGCTCGCGGCTGCCGCTGAGCAGTACTCCGTGCATGTGTTCGCCGACCCCATCGTGGCAGCGGCAAGAACCCACCAGCTCGAATTGCCGGAAGTGACGCATGCTGACGAAGTGGCGACGAATGGGGTGCTCGCCTCCCTGGTAGGGGGGGGCCGTGGTGCGAGTCGGGAAACCTGCGTTCATCGAAGAGGTGACCGGGCCGATCGCCCGCCCCGCACTCCAAGCTGGAGAGACGGCCGTGTACGTGGCAGTCGGTGACGAACTGGCGGGCGTCATCATCCTGTCCGACCCGATTCGTCCGAACGCAGCAGACACCGTGACCCGCCTTCGCGAAGCCGGCGTGACAGAGATCGCGATGGTGACCGGCGACGTCACATCCACTGCAGAGTCCGTCGCACACGCGGTTGGCATCCAGACGGCTCACGCTGAGACCACGCCCCGAACCAAAGTCGAGATCGTACAAGCCATGCGGCCGCGGCCCGTGCTCATGGTCGGTGACGGGATCAACGATGCCCCCGTGCTGGCAGCCGCTGACGTAGGCATCGCAATGGCGGGCCGAGGGGCCACTGCTGCGAGTGAGTCGGCAGCGGCGGTGATCACCTCGAATGACATTGCGCGCGTGGCAGATGTCGCGTATGTCTCGCGGCGGACCGTGCAGATCGCGTTGCAGTCGATCTGGATGGGCATCGTCATCTCAGTGGGCTTGATGCTCGTTGCCGCATTCGGGTACCTACCCGCAGTGGTGGGTGCCCTCCTGCAGGAGATCGTCGATCTCGTCGCCATCGTGTGTGCACTCCGAGCGCTCCGAGCGCACAAGGGGGCGCGGCGAGACCGCGTCACTGGACATGAACCGCCAGCTGGGTGAATCAGTCGGCCAGATAACACTGGACGATGCTGATCGGTGTCGAGACGGCGACGTGGGGCGGGCAATCGTGGGACCACTCCCTGTGTGTTCTCGACGGAACTGCTCCTGGGTTCCCACGGCGGCCATCGAACGGGTCGAAGCGCTTGGTATGAATACCTCGACACCATCTGGGACGCATCCGTTGTGGGGAGTACCTCTGGAGGTCCGTCCACTCATCGCAAGCTCGCGATCCACACAGTGACACGGAGGCGGCGGCCTTCTCTGCCTATCGACGGGTGCCGATGCGACGGAAGCCCCGTCGCCACGGATATCCGTGGCGACGGGGCTTCCGTCATGCGGCGTCAGAAGTCCGGAGACTCCGACGACCGCGCGTCAGGCGAGGCTCAGGCCTGTGCCTTCCCGGTCTTCTCGAAGTAGAGATCCTGGATGCGCTGGCCGACCTCGGCGTCGATGTTCTTCCAGTACTGGAAGACGTTCGACAGGACCGGCTCCTGGACGTCGGGGATCAGGCTGCCGGTGACGGTCTCGACGAGGCGGTCGCGCTGCTCTTCGGTGTAGACGTCCCGGACCAGCGTGTGTGCCTGGCCGAAGTCGTCGTCCTCCGCGTGCAGCGAGTACGCCGAACGCACGAGAGTGCCGTCGGCCTCCCATCCGTTGTCCACCGGACCCTGCGTGTCCTGGTACGAGCGACCGTACGAGTTGGGCGCGTACACCGGGGCATCGCCCGAGTGGTGGTACTGCATCGCGCCCTCCTTGTCATAGGAGTTCGTCGCGTTGATCGGCGCGTTCACCGGCAGCTGGTTGAAGTTCGTGCCGATGCGGTGGCGCTGTGCGTCCGGGTAGGAGAACACGCGGCCCAGCAGCATCTTGTCCGGCGAGACGCCCGTGCCGGGCACGGTGTTCGCGGGGCTGAATGCAGCCTGCTCGATCTGCGCGTAGTGGTTGACAGGGTTCTCGTTCAGCGTGAACCGGCCGACCTTGTGCAACGGGTAATCCTGGTGCGACCAGGTCTTCGTCAGGTCGAACGGGTTGAAGCGGTACGTCTTCGCCTCTTCGTAGGGCATGATCTGCACCGACAGCGTCCAGCTGGGGTGATCCCCCCGCTTGATCGCGTCGAACAGATCCCGGCGGTGGACGTCCGCGTCCTCAGCGGCAAGTTGCGCCGCCTCGTCGTTCGTCATGTTCTGCTCGCCCTGCTCCGTGTGGAAGTGGTACTGGACCCAGAACTTCTCACCCTCGGCGTTCGTCCACATGTAGGTGTGCGAGGAGTATCCGTTCATGTGTCGCCACGTCTTCGGCAGACCGCGGTCACCCATGAGGTAGGAGACCTGGTGGGCCGACTCGGGGGAGTGGGTCCAGAAGTCCCACTGCATGTTGGCGGAGCGGAGTCCGGAGTCCGGGAGGCGCTTCTGCGAGTGGATGAAGTCCGGGAACTTCATGGGGTCGCGGACGAAGAAGATGGGCGTGTTGTTGCCCACCATGTCGAAGTTGCCCTCTTCGGTGTAGAACTTCAGGGCGAAACCGCGGACGTCGCGCCACGAGTCGGGGGAGCCCAGCTCACCGGCGACGGTGGAGAAGCGTGCGAGCATGCGGGTCTTCTTGCCCGGCTGCAGGAAGTCCGCCTTCGTGTACTTGCTGACGTCCTCGAGCACTTCGAACTCACCGAAGGCGCCGGAGCCCTTCGCGTGGGGGCTGCGCTCCGGAACGCGCTCGCGGTCGAAGCGTGCGAGCTTCTCGACGAGCGCAACGTCGTGGAGCATGAGGGGGCCATCGGCGCCGACGCTCAGCGAATGGGAGTCGGATTCGCGGGGCGCACCCGTCTCCGTGGTCGAAGGCTTGGTCGGATCAAACTGTGTCATTGTCTTCCTTCCGATCGAAACATGTCTCTGCAGGAGAGGTTGAGGGGATCTGAGGCCGATTCGGGTCAGAGCGGGCCGACGTCATGCCGGCGAGGCGCGGGAGGCCTCCCACGCGCCGACGCACTCTGTGCAGACCGCCTGGAACGTGACGTCTGCGCTCAGGAGCACAGGCATCCCGGTGGTGCCGACGGGGGAGAGGCACGGAGCCTCTCCGGTCACGCAGTCCACGTCCTCGATGCGGTGGCACACCACGCACCGGATGTGATGGTGATTGTCGTCCGTCCGCGTCTCGTACCGAGCTGCGCCCGGTGCGTCGACACGACGGAGAAGACCCTTCTCCGTCAGGTCGTTCACGACGTTGTGGACGGACTGCATCGAGAGTGACGGGAGCTGTTCCGCAATGCCGGCATGGACCTCCGCCGCAGTGCAGTGCGGGTTTGCGGTGAGGAAGTCCAGCGCGGCGACACGGCCGGGTGTGGCGCGCATGCCAGCGCGTCGTACCTGGTCCGTGAGGTCGGCTTCCTGCAGTTTCTGCATAGTTTTAGCGTAATCGTTCTTTTGTGTGGTGGCAAATAAGGCGCCGCGTGTCGGCCCCTCAGGAGCGCAGCTGGCGCTTGAGGATCTTCCCGGAGGTGTTCTTGGGCAGCTCATCGATGAAGTGCACCGCCTTCGGCACCTTGAACGGTGCGAGGCGTTCGCGGACGTGGGCGATGACGGCATCGCCGTCGATCTCGCCCTTCTTCACGACGTAGGCGGTGATCGCCTCGATCCACTTCTCGTCCGGAGTGCCGACGACGGCGACCTCTGCGACGGCTTCGAGCTCGAAGATCGCGTCCTCGACCTGGCGGGATGCGACGAGCACGCCACCCGTGTTGATGACGTCCTTCACCCTGTCGACGACCTCGATGAAGCCGTCCTCGTCCTGGATCACGAGGTCGCCGGAGTGGAACCAGCCGCCCCGGAACGCCTCTTCCGTGGCCTCGGGCTTGTTCCAATAGCCTTCGCAGAGCTGTGGCGAGCGGTAGAGGATCTCCCCCTGCTCGCCGGGTGCCACGTCGTTGCCGGATGGGTCGACCACGCGGGTCTCGACGAAGAGCACGGGACGGCCGGCGGACCCGGGGTGCGCATCGTGCTCCTCGGGTCGCAGCACGGTGGCGAGAGGGCCCATCTCCGACTGGCCGAACGCGTTGTAGAAGCCCATGCCCGGCAGCGCCTCGCACAGTCGTGCCAGGACGGGCCCGGGCATGATGGACGCGCCGTAGTAGCCCTTCGTGAGGCTGGAGAGGTCACGTGCACCGAACTCGTCGTGATTGGCGAGTGCGACCCACACGGTGGGCGCGGCGAAGAAGGCTGTGATCCGCTCCTTCTCGAAGATCTCGAACAGCTGGGCCGGAACCGGTCCCGGAACGATGAGGTTGTATCCGCCCTTCATGAGCGACGGGAGCATGAACACGTGCATCTGCGCCGAATGGTACAGCGGCAGGGCGTGGACCATCCGGTCGGATGCTTCGAAGTCCAGGACGTCGAGGCAGCTGAGGTAGTGGTGGATCAGCGCGCGGTGGGTCATGATCGCGCCCTTGGGCGATGACGTCGTGCCGGACGTGTAGAGCAGCTGGGCGACGTCGGTGTCGACGACGGTGAACTCGTCATCACGCTGGGGCTCCACGCCGTCAGCGGCGGCGACCGGCACGAGGTCCTCGAACGTCCGGACCGACAGCGTCGGGCCGGAGGCCGTCGCCGTCACGTGCTCCGCGAGCGCGGCATCTGCGAAGACGACGGTGGCCCCGGAGTCCGTGAAGAAGTAGTCGAGCTCATCGCCGCGCATCTGGAAGTTGATGGGGACGTGGACGAGCCCCGCCCGCGCACAGGCGAGGTACGTGAGGACGTAGAGATCCGAGTTCGCGCCGAATGCGGCGACGCGGTCCCCGTGCTCGAGGCCCAGCCCCACGAAGTGGCGGGCCAGGGCGGTCACGGCGCCGTCCCACTGACGGTAGGTCCACGTGCGATCGCCGAATGCGACGGCGGTCGCGTCGGGGGTGCGCTGTGCCGTGCGGCGCACGACGTCGGCAACGGTGCTCTGACGAGGTGATGTGGTCTGTCCCATGATCAGAACGTATCGGACGCGGGTGACGCGTGCCACTCACGTCCGAGTCGTGGTCGACTACGGTGGAGTCATGGTCGAACCCACGCTCGCGCAGGTGCGCGCACTCATCGATGAACTGTGGCCGGAGGCGTACGCGGAGGCGTGGGATTCCGTCGGGCTGACCGCAGGCGATCCGACTGAGCGGGTGACGTCCGTCCTGCTGGCGGTCGACCCGGTGGACGACGTCATCGCGGAGGCCGAGGAGACCGGTGCAGACGTTCTCCTCACCCACCATCCCCTCCTGCTGAGGGGGATCACCTCGGTCGCCTCCGACACTCTCAAGGGCGGACAGCTCACACGCCTCGTCCGTGCCGGGATCGCACACATCGCGGCTCACACGAATGCGGACTCCCAGCTGGGAGGCGTCTCCGACGCGCTCATCGACGCACTCGAGGTGCCCGTTGAGGGTCCGCTCGTGCAGACGGCCGGAGCACCGGACGGGGTGGGCATCGGACGCTGGGGCGATCGTGCGCCCACGACGGTGCGCGCACTGGCTCAGACGCTCGCCGAGGTCCTGCCCGCCACCGTGACCGGTGTGCGGATCGCAGGCGACCCCGACGCCGAGGTCCGCCGCATCGCTGTCTGCGGCGGTGCGGGCGACGGCCTCTTCGATTCCGTCAGAGAGGTGGGCGCGGACGTCTACGTCACCTCCGACCTCCGTCACCACCCCGCGACCGAGGCCCGGGACACCGCGCATCGCGGCGCAGGCCTCCCGCACCTCATCGACATCTCTCATTGGGCCGCGGAATCGCTGTGGCTCGACCGGGCGGCCGAACTGCTGGGAACGGTGGCGGCCCAGCGCGGCTGGGACCTGAGCGTCAGGGTCTCCACCCGACGCACCGACGCGTGGACGCTGCGGATCGGACAGGAGGACTGACATGGCCGACGGACACCTCACCCAAGAGCAGACAGCCGCGCTGCGCGAGTGGATCGAGGAGGGCTCGCACCTGCGCACGCTGCACCACGAGGCGAAGCAGACTGAACGCCTCGAGGCGCTGCGCGCTCGTGCCGGTGAGCACGGTGAGCTGCAGAACGAGCGCACTCGTCTCGCCGCGGTGCACGCCGAGCAGGAGAAGGCAGCCCGCGACGCGGAGAACAGCGCCGATGACGTGCGTGAGCGTGTGACGCGCACGGAGACGCGACTCAACGACGGCACAGGACTCACCTCGCGGGACCTCATGGGACTGCAGGATGAGATCGCGAGCCTGCGCGAACGCATCGACCTCATCGAGGGCGAGCAGGTCGAAGCGCTCGAAGCGGCGGAGGAGACAGCCTCGCAGCTGGCGGACACGACTGCGAAAGCGGAGGAGGTCGCGGCCCGCGGACGCGAACTGCAGGCAGAGCGCGCGAGCGAGGGCGAGCGCCTCACCGGTGAGATCGCGGAGGTCGAGAAGATCCGTGCGTCACTGCTCGAGCGGATTCCCGCTGATCTGCACGGTCGTCTCCGGGCGGAGGGCTCGTATCCGGCTGCCGCTGTCGTGACCGCAGGCTCGTGCGGGGCCTGCGGAGAGCAGCTCTCCGGCATGCTCGGAGACACCTACCGGAACCTCGGTCCCGGAGGCATGCTCGACTGCGACGGCTGCGGAGCCCTCCTGCTCAAGATCGCGTGACGCCCTCCGTTCTCCGACTGGTGCGGTGAGGCGTCGGAACGTCTCCGTGCGGTGATCAGGACTCCGGCAGCACCACGGTGAGGGAGGCGGGCTTCCGACCCGCAGCGGGCGTGAGCTCGACCTCGTACCAGCCGGCTGCGGCCTCGGCGATGGCCTCCGCAGTGGACGGCAGGGCGGCAGTCGAGCGCAGAAGGCGCCCGACCAGCTCACCGCGGGTGTGCTTCGCGAAATGCGAGACGACCTTCCGGGCCCCGTCGCGCACCTGCACGACATCGATCGTGACGGTCTGGGCAGACGGTCCCGGCCACGCTGCTCGATAGTCAGCGGAACGGCAGTCGATCAGCAGCTCATCGGCGAAGGCCTCGTCGAGCACAGGCGCCAGCCGAGACTTCCACCAGGTCTTCGCCCGACCGAGCTCCGGCAGCTGTGCCCCCATCGGCAGACGGTATGCGGGGATGTGGTCATCGAGGCCGACGATGCCGAACAGGCCCGACATGACGTGGACAGCGGACCGCCTGGCCGCAGGGACCTGTGCGAGGTCCTCCGCGCCCATCGCCGCGAAGAGGACTCCGGTGTAGACCGAGCGGGCCGGTCCGGTCGGAGCACTCGCGAGACGGGTGTTCGCACCGATTTCCTCGTGCAGCGACTTCCCGACGCCCAGCAGAGTGGGCGCGTCCTCCCGCGTCGAGGTCTCGACCAGTGCATCGAGCATCTGCCGGCGCGCGTCCGTGAGCTGCGGGAACGCGAGCCCGGCGACGTCCACGGGATCACCCGAGCGGGGCGGCGTCTTGCCCTCCGATGGGGGGAGCAGGATCTTCACGGGGCATGTCCTCCTGGTGACGCCGCGGGCGGATGGTGGCCGGGGCGACCGACCACGAGGACTGTACCGGTCGGTGAGACGAGAAGGGCAATCGGGTGAGTGCGATGTGGTGCCCAAGCGGGTGCTCGTACGCAGGCTCCTCCTGTGCCAGCCCTCGAAAGAACTCCTCGAGGTGGTGTTCACCGCACCGCTGGCCGATCGCATCATGGGAGAGCCCCTCCGACAGGAACTCGGCGAGGACAGCGGTGCGGCCGCCGATTCGTCGGGCTGCCCAGACTCCTGCTGTGACTGCGGCCTGTGGGATCCGGATCATACGGCAGGGCTTCCCGACGGCAGCGGCCGCGAGCCTCCCGACCTGGTCGAAGGTGAGGACGTCCGGACCGCCCACGTCCCAGCTGCCGCTAGTGTCATCCATTTCGTCGGCGCAGAAGGCTGCGAGGTCCGCACCGTGGATGGGAGCGATTCGGGTCTCCCTTCGGGGCGGCAGGAGCACGAATCCGGACCGAGCCATCGACAGGAACTCTCCCATGTCGGAGAAGTATGCGGACGGGTTCACGACCTGGTGTGCGATCGATGATCGGATCAGTGCCTCGGTGAAGGCCGCCTTCGATCGCATGATCAGGGATCGGCGGGCCTCTGCGTGCATGACGTTGACGAAGAGAAAGGAACGGGCCGACGCACGTTCTGCTTCTTCCAAGAGGCGCAGGTTGGCACCATAGTCGACGTCCCAGGGGCTGGCTCGCTGGCGCGTGACGCCGAGGGCAGAGCACACTCGATCTGCTCCCTCGCAGACGCCGGCGACGAACTGGGGTGACGTGACATCGCCTTCGCGCCATTCTGCGACGCGCCCCTGTAACGACGGAGCTCCGAAGGCTCCGGGCTGTTCGGCGCGGGTGCGCGATCTGACGATCGCACGGACCCGGTATCCGCGGTCGGACAGTTCGCGCACGAGGTACCGACCGACGAACCCGGTCGCCCCCGCCACGACGACCAGCTCAGTCACGGCGACTCCTCTCATGCCCGACCCGTCTGACGTCGACTCACCGCACGCTCACGGCGCCGACGATTCTGTCCTCGCAGTGTGGTGCATCGTTCCTGTGAGCCACAAGGGACAGCGCGGGGTCGCGGGATTGCAGCGCGGGGGCGGCCCCGGGCCAGCGCGACGGAGGGCGGCGACGAGGCGGTAGGATGTGCCGTCGAGGGCAGGTCGCTGGACGGCCGCGGCTCAGCAGTGGCGAAAGCCGCTGGGCTGAGGAACGTCCGGGCTCCGCAGAGCAGGGTGGTGGCCAACAGCCACCCGGGGTGACCCGCGGGAAAGTGCAACAGAGAGCAGACCGCCCGGACCGGGAGCGATCCTGGGACGGGTAAGGGTGAAACGGTGGTGTAAGAGACCACCAGTGCTGCAGGTGACTGCGGCAGCTATGCAAACCCCACCCGGAGCAAGATCGGACAGACGGCGTTCGAGGGCTGCTCGCCCGAAGCCGTCGGGTGGATCGCTCGAGGCCGCTGGTGACAGCGGTCCCAGATAGATGGTCGTCGCGTGCACCGGGGTGACCGGGTGCACGAACAGAACCCGGCGTACAGGCGGCCTGCCCTTCCCACTAGCCTCGGCTGACGTGCCTACGCGGCATGTGACGGGGCTCTCTCATACGCGGGGCGTCCGTCCTCGGTCGCTTCGAGCAGCTGTCCGAGGATCGCCTCGTTCGTCGCGATCTCCTTCTCGAGGGCGACCGGCAGCTGCTTCAGGAACTCGAATCTCTGTGCGACGAGCGGCACCTGCAGCGCCTCCGACACCTGGATGGATCGGCGCGGGACGTTGAGCCAGTCGGCCATCTCATCGCCGTGGATGATGCGGATCTGCGCCTCGGTGCGTTCGCGCAGCGGCTCCTCCGGCAGCTGCAGGACGACCGCCAGCTGCTGTGCCACCGCGACGTGAGGGCGTTGACCAGCGATCGCGAGCCCTCATCAGGCTTCCCGGCCACTGCTGCGATGGCCTGCACCCATCTGCTCGGACGATTCATGGTCGTCGAGGCCGGACCGCACGTCATCGGGGATCCCGAGCAGGCCGCCGATCGTCTGCCAGAAGTAGTAGACGTCTCGGACCTCTTCGACACTGAGCTCATAGCCCATCTTCTGGAGCCCGCGGTAGGGGACGTAGGTGAAGTCGAACCATGTGCGGAGCATGTCGATCGCATTGATCGGCGTGCCGTACTCGTCTGTGCCGCCACCGTGGCTGAGGTGCTGTGCGCGGGAATACGCGTGCATCGCTCGCACCATCCCGGTGTGCTCGAATCCGCCGTGGCCGGGCTGGAGCGCATCGCGGAAGTACAGGTGGTAGCTCCAGTTCCGGGTGTCAGTGAGTCTGCGCAGCGCACCGTCGACCAGCCGACCGGTCCGGACGAGCACTGAGGAGATCGCCGGGCTCGCGTAGGTATTGGACAGCGATCCCGGACCGAGCGCGACCGAATGGGCGAGCACTGGGATGGCCAGGTAGATCCTGCGACTGCGGTCCATCCGCTCCCAATCGACGCCGACCAGCGCGGGCATCGCCGAAACGTGCTGCGAACGCGCCTCTGTCGCTGCGTCCGCGAGGCCACTGCAGGTTGTCCATGGTCACTCCTTCGGAACCAGGTTATACGCGTGTTCAGTGGGCGCCAGTCTAGCGCACGGACCGTGGGGACTAGTCTGAGGAAGGAACGAGCCAAGAGCCGGACCACCGCGAAGAATCGGGAGCGACTTCCATGACGACGATCGACGACCACGACGCGTATATAGCCGCGGCACCCGAATCCTTCCAGCCTTCCCTCAGGCAGCTCCGCACGGTTCTGAGACGCACCCTGCCGGACGCGGAGTAGATCGTGGCCTACAACATGCCGGGGTTCAGGATCGGCGGCACCATCGTCGCGGGCTATGCGGCGTTCAGCAAGCAGTGCGGGCTGTACGTCTCTGCGGGCGCAATCAGCGCACACGCCGAGGACATCGCGGTCGCCGGACTCAAGGCGACGAAGACCGGAGTCACATTCTCGCCACGCAGACCGATCCCGGACGACCTCGTCGAACGGCTGGCGCTGGCGTCGCGGAAGGATGCAGAGGCCTGAAAGGTCAGCCGACCTTCCGACGCACCTTCATCTTGCCCTTGTTGTGGCCCAGCAGGCCCGCGCCCACGATGCCCGCATTGTTCAGCAGCTCGGCTGCGCGAATCGGCGTCTCCACGTCGATGTCCGACAGGAAGTCCGCAGCGCGCTTCGAGATGCCGCCGCCCACGATGAAGAGGTCCGGCCAGAACAGCCGCTCGAGTTCGCGGTAGTAGACGGTCAGTCGCCTGCACCACTCCTGCATGTCGTACCCGTCGCGGCGCATCGCCGCGACCGACGTGCGCGTCTCCGCCGCGACCCCGTCGACCGTGAGGTGGCCGAGCTCCGTGTACGGGAACAGCCTGCCTCCCGCGAAGAGCGCTGTGCCGATCCCGGTTCCCAGCGTCGTCATCATGACGGTGTCCTTGCGGTGGTCCCGGCCCGCTCCGTACGTCATCTCCGCGAGCCCCGCGGCGTCCGCGTCATTCGCCATATGGACCTTCGCCCCGAGTGCGTCACTCAGCGCGTCGACGATCGGGAACCCGTCGAACGCGTCGTCGAGGTTGCCCGTGAACTGCACAGTGCCCTGCTTGATGACTCCGGGGAACGCGCAGCCGATCGGCAGCCTCTCGACGTGGCCGGCCGTGGGGAGAAGCCCTGCTTCCTCCGACTGCTCGCCCAGTGTGCTGACGACCGACGCGACCGTCGCGATGACCGCCTGCGGGGTCGCCGGCTGCGGAGTGTCCTCGCGGACACGGCTCCCCAGCATCGTCCCGGTCGCCACGTCGACCAGTCCGGCCTTCGTCCCGGTGCCGCCGATGTCGATGCCGATGGCCAGTCGTGACGTCGTGAGGGTCTCGCGCTGTGACATGGGTGAACGCCTTTCGAGTCCGGGCGGCATGCGCCGCGCGGGGACGAGCGGGATGTGCGGTGTTCAGGCGGGGGATCCGGGCCCGTCGGCGATCGCCGCGCCGGGGGAGGGGAGCGTCAGGATGTCGGCGCCCGTGTCCGTGACGACGAGCGTGTGCTCGAACTGCGCGGAGCGCTTGCGGTCCGCAGTCACGATGGTCCAGTCATCGTCCCACTGCTCCCACTTCTCCGTCCCCAGATTGAGCATCGGCTCGATCGTGAAGACCATGCCGGGCTCGATGACCTCACTGTGGTTCGGCGCCGCATCGTAGTGCGGGACGATGAGGCCGGAATGGAATTCGCGTCCGACGCCGTGCCCGGTGAAGTCGCGCACGACTCCGTAGCCGAACCGCTGGGCGTACTTCTCGATGACCCGTCCGATCACATTGATCTGACGGCCCGGCTTCACCGCGCGGATCCCGCGCATCGTCGCCTCGTACGTGCGCTGGACGAGCAGCCGGGACTCCTCGTCGACGTCGCCCACGAGGAACGTGAAGTTCGTGTCGCCGTGGACGCCGTCCTTGAACGCCGTGATGTCGACATTGACGATGTCTCCGTCCGCCAGCACCGTGGAATCGGGGATGCCGTGGCAGATGCACTCGTTGACCGACGTGCACGTCGACTTGGGGAACGCCCGGTACCCCAGCGTCGACGGGTACGAATCGTGGGCGACGAGGTAGTCGTGGGCCACCGCGTCGATGTCGTCCGTGGTGATTCCCGGACGGATCATCCGGCCGATGGCCTCCAGCGCGTCTGCGGCGATGCGTCCCGCAGCCCGGATCCGCTCGACTTCTTCGGGGGAGTGGAGGTCGCCGCCGCGGCCCTCGTCCGGCACGTCTCGCCCGACGTACTCAGGTCGCGGGATGGAGGCGGGGACGACGCGGTGCGGCGACAGGCGGCCGGCGGTGAGAGTGCCCAGGGGCGCAGTGGATCCATTCATGATGCGGCCAGTCTAGCGAGCGCGCGGAAGACTTCGGATGAGGGCCCGCGCGGGTGTGCCGGCGACGACGCGCAGACCTATATCCTGGACGCGGCGAGCGCATCGGATGCACGGAGCGGCTCGTCTCACGGAGCGCGCAGCGGGAGGTGGAGGATGGGACTGCAGGCGGACGCGTCCTTCGCCGATCTCTCCGACGTCGTCTCCGCCGCGTCGACCCCCGGCCAGATCGCGGACCACATCATGGCGTCGATCGCCGCCGGCGCCCTTCCGGAGGGCACGCGCCTGCCTGCCGAGCGCGACCTCGCAGACGCACTCGCCGTCTCCCGCTCGAGCGTGCGTGCCGCACTCTCCACGCTGGAGCGCGCGGGCTTCGTCGTCCGTCGCCGAGGCCGCGGCGGCGGAACCTTCATCTCCCGTGTCGAGGCCGGCCGGGTCGATGTCTACGCGGATCGGCTCACGGAGTTCCGGCGGGCCCGCCGTGATCTGCTCGACGCCCGCGCGATCATCCAGAACCGCGTCGCCGCTGCCGCCGCAGACCGGCGGCCGGACGACTCCGTGGCACAGCTGCGCAGCCGTGCGCTCGACTATGAACACGCCACGACGGCCGCCGAGGCCCGCACGGCCGACGCGCGACTGCATCACGCGATCGCCCTGGCCGCCGGCAATCCGCACCTGGTGGAGATCGCCCAGGAGCTGGACCGGAAGATCAATGCGGGCTTCCGCCACGACCCCTTCTCGGACTCGCTGTTCGCCCGCGCCTGCGCGGACCACACCGCGATCGTCGATGCGATCGCCGCAGGCCGGGCGGAGGATGCCGGCCAGCTGTGCGAGGCGCACTTCCGCAGCACGACGATGTCCGGCTCCTGAGGCCGACGAGGGCCGGCCCCCGGGGAGGGGCCGGCCCTCCTCGTCGGCCGTCGCGACGGTGATCGCGCGCTGACGGGAACGGGAGTCGGACGCGTCAGCCCGCCAGGGCCTCGGCGACGTCCTGGTGGTCCATGCCGAAGGCCTGGGCCACGGGAGCGTTCGTGAGGCGGCACGCGGCCGCATTGAGCCCGCGACCCAGCGCGACGTCGGCTCCGAGGGCCTCCTTCCAGCCCTTGTCCGCGATGCGCCCGATGTACGGCAGCGTCGCGTTCGTCAGTGCTCGCGTCGCCGTGACCGGAGCGGCCCCGGGCATGTTCGCGACGCAGTAGTAGAGGGTGTCGTGCACCGCGAAGGTCGGGTCATCGTGCGTGGTGGGCCGCGATCCCTCGAAGCAGCCGCCCTGGTCGATCGCGATGTCGACGAGCACGCTGCCGCGGCCCATGCCGGCGACCATGTCGTCGGTGACCAGCTTGGGGGCACGGCTGCCCGGGATGAGCACGGAACCGATGACGAGGTCCGAGCGCTTCACGGATTCGGCGATGTCCAGGGGCGTCGACATCTTCGTCTGGAGCCGACCGTCGAAGACCTCGTCGAGGTAGCGCAGTCGGGGCAGATTCACATCGAAGATCTCCACGTGCGCACCCATGCCGACCGCGGCGCGCGCGGCAGAGGCACCTGCGGCGCCTGCGCCGATCACGGTCACATGGGCGCGATCCACTCCCGGGACTCCCGGCAGCAGCACGCCGCGACCGCCGGCGGGGCTCAGCAGGTGGTGCGCACCCTCCTGGACGGACAGACGACCGGCGATCTCGCTCATCGGGGCGAGCAGGGGCAGCCCTCCGCCGTCGGGCTGCACCGTCTCATACGCGATCGCGGTCGTGCCCGCGGAGAGGATCGCCTGGGTGAGGGATTCGTCCGCGGCGAGGTGGAGGTACGTGAAGAGGATCAGATCGTCGCGGAGGAAGCCGTGCTCTTCGGGGAGCGGCTCCTTCACCTTCACGACCATGTCGGCCCTGCCCCAGATCTCTGCGGCGTCCTCGATGATGCGCGCGCCCGCGGCGGCATACGCCTCGTCGTCGAAGTGCGCGCCCAGTCCGGCACCGGACTGCACCGCGACCTCGTGGCCGCGACCCGTGAGGTCGTGGACCCCGGCCGGCGTGAGCGCGACGCGGCGCTCGGCGCTCTTGATCTCCGTGGGAACGCTGATGCGCATGGTGTGCTGTCCTCCATCGTCGGCTGTGACGATCCGAGCGTAGACGCTCAAAGGTGTGCGCACCAAACCTTTTGTGCTCGGACGACATGCTCCGTTGGCCCCGACCCGCGACGATCGCGGCGGTAGGCTGGACGCACGATTCGCATGACCACCCGCGAGGAGGCACCCATGGCTGACACCCCGACGCCCGAGCACTACTGGTTCAACACGAAGTCCGGGCAGGTGGAGAAGGGCCCGCAGAGCAGCTGGGAGAACCGGATGGGCCCCTACGACACGGAGGCGGAGGCACGCAGCGCGCTCGACACGGCGGCATCCAAGTCTGCGCAGTGGGAGCGCGAGGACGCGAAGTGGGAGGACAGCTGAGCCGATGGCGACGATGAGCAAGCAGCAGGACTTCGTCCTCAAGACGGTCGAGGACCGCGACGTCCGCTTCATCCGACTCTGGTTCCCGGACGTGCTGGGCCGGCTGAAGTCGGTGGCGATCGTGCCCGCGGAGCTCGAGGGGGCATTCGGCGAGGGGATCGGATTCGACGGCTCGTCGGTCGAGGGCTTCTCGCGGGTCTACGAGGCGGACATGGTGCTGAGGCCGGATCCGTCGACGTTCTCGCTGCTGCCGTGGCGGGGTGAGACCGAGCCCACGGCGCGGATGATCTGCGACATCCATTCGCCCGACGGCGGGCCCGCACCGGCGGATCCGCGCAACGTGCTCAAGCGGAGTCTGGCGCGCGCCGCGGACGCGGGCTTCACGTTCTACGTCCACCCGGAGATCGAGTTCTACCTCTTCCAGTCCGGCGAGCTGGGCGGCTCCGCCCCCGTCCCCGTCGACACCGCGGGGTACTTCGACCATGTGAACGGAGGAACGGCGAACGACTTCCGCAGGGAGGCGGTGCAGACCCTCGAGACGATGGGGATCAGCGTCGAGTTCTCCCACCATGAGGCGGGGCCCGGTCAGAATGAGATCGATCTGCGCTACGCGGACGCGCTCACGATGGCGGACAACGTCATGACCTTCCGCGCGATGGTCAAGGAGGTCGCCGTGGAGCAGGGCGTGTACGCCTCCTTCATGCCGAAGCCGCTCGCCGGTGAGCCCGGCAACGGCATGCACACCCATGTCTCCCTCTTCGAGGGGGAGACGAACGCCTTCTACGCGCCGGGCGCGGAGTACCAGCTGTCCTCGATCGGACGGCATTTCGTGGCCGGACTGCTGCACTACGCACCGGAGATCACCGCGGTGACGAACCAGTACGTGAACTCGTACAAGCGGCTGTGGACGGGGCACGAGGCTCCCAGCTACATCTGCTGGGGGCACCGCAACCGGTCTGCGCTCATCCGGGTGCCGCAGTACAAGTCCGGGAAGGAATCGTCGGCGCGGGTCGAGTACCGCGGACTCGACTCCGCGGCGAACCCGTACCTCGCGTACGCGCTCATGCTCGCCGCCGGTCTCCAGGGGATCGAGGACGAGCTCCCGCTCCCCGAGGAGGCGGAGGACAACGTCTGGAGGCTCACGGACGCGGAGCGCCGCGCCCTGGGCATCCGCTCGCTGCCGCAGAGCCTCGACCACGCGATCTCCCTCATGGAGGACAGCGAACTGGTCGCCACGACGCTGGGCGAGGAGGTGTTCGACTTCTTCCTCCGCAACAAGCGGCAGGAGTGGGCGAGCTACCGCGACCAGGTGACGCCCTTCGAGCTCGAGCGGCTCTTCGGCTCGCTGTGACGATGACTCGACGGGGGAGGAGCAGCGACCCGTCCCGGTCGAGCTCACGCAGGCGGCCCAGCAGGGTGCTGCGGTTCCTCGGCGAGGTCGATGAGCAGCTGGGGACGACGCTCGCAGACGATTCCGCCGTGCGAGCGCTTTTCGCGGCCGCCGTCGATCCGGATGCGGCGGCGCTGGGGCTGCTGCGCATCGTCGAAGCGGCGGATGCGTGCGATGACGCAGGGCTCCTCGACGCACTGCGCGAGGAATCCGCGTCCCCGTCGACCGGCCTCCTGCAGCGGATCGTGACCGTCGCCGGCGCGTCCGAGGCGCTCACGGACCACCTCGTGCGTCACCCGGCGTCGGCGCTCGGCCTGCGGGGAGAGGGGCCGCTGCTCCTCGATTCTCCCGGCGCGGGTGCCGAAGCACTGCGGGATCTGCTGCTCCACGCCGTGGGCGCAGACTCCGATCGGGACGTCGCATCCCCCGTCGCGACGCGCACGGGACAGGAGGGAGTGGACGCGCTGCGCCGCGCGTACCGCGACGAAGTGCTGCACCTGGTCGCTGACGACCTGGGGTCAGCCGAGCCCGCTCGCGTCGTCGACGAGGTGTGCCGCATCCTGTCCGACCTGGCGGGTGCGGCGGTCGAAGCGGCGCTGGCGATCGCACGCGCGGAGCTGGATCCCCACGTGCGGGTGCGGATGGCGGTCATCGCGATGGGCAAGTGCGGTGCACGCGAACTCAACTACGTGTCGGACGTGGACGTGGTCTACGTCCACGCGCCGGGCGAAGACGCACCCGTTGACGCGGCCGCTCCGGACGACGACGGGGTGAAGGCCGCAGAGGACATGGTCGCGCGGATCACAGAGATCGTCGGTGCGGCGGGTCAGGAGCCCGCGCTCTGGGAGCTCGATGCCGCACTCCGCCCGGAGGGGAAGTCGGGCCGACTCCTGCGCACCGTCGACGAGTTCGACGCCTACTACTCGGACGTCGCGGAGTCGTGGGAGTTCCAGGCCCTGCTGAAGTCCCGTCACCTGGCCGGCGACGTGTTCCTGGGCAGGGAGTGGGCGGATCGGATGCGGCCCCATGTCTGGTCGGCCAGCCAGCGCGACGGGTTCGTCGAAGGCGTCCGCGCGATGCGGCGCAGGGTCGTCTCCCTGCTGCCCACCCAGCAGGCGGACGCGCAGATCAAGCTGGGCCGCGGCGGCCTGCGCGACGTGGAGTTCTCCGCACAGCTCCTCCAGCTGGTCCACGGCGGTGTGGACGAATCGATCCGCGCTCCCGCCACCCTCCTGGCCCTGTCGCGGCTGGGTGAGCGCGGCTACATCGCACGGTCCGACGCGCGGGGCCTGGACGAGTGCTATCGGTTCCTCCGGGTGGTGGAGCACCGCCTTCAGATCCCGCGGCTGCTGCGCACCGCGGTGATCCCGCAGCTGGAGGACCGCAGGAGGAGGCTCGCCCGCGCAGTGTACTCCACGGGGGATCGGACCACCGCGCGCCTGGACCGTGCGCTGGCGGACGTCCGTCGCCGGGTGCGCTCGTACCACGAGCAGATCTTCTACCGCCCCATCCTCGACGCAGCGAGCTCCGACACCGTGCTGACCTCGCTCACCGCCGCGGATGCGCGGGATCGGCTGTCCGCATTCGGCTACCGGGATCCGAAGGCAGCGCTCACCCACATCCAGGCGGCGACGTCGGGAGTGAGCCGTGCGGCCGTGATCCACCGGCAGGTCCTGCCGGCGATGCTGGACTGGCTCGCAGAGGGGGTGAACCCCGACGCGGGACTCCTGGCGTTCCGTCGTCTGGGCGAGAGTCTGAGGGACTCGAGCTGGTACCTGAGGCTGCTGCGCGATTCGGGATCAGCGGTGCATTCGCTGGCGGCCGTGCTGTCCGCATCCTCCTATGCCACGAGTCTCCTCCAGCATGTGCCGAACGCCGTCGCGTGGATCGACGACGACTCCGCGCTGGCACCCCGTCCGCGGGAGTCGATCGCCCGTGAAGCACGGACGCTGCTGGCGCGCCACGGCGCCCGGGCGCTGCAGCCGCTGCGTGCGCTGCACGGCAGGGAGGTCCTGCGGACCGCGCTCACCGACGTGCTCGAGCAGCCGGGGGTGGACGAGACCGCCGCGGCGCTGTCGCGCAATGCGGACGTCTACCTCGACGCGCTGGTCTCCGCGCTCCGCCTGTCCATGGACGGCGAGGGGGTGCCGCCCTACGAATTCGCGGTCATCGCGATGGGCCGACTGGGCGGGGCGGAGATCGGATACTTCTCCGACGCGGACGTGATGTTCGCGTACCGGCCCAGCGGGGATCCGGAGGCTTCCGGGTCCACCGGCCCCACCTCCGAGGACGCATCGACGCTCGCCGCGCACGTGAAGCGCCTGGCGCTGGCCCTGACGAAGGAGGCGTCCCGACCTGATGCGCTGCCCGGCATCCTGGTGGATTCCGATCTGCGGCCCGAAGGGCGCTCCGGGCCTCTGGTGCGCAGCCTCGAATCGTACGCTTCGTACTACGCGAAGTGGTCGGAGCCGTGGGAGGCCCAGGCGCTGCTGCGAGCACGCCCCATCGCGGGGGACGCAGCGCTCTGCGAGGACTTCGTGGCCCTGATCGACGACCTGCGCTACCCGGAATCCGTCCCGGAGCGCTCCGTGCGGCAGATGCGGAAGCTCAAGGCGCGGATGGAGGCGGAGAGGCTGCCGCGCGGCGCTGACCGTCGCACGCACCTCAAGCTGGGCAGGGGCAGTCTGAGCGACGTGGAGTGGACGGTGCAGCTGCTCCAGCTCAGCCACGGCCGCAGGGTGGAGGAACTGCGGACGACCTCGACCCTGCCGGCACTGAGCGCGGCCGTCGATGCTTCACTGATCGCAGAGACGGATGCGGACGTGCTGCGCGAGGCGTGGCTGCTGGCCTCCGGCCTGCGATCCGCTGCGATGCTGTTCCGCGGGCGCACGGCCGCGTCGCTCCCGGCGGATCTCTTCGAGCTCGAGGCCTGCGCCCGACTACTTGGATACCCCGCCGGGCAGAGCAGGGAGCTCGCAGAGGACTACCGCAGCGCCACGCGGCGTGCCCGCCGCGTGGTCGAGCGGCTCTTCTTCGGCTTCGACGGCACCGCGGACGCCGATGACCCGTGGGCGAACCGGCACGACTGAGCGGCCAGACGAAGCGGCCTGACTGAGCGGCCTGACCGAGCGGCAGGCGGGCGGCACGCGGGCCGCTACGCGAAGTCGAGGTCCAGCAGCGCGTTCTCGACGACCTCGGGCAGGGCCGGGTGGATCCAGTACTGGCCGCGGGCGACCTCGTCCGCCCGCTGTCCGAACGCCATCGCCTGGATGAGCGGCTGGATGATCATCGACGCCTCCGGCCCCATGATGTGGGCCCCGAGGATGCGCCGGGTGTCCTTGTCCGCGATGACCTTCGCGAATCCGGTCCGATCCTCCAGGGCCCACCCGTACGCGACGCCCGCGTAGTCGCGGCGTCCCACGGTGACGGCGGCGCCCGAGGCCCGGGCCTCCTCCTCCGTCATCCCGACGGTGGCGATCTGCGGACGGGTGAAGACGGCGGCGGGCACGGCATGGTGCCGGGTGGCCGTGAGGTCCGCCTCCTGCGCGCCGCCCGGTGTCCCGGAGGCGAGGTCGACGAGGAGGTTGCGCTGGACGACGTCGGCCTCGTGGTTCGCGACGTGCTTGAGCTGGTAGGGCGAGCAGACGTCGCCCAGGGCGAACACGCCGGGCAGCGGATCGCCGCCGCTGAGCACGCGCTGGTGGGCGTCGACCGACAGCCTGCCATCGGCGTGCACATCGAGCCCTGCGGCCACGGGATCCAGACCGGCGGAGTTCGGCTCGCGGCCGACGGCCAGCAGGAGGCGCTCCACGACGATCGGCTCGGGGACCTCGGCGCCGGGGACGCGGCCCGTGGACGCGAAGGTGACCCGCACCCGTCCGTCGTCGGTGAGGGAGACCTCCGAGGCCTCGATGCCGAAGCGGACGTCGTTCTCCGCGGCGAACGCCGCCGTGTAGGCGGCGGACACCTCTGCGTCCTGGTGGGCGAGCATGCTGTCGCCGCGCACGGCCACCGTGGTGTCCGTGCCGATCGAGGTGAAGATGTGCGCGAACTCCGCGGCGATGTATCCGGAGCCCAGGACGAGGACGGAGTCCGGACGGTCGTCGACCCGCATGATGGAGCGCGAGGTGTGGATCGGGTGGCCCGGTTCGTCGACCAGCGCGGGATCCAGCCCCGGGATGGCCGGCACGACGGGGTGCGCACCGGCTGCGATGACGATGCGATCCGCCGTCACCTCGGAGCCGCCGTCGCCCACGAGCGAGTGCGTGCCCGTGAAGCGCAGATGCTCCGTCAGCACGGTGGTGTTGTCGAGCTCTTCGCTGCGATAGCGGCGGCCCGCGGACTCGATCTCGTCGATGCGGGCGAACACGCGATCGCGGATGGCGGGCCAATCGGCCGATGCGAAGTCCGTCTGGAGCCCGAGGTCCCGGGAGTCAGTCGCCTGGCGTGCGACGTCGGCGACATGGACGTACATCTTCGTGGGGATGCACCCTGCGTTGAGGCAGGTGCCGCCGAACAGGGACGGCTCTGCGATCGCGACCCGCAGATCCGCGAAGCGGTCGTCGAGGATGGAGTTCCCTGAGCCGGTGCCGATGACGAGCACGTCGAAATGAGTCATGCGGGAAGTCTAACGAGGGGCCCCGCCGTCGGCGGGACCCCTCAGAGTGTGGACTGGATCGGGTCAGAGCGAGTAGTAGAGCTCGAACTCCGTCGGGGTCGGGCGGAGACGGGCGACCCCGATCTCCTCTTCGCGCTTGTAGCGGATCCAGGTCTCGATGAGGTCCTCGGTGAAGACGTCGCCGGCCGTGAGGAAGTCGGTGTCCTGCTCGAGCGCGACCAGGGCCTCCTCGAGGGACTGGGGGACGAGGGCGATGCCCTCGAGCTCCTCCGGCGGCAGCTCGTAGAGGTCCTTGTCGATCGGCTCCGGCGGCTCGATGCGGTTCTTGATCCCGTCGAGGCCAGCCATGAGCTGAGCCGAGAACGCGAGATACGGGTTCGACGACGGGTCGGGGACCCGGAACTCGAGGCGCTTGGCCTTGGGGGAGGAGCCTGTGACCGGGATCCTGATCGCAGCCGAGCGGTTCCGTGCCGAGTACACGAGGTTCACCGGAGCCTCGTAGCCCTTCACGAGCCGGCGGTAGGAGTTGATCGTCGGGTTCGTGAACGCGAGGACCGCTCCGGCGTGCTCGATGAGCCCGCCGATGTACCAGCGTGCGAGGTCGGACAGGCCGGCGTAGCCGTTCTCGTCGTAGAACAGCGGCTTGCCGTCCTTCCAGAGGGACTGGTGGCAGTGCATGCCTGAGCCGTTGTCGTCGAACAGCGGCTTCGGCATGAACGTCGCGGACTTGCCGTTCTCCACGGCGACGTTCTTCACGACGTACTTAAAGTCCAGCAGTTCGTCCGCCGCGTGCTTGAGCGTGTTGAACCTGTAGTTGATCTCCTGCTGGCCGGCGGTCCCGACCTCGTGGTGCGCGCGCTCCACGGTGAAGCCGATCTTCCCGAGCGTCAGGGAGATCTCATCGCGGATGTCTGCGAAGTGGTCCTGGGGCGACACCGGGAAGTAGCCGCCCTTCATAGGCGTCTTGTACCCGAGGTTCCCGCCCGGCTCGTCCGCGCCCGTGTTCCACGCGGCCTCGATCGAATCGATCTGGTAGAAGCTGTGGCCGGGGGTGTTCTGATAGCGGATCTCGTCGAAGAGGTAGAACTCCGCCTCCGCGCCGACGTTGACGGTGTCCGCGATGCCCGTGCTCCGCAGGTACGCCTCCGCCTTCTCTGCGACCTGGCGGGGGTCCCGAGAGTACGGCTCGTCCGTGAACGGGTCGACGATGGAGTGGGTGATGACCAGGGTCTTCGCCGCGCGGAACGGATCGAGGTAGGCCGAGCTCACGTCGGCGAGCAGCTTCATGTCCGATTCGTGGATCCCCTGGAAGCCGCGGATCGACGAGCCGTCGAACAGCAGACCCTCGGTGATCTCGTCCTCGCCGTACGACTCCGCTGGAAGGTTGAAGTGCTGGACGACGCCCGGCAGATCGCAGAAGCGGATGTCGACGAACTGGACCTCCTCCTTCTTGACGAATTCGATGAGCTCCTGTGCTGTCGTGAACACGCGCACTCTCCTGCTTTCGATTGTGTGTCGGTGAGGACCGGCGACGGACCACCGTGTCGCCACGGGGTCCCGACGTCCGTTCCGCGCCCATTATATCGACCTGAGGCACCTCCATCGCCACCCGAATGTTCTGCGCGTGTTCAAGGGGAGGCTCTTGACCCTCGCTGGGGCTGCTCGAGGTCGGCGCAGAGGGCAAGGATGCATCGACTAGCCTGGGAGGCATGGTTTCTGAAGGTGAGGACGGCGCGGGCAGGTCCCATTGGCTGACGTATCCGACGCTGCCGGAGGGGTCGTGGCCGGGCCAGCGGCTGGGGCTCCCGCGAGAGGGCCCGGGCGCGGTCGCGTCGATGCTGCGCAGGGTCGGCGGCATCGTGATCGACTGGGTGCTCGCCATCATGATCGCGAACCTGGTGCTCGACGTGGACCTCCTCGTCATGAACATCGCGATCCACTCCATCTTCGCGGTGCTGTACCTGCTGAGCGTGTGGCTCATGGGACGCACGCCGGGCCACCTGGCGATGGGGATCGGAGTGGTCGACATCCAGTCGCGGGGGACCCTCGCCTCGACCGGCCCCGTCGGTCTGCTCCGCGGTCTTCTGCGCACCCTGCTCGTCTGCATCGTCCTCCCCGTCGTCATCACCGATCCCGACGGCCGTGGACTCCATGATCAGGCGACGCGCACCGTCGTCGTGCGCACGCGCTGATCGCGTCCTCACACTCAGGTCATCACGGAGCAGAACGGCTGAGGGCCGCACCGAACTGATCGGTGCGGCCCTCAGCCGTGTCGGCCATGCGCGGAGACGAAGCCCGCGCGTGCAATGCGACTGCGGGTCAGCGACCGCGCAGTGAGCGACGGTCCGGACGGATGTTGTTCGGGTCGACGCCCTTGGGGATCGGTGGGCGGGTCGCGATCGAGCCGATGCCCGTCAGGCGGTTGCGGACTGCCAGGATCTCAGCCTTGTTGAGGCGCTTCGGCAGCTTGTATAGCGTCTTCGTGAGGTTCTCCATGGGGACCTGACCGTCGTTCTCACCGCCTTGGAACGTGTGGACCGGAACGCCGCGCACCACCTTCTCGTGGCGACGCTTCTCCTTGTCGAGCAGCTTCGTCACCTTGTGCCTGCTCCGTCCTTCACCCACGAGCACCACGCCGGCCCGCCCGGTGGTGCGGAAGATCATCTCCTGCGTGCGAGGATCGACAGCGATGGGCTGCTCATCCATCAGCCAGCCGCGCCGGGCGGTGTTGAGGACCGCTCCGATCGCACCGGGCTGGCCGCGCATCTGGTCGAATGCTGCAGTCTCCGCGTAGCGACCGAGCATGAACATCGCGAGCACGGCGCCGGCGAGGAGACCGGAGACGCCCCAGAGGATCGTGCCGAAGACACCGCCGCTGACGAGCAGGCCGACGACGACGCCGACCAGCGTGAGACCCACGAGCGCGGCGGCCATGAGCCAGGCGGAAGCGGGGTTGTGCTTCCGGGCGAGGTTGAAGACCTCGCGCATCTGCTGGATCCGGCCGTTCTTCTTGGGGGCCCGGTCCTTCTTCTTGCGGCCGAAGAGGCCCTTGCGGGGGGTTTCGCTGTTCGTTGACATGCTCTCGCTTCGATGCGGACGGGGTGGGAGGGGTCGACTCAGTAGTGTACCTCGTCGCCCTCACCGAAGGCGTCGACGACCGCCTGCGCCTCCTGGCGGGCCGCCACGTCGCGGTCGAGGTGGGCGAGGTGGGCGGGGATCTCCTCGCCTCGTGCGCGCATCGCCTGGGCCCACAGCTTGCCTGCACGGTAGGACGAGCGGACCAGCGGACCGGACATGACGCCCAGGAAGCCCATGCGCTCTCCCTCGTCGCGCAGATCGACGAACGTCTGCGGCTTGACCCAGCGGGTGATGGGGTGGTGACGCTCAGAGGGCCGCATGTACTGCGTGATCGTGAGGAGGTCCGTGCCGGCCTCCTTGAGGTCGTGCATGGCCTCGACGACCTCCTCGTCGGTCTCTCCCATCCCCAGGATGAGGTTCGACTTCGTCACGAGGCCGGCCTCGCGGGCCTTGGTGATGACGGAGAGGGATCGCTCGTACCGGAATCCCGGGCGGATCCGCTTGAAGATGCGGGGAACGGTCTCCACGTTGTGGGCGAGGACCTCGGGGCGGCTGGAGAAGACCTCTGCGAGCTGGTCGTCCTTGGAATCGAAATCGGGGATGAGGAGTTCGACGCCGGTGCCCGCCCCGTCCTCGTACTCCAGCGCGTGGATCCGGCGGACCGTCTCCGCGTACAGCCAGGCGCCGCCATCGTCGAGGTCGTCGCGGGCGACGCCCGTGATCGTGGAGTAGCGCAGTCCCATCTGACGGACGGAGTCCGCGACGCGGCGGGGCTCATCCGCGTCGAAGTCCGCCGGCTTGCCGGTGTCGATCTGGCAGAAGTCACAGCGTCGGGTGCACTGCTCACCGCCGATGAGGAACGTGGCCTCGCGGTCCTCCCAGCACTCGAAGATGTTGGGGCAGCCGGCCTCCTCGCACACGGTGTTCAGTCCGGCGCCGCGCACGAGTGACTTGAGCTGGGTGAATTCCGGGCCGATGTTGGCCTTCGCCTTGATCCAGGCCGGCTTCTGCTCGATGGGCGTCTGCGCATTGCGCGCCTCGATGCGGAGCAGCCTGCGGCCCTCGGGTGCGAGTGTCACGGTGGAGTCCCTTCACTGAGTGGGCGGTGGTGTCGGTGTCGCCGGGCGAGTGGTCGTGGTCAGGCGGTGATGTGGTCGTCGAGGAGTTCTGCGAGCCGGTCTGCGATCTGCTCGGGGGTGACGGTGCGCCCCAGCTCCTGTGACATCGAGGTGACGCCGGCGTCGGCGATGCCGCAGGGGATGATCGAGTCGAATCCCGCCGAATCGTTCGAGCAGTTCACCGCGAGGCCGTGCATGGTCACGCCGTCGTGGATGCGGATGCCGATGGCTGCGATCTTGCGCTCGGGGCCGCGGTCGTCAGCGGCGAGCCATACTCCTGCCCGTCCCTCGACGGTGCGTGCGGCGATGCCGTGCTCCGCCATGAGCGCGATGAGCGCCTGCTCGATCTGCTCGACGAAGAGGCGGACGTCCTTCGGGTCCTGAAGCCGGTAGATCGCGTATGCGACGAGCTGCCCCGGTCCGTGCCAGGTGATCTTCCCGCCGCGGTCGACGTCGATGACCGGTGTGCCGTCGGACGGCCGCTCGTGGTCCTCCGTCCTCTTCCCCGCCGTATAGACGGCGTCGTGCTCCAGGAGCAGGAGGGTGGAGGGGCGTTCCCCGCGCACCACGTCGTCGTGATAGCGGGTCTGCAGCGACCATGCGTCGCGGTAGTCGACGAGCTGCGGGTGGTATCCGAGGCGCTCCATGGTGAAAGCCATGTGGCTCACAGTATCCGGCGGGGTCGCGCTGCGGCGCACGCCCCACTGTTAACCTCATCACGTCCATCTGGTCACG
Source organism: Brevibacterium sp. Mu109 (assembly GCF_900169375.1). Lineage (NCBI taxonomy): Bacteria > Bacillati > Actinomycetota > Actinomycetes > Micrococcales > Brevibacteriaceae > Brevibacterium > Brevibacterium sp. Mu109. Next base: position 199,466 of record NZ_FXZF01000003.1, read on the forward strand.
CTGGAGGCATCCAGGATAGTCAAACAATATCAAATGGACGTATACTGCATCTCACGGCGTCCGAAGGAGTGCGCGACGAAGCGCGCGGAGGGTGGGAGACAGCATGGATGCGGATGCAGCTCGCTGGTCGACCGGCGGGGACTGGGCCATCGACGAGCAGATCGATTCGGCACTCCTCCGCGTGCGCCGGGACGAGGAGACGCGCTGGTTCGCCGTGGTGGATTCGGACGAGGTCGGGGAGGCCGAATCCACGGTGTGGCCGTCCGTGCGCGGTGCGAGTGTGGACGGTCGTGCCGGTCTCCTCGTCCCGCGCTGCGAGGGCGGGCTCCTGGAGGACGCCCTCCGACTGCGCGGGGGCATGTCGGCGGCGCTCGCGCTCGGTGTGCTCGATGAGGTCCTCGAGGTGCTCGAGACGGCTCCGGCGGCGCCCTGTGGCGGATCCCGCGCTGCGATCCGCAGCTTCGCGGTGGAACGGGGCGGAGGCGTGGTCCTGGTGCCGGGCCGTTTCCGGGACGGCGCGACGCGGTCGGATGCGGCCGAGCTCGGAGAGCTGCTGCACCTCGCTCTCACCGGGGCGACGTGGGAGGAGACGGGGCTGCCGGTGTCGGAGACCGCGCCCGAGGCCTCGGCCGCCGTCTCCGGACTCGTCACCGACCTGCTCGAGGGGTCGGTGCTCACCGGTGGGGCGACAGTGCCTGCGGACATCGCGGATCTGCGTGCGCGCATCGGGCGCCTGGGCCCGTCGCGTGAGCGCGGCTTCCTGCCCGCTGAGCCCGGGGTGCTCGAGGACGATGCACCGACAGGGACTCTCAGCCCGGAACTCGTCGAGGCGCTGCGGACCTCACCGACCCGCTCTGCGCGCACGAGCGAGTCGCACCAGGTCGGGTCTCGACTGCCCGGTGCACGCGTGCCCGATCGGCCGCCTCAGGGGCGACGGTCGTCCCGGCGTCGTCGGTCGTCTGAGGGTCATCGGTCGTCCCGAGTGCCGACGGCGAACGGTGACGAGGCCAGACCACGGCGCGACCGGCGACGGGCCGAGCGGGGCAGGAGGCATGGGCGCCTCGCGACAGGCATCCTCGTCCTGTGTGCGGCGGCGGTCGCCGTGGGCGCGGTGCTCATGGGCACAGGTGCCGGATCGCACGCTGGCGACGCGGAGGCGAGGCACGCGTCGTCGCAGCCCACTCCGACCACTCCGCTCACTCCGACCAACCCGGCTGACCCGACACCCACTCCGCCGCAGCCTCCCATGCAGCCTTCGATGCCGTCCCCGTCTTCCGCTGCGCCCTCGGAGATCGGCACGCATGCAGCCGGCCCCCTCGACGCCGCAGTCGCACTCACGCGTGCCCGCGCGGAGGCTTTCGCGAACGGCGACGCGGACGCACTGGCCGCGGTGACGGTGCCCGGGTCTCCTGCGGCTGAGGCGGACGCACAGCGCACGCTGGGGGAGTGTGCCGAGTGCGCAGACGCGCTGTCCCTGTCCGACGTCGGCTTCGCAGTCGACCACGAGTCCCGCGGTGACGAGTCCCGGGGCCTGGGTGCGGAACAGGACTTTGAGGAGGGGCAGCCGCCCGCGGACGGGCAGCGGGCGCACGTGCGTGCGACGATGCGCTCCACGGGCACGGCGCCGGTCCCGGTGGTCCTCGTCCTCGAGTGGTCCGACGACCAGTGGCGCGTCCACGACGTGCGGTCGTCGTAAGACTGGCTGTGCCGGCGTGAGGCTGTGCAGGCGTGACGCTCCGTCGCCGTGAGTCTGGGTCGTCGTGGACATCGCACCCGTGGGTGAATGCGTGTGGGGCGGGAGACCGATGGTCTCCCGCCCCACACGTCGACAGGTGCCGCTCAGCGCGTCAGCGCTGCGGGCTCCCGCTCATCAGAGCTCGAGGTCGCCCTCGAAGTCGGCCTCCTGCAGACGCTCACGGATCGTCTTGAGGAAGCGACCCGCATCCGCACCATCCACCAGCTCATGGTTGTAGGTGAGCGGCAGGTACACCATGTCGCGGACTGCGATCGACTCCGCGCCGTCGGCGGTCTTGACGACCATGGGACGACGGACGATCGTCCCGACGCCCAGGATGCCGGACTGCGGGTAGTTGATGATCGGTGTGTCCATGATCGCGCCGAAGCTGCCGATGTTGGTCACGGAGAACGTGCCGCCGGACAGCTCATCGGGCTTGATCTTGTTGTTGCGCGTCCTGTCGGCCAGATCGTCGATGGCCTTCGAGATGCCGGCGATCGACAGATCGCCCGCATCCTTGATGACCGGGACGAGCAGACCGCGCGGCGTGTCGACTGCGATGCCGACGTGCTCGTGACCGAAGTACTCGATCTCCTTGCCGTCCGCACCCAGCTGCGCGTTCATCTCCGGATGGATCTGCAGCGCTTCGACGACCGCCTTGATGAAGAACGGCAGGTACGTCAGTTTCACTCCGTGCTTCTCCTGGAAGGCGTCCTTGGTCGCCTTCCGCAGATTCGCGACACCGGTGACGTCGACCTCGGACACCTGCGTGAGCTGCGAGGTGTTCTGCAGCGATTCGCGCATGCGCTTCGCGATCGTCTGGCGGATCCGCGAAGACTTCTGCGTCGTGCCGCGCAGCTTCTTCGCCTCCTCCGACAGCTCCACGACGCGCGGTCCGGAACCGCCGGACGTGCCGGTGGCTCCGCTGACCGGTGCGGGAGAGGCCGCCGCATTGAGCACGTCCTGCTTGCGGATGCGACCACCGACGCCGGTGCCCTTGATCGACGTGAGATCGACGCCCTTGCTCTTGGCGAGCTTGCGGACCAGCGGTGTCACGTAGGCGGCGTTGTCACCCGACACGCTGCGTGCGATGTCCTCACCTGATGCGGGGGTGTCTCCACCGCTCACGACCTGAGGAGTGTCCTCGGCCGGCGCGGAGGACGGTTCCGGTGCGGACTCCTCAGCCGGTTCGGGCTGGGACTCCTCGGCCGGAGCCTCGTCCTCTGCAGGTGCCTCCTCCGCGGGGGCCTCTTCGGCCTCGGCAGCGGGTGCCTCATCCGATCCGGAATCATCCGAACCGCCGGCGGCATCCTCGGACCCGACCAGCGCGAGCTTCGCGCCGACCTCGACCTCCTCGTCCTCTTCTGCGAAGAGTTCGAGGACCGTGCCGGCGACGGGGGAGGGGACCTCGGTGTCGACCTTGTCGGTGGAGACCTCGAGCAGCGGCTCGTCGACCTCGATCGTTTCGCCGACCTCCTTGAGCCACCGGGTGACGGTGCCTTCCGTCACGGACTCGCCGAGCGCGGGCATCGTGACCTCGGTCGCGTCGCCGGATCCCGACGACGCCTTCGGTGCGGGTGCCGCCTCGGGCTCTGCTGCGGGCGCGTCCTCCGGCTCGTCGGCCTCGTCCTCGGACGGTGCCTCGTCGGCCTCGTCCGCTGACTCCTCTGCCGTGTCCTCGGCGGGTGCGGATTCCTCAGCGGATGCCTCGGCGTCGCTCGAGCCGCCGCCGGATCCGTCACCGATCACGGCGAGCGCACCGCCGATCTCGACGTCGTCGTCCTCTTCCGCGAGGATCTCTTCGACGACTCCCGCGTACGGGGAGGGGATCTCAGTGTCGACCTTGTCGGTGGAGACCTCGAGCAACGGCTCGTCGACCTCGATCGACTCGCCGACCTCCTTGAGCCACCGGGTGACAGTGCCCTCGGTGACCGATTCGCCCAGAGCGGGCATGTTCACTGTGTTGGACATCGTGTTCGACTCCTTCGGGACTCAGTTGTGCGCGTGGAGCGGCTTGCCGGTGAGGGCGAGGAACGCCTCTCCGATGGCTTCGTTCTGGGTGGGGTGCGCGTGGATGAGCTGCGCGACCTCCTCCGGGAACGCTTCCCAGTTGATGATGAGCTGCGCCTCGCCGGCCTGCTCGCTCAACCGGGCTCCGATCCCGTGGATGCCGAGCACCGGGCCGTCCTTCTCACGGACGACCTTGATGATGCCGGTCGACTTGAGGATGACGGTCTTGCCGTTGCCCGCGAGGTTGTAGTCGAGGGTCTCGATGCTGTCCTCGCCGTACTGCTCAGCGGCCTGCTTCTCCGTGATGCCCACGGAGAAGATCTCCGGCTCCGAGTAGGTGACGCGGGGGACGCCGGACTCGACGAGCGGCGCGGGGTTCAGGCCCGCGATCTCCTCTGCGACGAAGATGCCGTGCGCGAACGAGCGGTGCGCGAGCTGCAGGCCGGGGGTGATGTCGCCGATCGCGTAGACGTTCCCGACGCCCGTGTGCTGGCGCTCATCGACGATGACGAAGCCGCGGTCCGTCGTGATTCCCTGGTCCTCGTAGCCGAAGCCCTGGGTGACGGGGCCGCGGCCCACGGCCACGAGCAGGTAGTCCGCGTCGAGGACGGTGCCGTCCTCGAGCTCCACGTGCACCTGGTCGTCGTCCTGCGTGACGCCCTTGAACATCTTGCCGGTCTTCACGCCGATCTTGCGCTTCTTGAAGGCCCGCTCGAGGTTCTTGGAGATCGCCTCGTCCTCGTTCGCCACGAGTCGGGGGAGTCCCTCGACGATGGTGACCTTCGCACCGAAGGAGGTCCACACACTGGCGAACTCGACGCCGATCACGCCGCCGCCCAGGACGATCGCCGACTCCGGGACGTCCTTGAGGTGGAGCGCCTCCGTGGAGGTGAGCACGCGACCGGAGATGTCGATGCCGATCGTCTTCGGCTCGGAGCCCGTCGCGAGGATGATGTTCTTGCCCGTGACGGTCACGCCGCCCTCATCGTTGGACACCTGGACCGTGTCCGTGCCGGTGAGCTTGCCCTCGCCGGAGATGTAGTCGATGCCGCGAACCTTCACGAGCCCCTGGAGGCCCTTGTAGTTCTTGGAGATGACATCGTCCTTGTAGGCGAGCACGCCCTCGATGTCGATGCCCTGGAATTCGGCCTTGATGCCGAACTGCTCGGCCGACTTCGCCGTCTCCGCGACTTCTGCGGCGTGGAGCAGGGCCTTGGTCGGGACGCAGCCGCGGTGGAGGCACGTGCCGCCCACCTTGTCGCGTTCGATGAGTGCGACGCTCATCCCGAGCGTCGCGGCGCGGAAGGCGGCGGCGTATCCGGCCGTCCCGCCCCCCAGGATCACAAGATCATAGTTCTCTGACGATTCGGTCACGGAGCACTCCTCAATATCCGGCGGACTCTTTGCCACACATGGGCCTCGAGCTCAATCATTCCACTAAACGAGGGGGTTGGGACCCCTATTCCCGGTCGTTTCACGGTGAGGGCGATCACGCGGCGCCCCCACCGTCGGCATTCCCGCCGCTCACGCTCCGGCCAGACGGGCCGCGAGCTCGACGAGGGTGCGCACCGGCACTCCCGTCCCGCCCTTGCCCGTGTAGCCGTGGGGGCCTTCGCCGTTGAACGAGGGTCCTGCGATGTCCAGGTGCGCCCATTCGACGCCGTCTTCCACGAACTCCTGGAGGAACGCAGCGGCGGCGAGCATGCCGCCGGAGCGACCGCCCGCGTTCGTGAGGTCCGCGGTGTTCGAGTCGAAGGAGCGGATCATCTCCTCTGGGATGGGCATCGGCCACATCGGCTCGCCGGATGCCTCCGCCGCGAGGACCAGCTTGTTGCGGGCATCGTCCGTGCCCATGACGCCCGTGGTGCGCAGCCCCAGCGCCACGACCTGCGCGCCCGTGAGCGTCGCGATGTCGACGATGAGGTCCGGGGACTCCTCCTGCGCGGCGACCAGGGCATCGGCGAGCACCAGGCGTCCCTCGGCGTCCGTGTTCGTCACCTCGACGGTCTTCCCGCCGTAGATGCGCAGGACGTCGGCCGGCCGCTGCGCGGATCCGGACGGCATGTTCTCTGCGAGGGCGAGCCACGCGGTGACCCGGACGGGCAGCCCCAGGCGTGCGATCGCGAAGATCGACTGCGCTGCGGCGGCCGCCCCGGCCATGTCCGACTTCATCTCCTCCATCTTCGCCGGCGGCTTGAGCGAGATGCCGCCGGAGTCGAAGGTGATGCCCTTGCCCACGAGCGACAGGTGCGTCGCAGCCTTCTTGGGCGCGTACGAGATCTTCACGAGGCGGGGGCCGCGGGTCGAACCGCCGCCCACGCCGATCAGACCGCCGAACCCGCGGGAGCGCAGGGTGTCCTCGTCGAGCACCTCGACGGTGACCTTGGCCTTCTTGAGGTCGCCGGATCCCGCCTGGTCGACGACGGCCTGCGCGAACGAGGCGGGGAACAGGTCGAGCGGAGGCTGGTTCACGAGGTCGCGGGCGCCCGCGGATGCGGCGGCGATCGTCGCGGCGCGGTCGAGTCCGGCCTTCGCGGATGTCGGGGCGACGAGCGTGAGGGTCGAGACCGGATTCTTGTCCGTGCCGTCGGTCAGGTATGCGGTGTAGCGGTACGAGCCGAGCAGTGCGCCGGTGGCGACGGCCTCGGCGGATGCCGAGTCCGCGACGGGGAAGGCGAGGCCGACGGAGTCCGTCTTCTCCAGCGAGCGCAGGGCGGTGCCCGCGGCACGGCGCAGCGTCTCGAGGTGAGCGCTGTCGGATTCGGCCTCGTCGCCGATCCCTGCGAGCACGACCGAGGTCGCCTTGAAGCCGGTGGGTGCCGGTATCCGGACGGTCGAGCCGGCCTTCCCCGTGTGGCCGACGGCCTCCGCTGCGGCCGTGAGCGCCTGCGCCTGCTTCTTCGCCAGGCCCGGGGCTGCGGGGACGCCTCCCGTCTGGTTCTGCTGGAACGCGACGACGAGTGCATCGACGGTGAGCGCGGCGGGATCGCCGGTGGCGCGCGCGAGCGTCGGGAGGGGAGTGCTGGGGGTGACCATCGAGGGTCCTTCCGTGAGTCGGATGGTGTCCGTCCCTACCCTAGTCCGGTGGGAGTCGCAGGTGAGGGCGGGGCGGATAGACTCCGGCTCGTGGACAATTCCCTGTATTCGCTCGTCTTCCGTGCCGTGTTCGCGCCGATGGATGCGGAGCGCGCTCACCACCTCAGCTTCACGGCCCTGCGCGGACTCGATTCGCTGCCGGGACTGCGGGCCGCGTTCGGCGCAGTGCTGTCGGCCGGGACCGATGATCCGGTCGAGGTGCTGGGCCTGCCTTTCCGCAACCGCGTGGGGCTGGCCGCCGGGTTCGACAAGGAGGGCGGCGGGGTCCGCGCCCTGTCGCGTCTGGGGTTCGGACACATCGAGATCGGGACGGTGACGGGACAGGCGCAGCCGGGCAACGAGCGTCCGCGGCTCTTCCGCCTGCTCGCGCACGACGCGATCCTCAACCGCATGGGCTTCAACAACGCAGGGTCGCATGCCGCCGCAGCCGCGGTCGAGCAGCAGCGGGACCTCGTCGAAGAGCTGCCGGCATCACGGCGACCGATCATCGGGGTCAACATCGGCAAGACCAAGGTCGTCGAGGCGGCGGATGCGGCATCGGACTACGCCGTGTCGACGCGGGAGCTGGCGCCGCTGGCCGACTACCTCGTCATCAACGTGTCCTCGCCGAACACTCCGGGCCTCCGCGACCTGCAGGCGGCGGACTCGCTGCGCCCCATCATCACCGCGGTGCGCGACACCGCCGCGAAGGTCGTCGCGGCCCCGCGCTCGACACTCGGCCACGTTCCGCTGCTCGTGAAGCTCGCGCCGGACCTGGCGGACGGCGACGTGCGGGAACTGGTCGATCTTGCGATCGCGGAGCGGGTCGACGGCCTGGTGCTCACGAACACGACGATCGATCGCGAGGTTCTGACGGGAGCAGACCGGGACTTCGCGCGGGGCGAGGCCGGGGGGATCTCCGGACGGCCGCTCGCCGCACGATCGATGGAGGTGCTGCGCCTGGTGCGCGCCCACCTGGACCGCGCCCACCCGGGATCGCCGATGGCACTGGTATCCGCCGGGGGAGTCGGCGATGCCCGGGACGTCGCAGCTCGCCTGGGTGCGGGGGCAGACCTCGTGCAGGCCTACTCCGGACTCATCTACGGCGGACCGACGTGGCCCGGTCAGGTGGTCCGCGGAAGCCGTGGCGGACGGCGGCGGTGAGCGGGTGGATATGAGGAGGGGCCGGGCGATCGCCCGGCCCCTCCTCATTTCATGCGCGCTGTGCCGTCCGGGTCAGGACGGGTACTGGCCGCGCTTCACAACAGCCTTGGGCACGCGGAGGCGGCGGATCTGCACGGAGCGCATGATCGCGTAGAAGTTGGTGCCGCGCTGGATGGAATCCTCGCCGAACTTCGTCTTGAGGCGACCGCGCAGCAGGACGCAGAGCAGGACGCTGTCGAGCAGGATCAGGATGATCAGGCCGTAGACGATGAAGTTCGCGATCATCGCCCACTGCTGTCCGCCGAACATACCGGCGAGCAGCACGACGAGTGCGATCGGGATGAACATCTCTCCGATCGAGAACCGTGCGTCGACGTAGTCGCGGATGTACCGGCGCTGCGGCCCGGCGTCACGGGGCCCGAGGAACCTCTCGTCCCCGTTCATCACACCGATCCGGGATTCGTCGCGTCGACGACGCATCTCCTCGCGCGCACGCTTGTCAGCGGCCTTGCGGTCGCCACCGACCAGAGGGCGCTGATTGCGCGCTTCCTGGTCGCTGCGCTTGGGCGTGGGGCGATTCTTCTTCTGCTCCGCGGAGTGCGCGGCGGGCTCGGCGTCAGCGCCGACCGCTGTGTCGTCGTGCGACGACGCGCGCTGATCCGGGTCAGCTTCCTGGGGCTTACTCTTCCGTCCGAACACGCAATGAATAGTATCGGATCATGACTGACTCACAGCATCCGCGTCCCGCGTCCGCTCGCGCAGCGGAGCTCCACACCGCACTGGACACCGTCTTCGACCAGGTGAAGGAGACGCTCGCGTCGCTCGTCGCACTCCCGTCGATCGCCTGGCCGTCCTTCGACCAGTCCCATGTCGCCGCGTCCGCCGAGGCCGTCGCCGGCCTGGCCCGGGAGGCGGGCTTCCCGTCGGTGGAGGTCCTCACAGCGCCCACGGCATCCGGTGTCGACGGCGCACCCGCTGTCGTGGCACGTCGAGAGGGTCCGGCGGGCGCTCGGACAGTGGTCCTCTACGCACACCACGACGTCCAGCCCACGGGGGACGAGACCCTGTGGAACACCCCGCCGTTCGTCGCGACGGAGATCGGCGATCGGATCTACGGACGAGGCGCATCCGATGACAAGGCCGGCATCCTCGTCCACCTCACCGCTCTGCGCCTGCTGGGCGACGACCTCGGCGTCGGTGTGGTCCTCTTCGTGGAGGGGGAGGAGGAGGCGGGCTCCCCGAGCTTCCAGAACTTCCTCCGCACGCACCGGGACAAGCTGGCGGGCGACGTCATCGTGGTCGCGGACTCCGGCAACTGGAAGGTCGGCACGCCGGCGCTGACCACCAGCCTGCGCGGCATGGCATCGCTCGAGTTCACCGTGTCCACCCTGGACCACGCGGTGCATTCCGGGATGTACGGGGGAGTGGTGCCCGACGCCGCCCTCGCGATGACGAGACTGCTGGCGACCCTCCACGGTGAGAGCGGGGCGGTGGCGGTGTCCGGCCTCGGCGGCGAGACGCGCGCCGATGTGGAGTACGACGAGGCGGAGCTCCGCCGGGATTCGGGAGTGCTCGACGGCGTGGAGCTCATCGGTGACGGATCGCTGGCCTCCCGCCTGTGGTCCCAGCCATCGATCACCGTCATCGGCCTGGACCTGCCGAATGTCGACGTCTCCTCGAACACGCTGCAGCACTCCGTGCGCGCGAAGCTGAGCATCCGGGTCGCCCCGGGCGGGACCCCGGCCGACGCACTGGCAGCGGTCAAGGAGCATCTGCGCTCCCACGCTCCGTTCGGTGCGCAGGTCGAGTTCGGGGCGGATGAGGGCGGCAGCCCGTGGCGGGCGGACACCGAGGACCCGGTCGTCGACACCGCGATGGCCGCGCTGTCCGACGGCTTCGGAACGGAAGCGGTGCAGGTGGGCCTGGGCGGGTCGATCCCCTTCATCGCGGACCTGCTCGAGGAGTTCCCCTCCGCGTCGATCCTGGTGACAGGAGTGGAGGATCCCGATGCGCGGGCGCACAGCGCCAACGAGTCGCTGCATGTGCCGGACTTCCGGTCGGCGATCGTGTCTGAGGCGCTGCTCCTCGAGGCGCTGGGGCGCGCCGAGGGATAGCCGCTGGGCCGGGATGAGGGATAGGGGGCTGGGCCGGAATGCAGGTCGTCCTACGCGGCGGAATAGGAGCGGCCGTCGCGGTGTTCCGAGGTGTAGCCTGAGAGGACCAACGATCGACAGTGCGATCTGCGACGTTCCCCGAATCGTGCGAAGGAGATCCGATGACCGTCACCGACACGACGACCGTGCCCCACGGAGTCGAACTGACAGACACAGCCGCCGACAAGGTGCGCAACCTGCTCGAGCAGGAGGGCCGTGACGACCTGCGACTGCGCGTCGCAGTGCAGCCCGGTGGCTGCTCCGGTCTCATCTACCAGCTGTACTTCGACGAGCGCACGCTCGACGGAGACGCGGTGCGAGACTTCGACGGCGTCGAAGTGATCGTCGACAAGATGAGCGTTCCATACCTGGGTGAGTCGAAGATCGATTTCTCCGACACCATCGAGAAGCAGGGCTTCACGATCGACAACCCCAACGCCGCGGGTTCCTGCGCGTGCGGTGATTCGTTCCACTGACCCACAGGCGCACTGCGATGGCGGGATCGGGTTCCTCACGGAAGCCCGGTCCCGCTGTGCGTTGCAGGGGAGGTGCGCTGCCGGCGAGGTTCAGCAGCTCGGTGGCTCAGCGGCTTGGAGGCTCAGCGGCTCGCGAGTCGGTGGTCACGTGTTCGATCGGAGGAACGATGATGCACGACGAGGACCTCAAAGCGGTGTCGGTCGGCTTCACCGGTGAGGTGGACCTGGTCATGTCCGCTTATCGAGCGGGTCTCTTCCCGATGGGGCTGGGCGATGACGGCGGCCCCCCGATGGGGTGGTGGGCCCCGACCGTCCGCGGTGTGCTGCTTCCCGGCGGACTGCGGGTGAGCAGGAGCCTGCGCCGCTCGATGCGCGACTTCACCTTCACCGTCGATCAGTCGTTCCCCGCCGTCGTCGCAGGGTGCGCGGACACCTCACGGGAGGGCTCGTGGATCACTGAGGGCTTCGCACGGATGTACGACGACCTCCACGCGGCCGGATGGGCGCATTCGGTCGAGGTGCGCGATGCGGACGGCGCGCTGGTCGGCGGACTCTTCGGCATCAGCTTCGGAGCGGTGTTCGTCGGTGAATCGATGTTCCATGCGGCTACGGACGCGTCGAAGGCGGCGCTCGTCCACCTCTCGGACCTCCTCGATGAGCGGTGCGGGGACCGCTGGATGGTCGACGTGCAGTGGTCGACTGAGCACCTCGAGAGCCTCGGCGTGTCGGAGCTGACGGGGCTCGAATACCTCGATCGGCTCCACCGTGCGGAAGGTGCTCCCGATTCTGAGGCCTTTTTCAGCTGAAGCCCCGCCAACGTGAATTTCTACGCCGTGTAGCGGTAAGGTGTGGGAGACAAAGTCAGAGTTCGGTGACCAGGGCATCTACACCCTTGTCCGCGTTCCGCATTCACGGTGCATCCGGAGTGGGAACCGGCAGGGTCGGCCACCCTGGGGCACCGACAGAGGTTCGAAAGGCTGCACGTGGATTCTCCGAATCAGCCAGCACCGGGGGCGCGCGCGTCCTGGGCCAAGCGGCTCGGTGTGATCGGCGCAGCGGCGGCAACGACACTGCTCGCCGGATGCACGACGGAACAGTGGGAGGTCGGCTTCCTCCATCCCGACTCCAAGGGCGCCACTTCCCACACCGATCACTACATCGCGCTGTGGAACGGCGGATGGATCGCCGCACTCATCGTGGGTGCCATCACCTGGGGCCTGCTGCTGTGGTGCATCGTCGCCTATCGCCGCAAGAAGTCCGATCGCGGCCTGCCCGTCCAGATGCGCTACAACATGCCGGTGGAGATCCTCTACACGGTCGTTCCGATCATCCTGGTCCTCGCGTTCTTCTTCGAGAACGTCAAGACGTTGGACAACACCATCAACGACGACACGGAACCGGAACAGGTCATCGAGGTCTATGGCAAGCAGTGGGCCTGGGACTTCAACTACGTGACGGAGGACGTCCACTACGCCGGAGTTCAGGCGAACCTGGATGGCACTGAGCAGCCGGGCATCGATGCGCCCACGCTCTACCTCCCCTCGAACACGGATCTCGAGCTCAAGCTCGAATCCCGCGACGTGGTGCACTCCTTCTGGATCCCCGCGTTCCTCGAGAAGCGCGACATGTTCCCCGGTCACTCGTCGAGCATCCATCTCCAGGCCCTCAAGGAGGGCGACTACATGGGCAAGTGCGCAGAGCTCTGCGGCGAGTTCCATGCGGAGATGATCTTCAACGTCAAGGTCGTCTCGCCGACCGAATACGACGACTACATCCAGTCCCTGCGCGATCAGGGCAATGAGGGTGTCCTGGGTGAGGAATACAACCGCACCGAGTGGTACCACAACCCCTACGAGCAGGAAGGGGCTGAGAACTGATGACTGCGACTGACTCGCGTCCTGCCGGCATCGTCGGTGCGCCCGCCGATCCGGTACCGACCAGCAAGGGTCGTATCTTCGTCAGCTGGATCACCTCCACTGACCACAAGACGATCGGATACATGTATCTGATCAGCTCCTTCCTCTTCTTCTGCCTCGGCGGCGTGATGGCTCTGCTCATCCGTCTGGAGCTGTGGGAGCCGGGGATGCAGATCCTCGAGACCAAAGAGCAGTACAACCAGATGTTCACCATGCACGGCACGGTGATGCTGCTGATGTTCGCGACACCGCTGTTCTCCGGCTTCGCGAATGTGCTGATGCCTCTTCAGATCGGCGCACCCGACGTCGCCTTCCCGCGACTGAACTCGTTCGCGTTCTGGCTCTTCTCCTTCGGCTCGCTCATCGCGCTGGCAGGCTTCCTCACACCTCAGGGTGCGGCCTCGTTCGGCTGGACGGCGTACGCGCCGCTGTCGAACACCACGTTCACCCCGGGCATCGGTGGTCACCTCTGGGTGATGGGCCTCGCCTTCCAGGGCTTCGGCACCATCCTCGGCTCGGTGAACTTCATCGCCACGATCCTCACGCTGCGCGCTCCGGGCATGACGATGTTCCGCATGTCGATCTTCACGTGGAACACGCTCATCACCGGTGTGCTCGTGCTCATGGCGTTCCCGCCGCTGGCCGCCGCGCTGCTGGGCCTCGCGTCCGACCGGATCCTCGGTGGACACATCTTCAGTCCGGAGAACGGAGGTCCGCTGCTCTGGCAGCACCTCTTCTGGTTCTTCGGGCACCCGGAGGTCTACGTCATCGCTCTGCCGTTCTTCGGCATCGTGTCGGAGATCTTCCCGGTCTTCAGCCGCAAGCCGATCTTCGGCTACGTCGGTCTCGTGTACGCCACGATCGCGATCGCCGCGCTGTCCGTCACGGTGTGGGCACACCACATGTACGTGACCGGTGCCGTGATGCTGCCGTTCTTCGCGTTCATGACGATGCTGATCGCGGTTCCGACCGGTGTGAAGATCTACAACTGGATCGGCACACTGTGGAGGGGCTCGCTCACGTTCGAGACGCCCATGCTGTGGTCGCTCGGCTTCCTCGTGACATTCGTGTTCGGCGGTCTGACGGGAGTCATCCTCAGTTCGCCGGCGCTTGATCAGCAGGTGTCCGACTCCTACTTCGTCGTCGCTCACTTCCACTACGTCCTCTTCGGCACCGTGGTGTTCGCGATGTTCGCCGGCTTCTACTTCTGGTGGCCGAAGTGGACGGGCAAGATGCTGGACGAGACGCTGGGCAAGATCCACTTCTGGGTCCTGTTCATCGGCTTCCACATGACGTTCCTCGTGCAGCACTGGCTGGGCGCAGACGGCATGCCGCGCCGTTACGCCGACTACCTGCCGCAGGACGGTTGGACGTTCCTCAACCAGGTGTCCACCGTGGGATCCCTGATCCTCGGCCTGTCGATGATTCCGTTCTTCTGGAACGTGTGGATCACGTCGCGCAAGGCCCCCAAGGTCACGGTCAACGACCCGTGGGGCTACGGCGGATCGCTCGAGTGGGCGACGTCCTGCCCGCCGCCGCGTCACAACTTCACATCGCTTCCGCGCATCCGCTCCGAGCGCCCTGCGTTCGAAGCGAACCATCCGGAACTGCTGGAGCTCGCGGCCGCCGGTCACGGTGCCGCTGAGGCCAAGGAGGTCGCCAAGTGAAGACAGGCGCATGGATCTTCGGTCTGGGTATCTTCTTCTTCGCGCCCGTCGCGATCGTCTACGGCTTCCTGACCGACTTCACGGAGTGGGTCGGGCTCGCCGGACTCATCCTGGTGGGCGGTATGGCCCTCATGATCGGCGTCTACCTGTGGACGTGGGAGAAGAAGCACCCACAGCTGCCGATGGATGACATCGATGGTGAGATCGAGGACGAGTACTACGAGTACGGCTTCTACTCCCCATGGAGCTGGTGGCCGATCACCGTGGCCACGGGCGCGGCGCTGTGCTTTGTAGCGGTTGCAGTCGGCTGGTGGATCTTCCCGTTCGGCGGCGTCATCGCCATCGTGGGAATGGTCGGTCTGATCTACGAATACGATCGCGGCAAGTTCGCGCACTGATCGGAGCGCGACGGGTTGACCTCGTCGTGGGCCTCGCACTCTGACACACAGGAGGGCGGGATGGAAGGAGACTTCCATCCCGCCCTCCTGTGTCTCTGCTGCGCGTGCTGCGGGTAGTCGGACTGGTGGAGCAGAGCGGGCGCATCGCGTGTCGTTGGAGGCGCTCCTACTCGAGCGTCTTCCTTCTACCCGAGCCTGTGCCTACCCAACCCAGTGCCCACCCGAGCCACCAGCTTTCATCAGACCGCATAGCAAGGAAGTTGTGCGGTCTGATGAATGGGCGTGTCTCGCGCGGGTATGCGCTCGACCCGGCGGTGTCTCGGGACATCGGTGACACTTCTGCACCGGGACATCGGTGGCACTTCTGCATCAGGACATCCGTGACGGTGTGCACGGTCCCGGTGGGGACACTTCCCCACAGCGATCGATGGGTGAGCAGAATCGCCCAAGCTCATCTCCGCGTCGGCTCTGCGGCCTCTCGATGGGTGGAGGAGCCAAGCGATGGGCTGCGAGTGTGTGTGATCGACTATCTGTAGGCCGGTGGAGCAGAGGTTTCCCGCCATGTCAGTGGCAGGTTTCCTACCGAAAGAGCGCTAAGAATCCGGCCACCCCGCTGCACCCCGAAGCTGCGGGGTCCAGA
>NZ_FXZF01000024.1:0-47981 GCF_900169375.1 Brevibacterium sp. Mu109
CCAAGGGCCGGTGGCGGAACGCCTCGACCTGCTCATCGAGATCCGCAGCCATCCGCGAGACCTGGGACTTCGACAACGCGTTGATCCCCAGAGTCTTGACGAGCTTGTCCATCCGCCGCGTGGAGACTCCGGCGAGGTAGCAGTCCGCCACGACCGTGATCAGTGCCGACTCGGCACGCTTGCGGCGCTCGAGCAGCCACTCCGGGAAGTACGTGCCTTGTCGTAGCTTCGGAACGGCCACGTCGAGTGTTCCGACCCGGGTGTCGAGGTCACGGTGACGGTAGCCGTTACGGCGTGTCGACCGGTCGAGCGAGGGCTTGCCCCACTCGGCACCGACGACGGCATCCGCGTCGGCGGACAGAAGGGTATTGAGCATGGTCTGCAGCAGGGTTCGCATCATGTCTGGAGATGCTTCGGATAGGGCTTCACCGAGGAGGCCTGCAGGGTCGATAATGTGAGGAGCGGTCATCGTGATGACTCCTATTCGAGGATTCTTGGAAGGTTGACTCGAAGGATCACACGGTGGCCGCGTCTACATCCGGGTGGGTGTGTCCGGGCCTCTGTGCGTTACACCACTCTATGGGGCTCTACCAGGATGCGACGTCCTGTGGTGTGCTCGATGCGAACCGGCCGGTGACCGGAGCGAAGATCATGTACCCCGGCTGCCCCTTGACGACCTGCCTGCCCAGGGACTGCCATTGCTTGTAGCCGGCGACATAGGTCGGTTCGGGTTCCGGCACCCGGCCTTGTTCGAACGCCGCGAAGTGCTGAACGGCGATCAGCAGACCGTTCCCGAAACTGCGAGACCGGAACCGTGCCGCGAACTCCAGCGCCCGCCGCCAGTCGTCTCCGGTGACGAGCTGTTCGACCGCACCGGTCAGGCGCGCGTGCAGCTCTTCGAGTTTCGCGTCACGCGCCGCTCGCGCGTCCTCGCTTGTCGCCACCTTCGTCCTCCTCCCGGCAAGGACGCCTGCCAGATGCCGGCAACCCTTGCGACCATGAGGTGCGCCGGGAGGATCAGCAGAGGGAGACGGGCGACGGACAGAGGCAGCGACCGTCAGGCTCCGCGATGAACCCGACGTATCTGTACCGGCCTATCAGCCAGAAACCAGGCAAGGCCAGCGATCAGGGAGGACGTGACGCGCCGCACGCCGGGAATGCGTCGATCGACGCCGCCACCGGTCAGGCGGTGGGCCGCCACACGCACCGGCCACCACGGCACAGCACGCAGGGTGCCTCCCCGGCGCAGGCCGATGGGGATTGCCGCCGGAACTCGGTGGGAGATACCCCGTAGCGTCGCCGGAACCAGGCCGCCGCGACCCGCCGGTCGGCCCACCCGACCCGGCGGGCAGCCTGCTCGACCGTCAGGACGGTCTCCTCGATCAACCGGGAGAACTCAGTCGTGCGCGCCTCGGCCAGCCACCGCATCGGCGCGAGCCCGTACCCCTGCACGAAGCGGCGGGTGAGTTGCGATTTCGATAGCGCCACCGCCCGCGCTAACTCCTCCACCGTCCACGCGCGGCCCAGGTCCTCGCGCAGCAACCCGGCCGCCCGCTCGGCCTCGGGGACTGCGGGGACATCGGAGAGGCGACCGATCACACCCGCGGCGAACGGCATCGGTCTGCTCGGGTCGGTGACCAGGGCGGGGACGGTCAGCTCGACGGCTCGCGCGAACAACGCCATCACAGCGGCCACGCTCTCCGGGCCGCCCCGGTGCGGGAAGGCACTCATACGCCGCCACAACGGCTCCAACCGCGCAAACAAGTCTTCTCCCGGCCGGAAGAACACCGTCCGCCCGTCCCACTCATCCGGGTGAAGCCCAGGCAGCACCCGCTCCGGTTCGGCAGGCAGCGCCCACAGCATGTGCCGGACCATGAACTCCTGCTCCAGGTAGATCGTCCACGTCCGCACCTGCGGCGACGGCACCGCCTCACACCACGCCCCGCCCCCGAGAACCATCACGTCCCCGGCGGTCAGCATCCGTTCGCCCTCTGCCGTGCGGACGCGGGAACGGCCGGCCATGACGTGGACGATCTTCGCGTGCGCGAACGCGACCGGCAGCACCGGGAGGGTGCGCACCGACTCGATCACCGCCAGCGGCCCCAGCAACGGTGCCAGGTCCCGCAATGGTCCCAGCGAGCCGGCGGCCGTCACCATGCCGCCGCCGGTGTGGGGTGGACAGGTCTCTCACCCCCGGAACGCGGCGTCGCCGTTCCGGGTCGCGGACGGCCGGTCACTGCGGCCCGTCCGCCCGCTCGCGCCCCTGCGCCCAGACCTCCCACAGCCGCGCATACACCCCGCCGCTGGCGAGGAGGTCGGCGTGCGTCCCGTCCTCGATGATCTTCCCGCCAGCCATGACGAGGATGCGATCACAGGCAGCCGCTTGCGAGAGCCGGTGGGCGATCACGAGCCCGGTGCGGCCGGCCAGGGCGGCATCCGCAGCCCGGTCGAGGATGTTTGCGTGGCTGGAGCCGGCTTCCGCTGTCGCCTCATCAAGGATCGCAAGGTCCGGGTCGGCGAGCACCATCCGGGCGAGGGCGATCTGCTGGGCTTGGGCGGCGGTGAGGGGATGACCGGTCGTTCCCAGCATGGTGTCCAGGCCCTCGGGCAGCAGCTCCAGCAAGCCTGATGCCCTGGTCGTCGCCAGTGCCGCCCGCACGTCCGCGTCGTCGGCGTCGGGGGCGGCGAGGGTGAGGTTGTCGCGCAGGGTCCCGGCGAAGGTGTGCACTTCCTGGGTGATGACAGCGGTGCGTTCCGGGCGGGCCACCGTTCCCTGCTGAGGATGGTGGATGCCGGCGATCACAGCGGCGAGAGTGCTCTTGCCCGCGCCGGACGCGCCGACGATCGCGATCCGCTGGCCGCGGTCGATCGTGAGGGTGATGTCGTGCAGGGCTGGCGAGCTGTCCTGCTGATACCGGTGTGTGACGCCTTCGATCCGCACGGTCGCCGGGGCGCCCTGCGACGGCGCGGATCGCGCCGGCGCGGTATCGGGTTGGGTGGGGGTGGTGATGACGCCGACCATGCGGGCGAGTGAGGCGAGTACGGATTGGAGGATGTCGACCACGATCAGGAGCTGGCCGATGGGTCCGAACAGGCGCAGGAACAGCAGCATCGCGGCGGTCGCGGCGCCGACGGTGGATTGCCCGGCGTCTATGAGCCAGAATCCGGCGAGGAGGATCGCGGCCATGCCGAGGTATTCGGCGATGTTGAGTCGGCCGAAGAACATGTTCTGCACGGTCCTGGCCCGCAGCGAGTGCGCGACGACCTTCCAGGAGGCGTCCAGCACCCGGTGGTGGCGGTGCTCGGTCAGGTCGAAGCCGACGATGGTGGCGTGGCCGCGTTGGGATTCGACGAGCTGCTGTGCCCGCCCGCTCATCGCGGCGCGTTCGGCCCGGTAGACGCGCGGCCCGGTGCGCAGGTACCAGCGCACGGTGACCACGTACACGGGGAGCACGACGATCAGGGCCAGTCCGTACCAGAGGTCCAGTGCGGCCATTCCGGCGAAGGTGGCCAGGATCGTGAACACGACCGTCGTGAACGCGGGGATGATCTGGGGTGCGGCGTCGGCGACCTGGGCCACATCGTCGCTGGATCGGGACACCAGGTCGCCGGTGCCCGCGTCTTCCACGACGCTCTGCGGCAGGCTCATGGCCCGTTCCACGAGTCGTTCGCGCAGCTCGGCGAGGATCGCATGGTAGCTGCGCGCGGCCAGCACGACCGTGACCGCCGTCCCGGCCGCTCCGGCGATCGCGGCCGCGATCATCACGGCAAGGACCCAGACCACGGTGCCGGCATCGGCGGTGCCGTCCTGCACCCCCGCCACCCGATACCCCAACGTGCGGCGACGATCCCCAGAACCGCGGCGGCCACAAGTTTGCGGCGGTGCCCGTGGCTCATCCGCCACACCACCTGCCAGGTCTCCCTCCCGCCGGCAACCGGCAGCCCACCACCGGACGCAGCACCTGTCGTCTCAGTCATGAGGCACCCCTCCCGCGCCGTCCCGTCCCTCGTCGTCCAGTTCCCCGTTGTCTTGGCCGTGCAGGTCGACGACGCGGTCGCAGGCGCTGAGCAGGGCCGGGGAGGAGGTGATGAGGATCGTGGAACGGCCGTGGCGCATCTCGCGCAGCCGGGAGGCGATGGTCTGCTCGGTGACCGAGTCCACCGCTGTCGTGGGGTCGTGCAGCACCAGGGCCGGTGCATCCGTTGCGAGGGCACGGGCCAGTGCCAGGCGTTGCCGCTGTCCGCCGGAGAGCCGGTTTCCCATCTCGCCGACTTCTGCGTCGATGCCGCCGGCGGTGGCGATGAAGTCCTCGCACGCCGCCGCCCGCAGCGCCGCGTCGCGCAACCGGGCCGGGGCAGCGGGGAGGGTGAGGTTGTCGGCGATCGTGCCGCTGAACAAGGTCGCGTGATGCGGTGCCACCACGACAGTCGAACGGTACGCGTCAAGACTTCTGCCGGGCGTGCCTTCGATGCTGATCCGCACGTCGCCGTCCGCGTGCGGGTCCAGCAGTGCTGCGGCGATGCCGGCGGCGACACGATCGTCTGCGACGAGCCCGACCATTTCGCCCGGCTCGATCCGCACCGCATCCTCCGAGGCCAATGACAGCTCCACCACCGGTACCGCGGGCGTCTGAGGCGTCTGGGCGGGTGGTTGATGCGGAGCGGAGGCGGGGGTGCCTTGCAGGGCGTGGAGGATGCGGCCGCTGGATGCGACCGCCGCGGCCCAGGCGAGCACTGCGTTCATCGCGAGCATCCGCATCGGCGGCAGCAGCGCCTGGGTCAGCCCGACCGCGGCGATCAACCCGCCGATACTGAGTTGCCCGGTGACGGCGAACCAGCCCGCCAGAGCAGCGATAGCAGCCACGAACACCCCGCTGATCGAGGCGCTGCCGGTGAGGAACCGGCCCAGCAGCCCCACATTGCGATACGCCCCGTCAAGGGTCTGCCGGCTGGCATCCCGATACCTGCGGGACGCCTCTGCTTCGGCGCCGATACCCTTGACCACCCGGTATCCGGCCACCAGATCGGTCGCCCGCCCCACCGTCTCGGCCAGCAGCGTCTGATAAACCCGGCTGTCGCGGGCGAGGCGCCCACTGAGCCGGCCCATCTCCCAGACCACCACCGGGGCCCCGGCGAGCACGACCACGCCCAGGGGCCAGTGGATGACCAGCAGCGACACGGCGATGAAGACGACGCCTGAGAATTCGCCGACCGGGAACACGGTCAGCGTGACCGCCGCCAGACGGGTCACATCATTGGTCATCAGCGACACCACGCCACCGTCCGGCGCCCGCGCTCCCGCGCCGTCACCATGCAGCACCGCACGAGATAGCGTGGCACGCAAGCGGTGCTGCACCGCTTCGGTCGCCCGCTCGGCGAGCTGAGCCGCGAAACGAAACGCCAGCGACAGCATCAGGAACACGCCCGCGAGCACGACCAGCCACCACCCAAGCTGCGCCGCGTCGCCGGTAGCGAGGGCACGGTCGATCGCGACTCCCATCACCACCGGCACCAGCGCCTCGCCGACCTGCCACAACACCGCCAGCAGAGCCGCCGGCACCGTGAACCGCTTCACCGAGAAGATCACGCCCAGCAGAAACCGGACCGGGCTCGTCCTCTCCGTCACCGAGAACGGCACGACGGCAGCCGGGTCCGGCGGAGCCTGCCAGAACACCGGCAGCCACCGGGTCAACCGTCCCCGCCCCAGTTCTGCCGGGTCGGCGGTAGGCGACACGATCATGGGCGCTCCTGGTGCCGGTCCCGTCCGAGAGGCACCACCTGCGGAGTGCCGGCCACCGGGTCGGGAACGACCACGCACCGCAGCCCGAACACCTCCTCCACCAGCTCCACCGTGACAATCTCGTCGGGGGTGCCCTGGGCGACGATGGCGCCGTCCTTCATCGCGATCAGATGCGTCCCGAAGCGCGCCGCGTGGTTCAGGTCGTGGAGCACGGCGACCAGGGTGTGCCCGACGCGGTTGAGGTCGGTGAACAGCTCCAGCAGCTCGATCTGATACGTGATGTCCAGGAACGTGGTCGGCTCGTCCAACAGCAGGATGTCGGTGTGCTGGGCCAGTGCCATCGCCACCCACACCCGCTGCCGCTGCCCACCCGAAAGCTCATCGACAAGCCGGCCGGACAGGTCGGTGACCGCCGCGGCGTCCATCGCCCTCAACACGGCCTGCTCATCGTCTTCGGTCCACTGCCTAATGAACCCTTGATAGGGGTACCGGCCGCGGGCCACGAGGTCGGCGACCGTGATGCCGTCCGGGGCAATCGAGGTCTGCGGCAGCAGCCCGACCTTGCGTGCCACCTCCTTGGTCTTGTAGGACTGGATGTCTGCTCCGTCGAGGATCACCTTCCCGGTCGATGGTTTGAGCAGCCGCGACAGCCCGCGCAACAGCGTGGACTTGCCGCACGCATTGGGTCCGACGATCACCGTGAACGACCTATCGGGGACCGACACCGACAGCTGGTCGCTGATGATCCGTTTGTCGTAGCCGATCGACGCCGCCTCCACACGCAACCGAGCAGACCCGGCAGGAGTCAACGGAGCACGGTGGGTGTCGCGTGAGGTGGATGCTTGGGTCGTGGTCACGGGGTTGTTCCTTCAATGGGATGGGCGTCAGACAGCACGGCGGCGGATCTCGCGGATGATGAGCCAGACCAGGTAGGCCCCGCCGACGACGACGGTGACCACCCCGACCGGCAGGGAGACGGGGAGCAGGTGCTGGGCGATCACGTCCGCGGCAGCGAGCATGAGCGCGCCCATGAACGCCGCCGGAGCCACAGTCACCCCCGGGGTGCGGGCGATACGGCGGGCGATCTGCGGCGCGGCGAGCGCGATGAACGAGATCGGTCCCGCCGCGGCGGTCACGACCGCGACAAGGGCGACGCCGAGGACCATGATGCCGAGCCGGACCGGTTCGGCGCGGGTGCCGGTGGCTTTCGCGGCGTCGTCGCCCAGTTGGAGCTGCTGCAACCCAGGAGCAAGGGCAGCGATACCGGCCAGCAGGACGACGATGATCGCGCCGCCGTAGAGCACCTGCTCCCAGTTCGTGCCGTTCAGCGACCCCGCCCCCCACACCGCCGCACTCATCGCGACTTCGAGGTCGGCTTTGAGCATCAGCCAGGTATTGAATGAGCCCAACACCGCACTGACGGCGATGCCGACGATGATCAGCCGGAAACCCTGCACCCCACGCCGCCATGCCAGCACATAGACCAAGGCTGCGGTGGCAATGCCGCCGAGGATCGCCCCGCCCGCCAACTCCAAGTACGACCCGTGGATCAGGATGATCACGATCAGGGCGCCGGTGTAGGAGCCGGTGGAGAACCCGATGATGTCGGGACTGGCGAGCGGGTTGCGGGTCAGGGATTGGAACACCGCCCCCGAGGTGCCTAACGCGGCACCGAATATGACGGCGGCGACCGCGCGGGGTGCCCGCCACTCCACCACCACCGTGCGGGCGAACCCCGCCTCCGGGTCACCGGTCAACGCCGCCCACACTTGGGCCAACGTGAGCGGGTAGTCGCCCAGCATCAGCGCCCACACCGTCACCGCGACCGCCAGTACAGCGAGGATGGCGCAGACGATCACGGTACGGGCCCGCCACCGCACCGCAACCGGCCCACGACGCACCACGACCGTGCGATGACCGAAATCCACACGCGGTGGGCGGGCACTCGGCGTGGCCCGTGTATCGAGACCTGTCATAGTCCGCTCGCCTTCTTTCGCCGCACCAGCACGATCAGCACCGGTGCGCCGACGAACGCGGTGACAATGCCGACGGGGAACTCGCCGGGCCGGATCACGATCCGCCCCACGATGTCGGCCGCCAGCACGAGGCACGGGGCGAGGAGAATCGTATAAACGAGAATCCAGCGCTGATCCGGTCCGACGATCCAGCGGGCGATGTGCGGGACCATGAGCCCGACGAACCCGATCGGCCCGGCGATCGCGGTCGCACCACCCGCAAGGAGGGTGACAGCGAGGATGACGAGGATGCGGGTGCGAACGATATTCACACCGAGGGCCTTCGCCAGATCGTCACCGAGGGCGATCGAGTTCAGCGACGACGCCGCGAAGATCGCGAGGACGATCCCAACGAGCAGGAACGGCAACACCGGCAGCAGTACGTCCCATCCGCGGCCGACAATGCTGCCGGCGTTCCAACTGAGCATCTTCTTGAACGTCACCTCGTCGAGAAGCACCATCGCGGTCACTACGCCGCCGAGTACCGCGCCAAGAGCGACCCCGGCGAGGGTAAGCTGCACCGGATCGGCGCCGCCCCGCCCCGCAGAGCCGATTATGTACACGGCAACGGTCACCACCAATGCCCCGGCGAACGCGAACCACACATACCCCTCGATCGAGGACACGCCGAAGACGGCGATACCGAGGGCGACGAAGAAGGATGCTCCGGCGTTGACGCCGAGGATGCCAGGATCGGCCAGGGGGTTGCGTGTGAGTGCCTGAATCAAGGCTCCTGCTACCCCCAAGGAGACCCCGATGAAAAGCCCGACAACCGTGCGGGGGATGCGCATGTCCCAGACGACATACGCATCCCCGTCTCCGGTCGGGTGGAGCAGCGAATCCACCACCACACCGAATGGAATATCCTTCGACCCCACGGCAATGCTCAGTAGGAATAGGAACGCCAGCACAGTCACGGCGATCAAAGCTCCGCCCATCCGTCGGCGGCCGAAGGCAGCCGACGTGGCTGTGCGCTCTGCTGTCTCAGCCTGGTTCGTATGTATGGTCATCAGAACTCAGAGAGGAGTCATGGTCGTTAGCATGTGGGCGGATGACTAGTTGACCGCTTGGGGCTTAATTTCCTTCCTGGTTGAGCGGTGTCTTCTCCAAGTAGCTCACCATCTGATCCTTGACCCACAGCCTGTTCAACGGTCCGGCTCGGTGCGCTGCCCCAAGGAAGTTAGCTGGAAGGTAGATGAGCGTGCCGTTTTCCGACGACGGGAGACTCGCGACGCGGGGATCCGACTTGAATGTGTCGGTCGTGGCATCGTCGTATGCAACGAGCACCATGACATCGGCTTGAAGCTGATCAACATTCTCCATGGACATGTTTTGGATGTCTTCCGCCGGCTGATTGTCTGCGGGGACAAGTCCGAGATCGGAGAGGAACGTCCACGGCCCCTCGATCCAGATCTCGCCAGCGTCCAGGGCGCCGATGTTGTACGTCCTACCCTGAAGGCCTGGCAGGCTGCTCTGCGCATCTTCGTACGCTTTCTCGACAGCTGCGATCTGCTCTTCGGCTTCGGTGGATTTTCCCGTGAGCTGACCGATCTCGGTTGTGTCCTTCTGCCATTCGGATGCCGAGGGACTAACGTATACCGGCGCGATTTCTGAGAGGGTCTCGTACATGTTCCCGTCTTCGGCGTCTCTGGTGCCGACGATCAGCAGATCAGGATCATAGGCAGCGATCGCTTCGGCATTCACCTCGCCATCCGCGAGTCCGACATCCCAGAGGTCAGCACTCACCTTGCCGTCTACCCATGGGGCATTCGAGAAGTCGGGACTCCCACCGTTGACGGTGTATCCGTCGTCTGCGAATGCGACCGGAGTCACGCCGAGACTAGTGAGAATATCCAAGTTGCTCATGCCGAGTGCGACGATCCGCTCTGGCTTCTCGTACAGAGTGGTCTCACCATACGTAGTGGTGACGGTGACAGGGAATGCGTCGTTGCCAGCGGCCGGCGAGTTATCTATGGTGCCTTCGGGTGCATCGTTGCCGCTGCATGCGGTGAGCAAGAGCGCGGTACTCAGGAGTGCGGCGGCCAGGGCTGCCCCGCGTCGTCGTGGTCTGGTCAGGGTCATTGCTGTGCTCTTTTCTATTCTTTGGGGAGGGAAAGGGTCACTGGGTGTCGGCTGGCACGAGTTCGTGGACGGTGGTGCCCCAGCCGACGGTGTGCGTCGTGGTGCGGACCAGCCCTGCCCGGGCGATGACAGCGTCGAGTTCCGCTTCGGTGCGCAGGCCGGAGCCGTGGACGGTGAGGCCGATGAGGTCTGCTTCGCCGTCGTGTTCGTCCAAGTCATCGAGGTCGTAGGTCTCCTCGACCAGCAGCACCCGGCCGCTCGGGGTGAGGTTCTCAGCTGCGCGGCGCAGTGCATGGGCCGCGTCGGCATCGGGCAGGGCCTTGAACCCGCGGCTGATGAGCACCGCGTCCGATGCGGGGCTGGGTTCGAACACGGATTGTTCGACCACGCTGACCCACGCGCGCTGCTGTTTGTCGGGGATGGTGTCCGGTAGGTCGCGGCGCAGCCAGTCGGCCTGGGCGGGGAGTGCGCAGATCGTGATCCGCAGGTCGGGGTGCACAGCCAGGAACTCCCGCGCCTGCGCCCCGGCGCCGCCGGAGTGGATCACCAGATGTTCGACGCCTGTGAGGATGTCGGATTTGGCGATGGGTTCTGCCAGGGATGCTTGGAACCTTGCCAGTCGCTCCAGGTAGCGGTCTTCGTAGTCCTGCTCGGCCCGCACCTCGGCGAAGTTCTGTCCCGTGACCGTGGCGTAGGAGGCCTGGCCGGTGCGGATGGACTCGGTGAGGCCCAAGATGCCAAGCATCTCGCGTCCGCCGACCCCGGCGGGGTGCAGGTGCTCGATCATGAACTCGAGTGTCAGCCCCTCGCCAACCGGCGTCAGAGCATAGTGATCGGGTTGGGTCTCGGTCAGCACGTCCAGGGCGTGCAGGTAGCGCAGGAGCTTGCCCAGCGCCCGCTCATCGGCACCCGCCTTGGCGGCCAGCTCGCTCACGCCGGTCACGCCTCGGGAGATCGCCTCGGGGATGCCGAGTTCGACGGCGGTGCGGATCGCGATCGGCGGGATCAGCTCGGTGAGGTCGTGGAGCTTCTCGAAGGCTGCCGTGTTCTTCTCCTGGTCGGGCACCGCGTCGTCGTCTTGGAGGGCGATGACGTTGTCACGACGCCAGTAGCCGGTGAACTCGATGTCCTCCTTCGGTACGTCGCGCTCCTCGACCAGGTGGCGGCGGATGTCGCGGACGGCGGCGTGCTCGCCGGCGACCCAGGCGAAGGGGCGACCGTCCCACCAGTTGGCAGCGCGTACCGCGTCCAGCAGGTGGGTGGTCGTGCCAGCCTCCACGCCGTCACGCATCAGCCAGGTCACCTCGACACCCGGCAGCGCCCGCAGTTCCAGCTGGTGCGCATCCTCGGCGACCTCGATGAACACCTGCGCCTGCGCATCGTCGGACAGCTCATCGAGGAGGCGCGCGATCGCCGGGATTGCGGTGTCATCCCCGGCGACCAGCATCCAGTCCGCGTCGTTCGGGAGCGCCCGCGAGGCTGAGGGGCCGTAGAAGTGGATGCGGTCACCCGGTTGGGCGCGGTAGGCCCAGGTGGTGCCGACGCCGATGCCGTGCTTGACGAAGTCCACGTCCACCTCGCCGGTTTCGCGGTCCCAGCGACGAACCGTGTAGACCTTCGACAGCGGTCGGGGGTCTCTCGGCAGGTCCACCCCTTTCTCCTTCTGCACCGGCAGCACCGGTTCCGCCTGCCCCGGGTAGCGGAACACCAGCCGGATGTCGTCGTCGAAACCGTCGCTGCGGAACTCCGGCTGCGCGAAGCCGTTCTCCGAGGTGAACGCCCGCAACTGCTCGCCGATCAGCGTCACCCGTCGCATCCCGGGTGTGATGTCGGTGACTCGGGCGACCTCGACTTCGCGCAGGCTGATCGGGTGCACTGTGAGTGTTCGGGAGGTCTTGGGCATGGCGAAAAGAGGTTCCGTTCGACGGCGATGACGGGGGCGCGGCGCTCGCGTCAGAAGGCGTAGCACCGCGTTACTCAGATTAGCCTTACCTAACTTGATCTTGTTATCATGGGCGGACGACTTCTTTTACTTGCTGGAGGTGTGCGTGAGGTCAGCACTTGCTTCGCCGTTCGGATACACGGAGGGCGACATCCCCGCGGGGCGGATCGACCCGCATGCCCATCATCATGCGGAGCTGCTCTGGGTCCGCACTGGGATGATCGAGATGACCGTCGACGGCGCTGCACATCGGCTGGTGGCGGGACAGGCGATCTGGATACCGGCAGGCGTCACTCACGCGTTGCGGCTGGAACCGGGCACGGTCACCGTCGCCGTCTGGTCGTCCTCGGTTCCGAAGTCGGCCGTGCTGTCTGAGGTGCGAGTGGTGGACATCACGGACGACTGGGCCGACTGGCTGATCCACAAGCGTGGCCTGGGTGCACTCGCCGCCGATGGCCCGCTGCTGGAGCTCGCCTCAGGTCTGTCCCGACACGCTGACCCACAGGTTCGCACTCCCCGGTTGCCGATGCCACGCTCCCGTGAGGCGCGCGCCGTGGCGCAGGCGGTGCTGCGCACGCCGGGGTCGCCGCTGAGTGCGGACGAGTTCGCCGACCGTGAGAGCGTGAGCGCGAAGACCTTGCGGCGGCAGTTCGCGAACGAGACCGGGGTGGTGCTCTCCGAATGGCGCACCCGCGCGCGGGTGACTTCCGCCGCGGCGCATCTGGCAGAGGGGCGCGGGGTCGCGTGGGCCCAGCGGCACGTCGGCTACGCCACTGCGGCCGGGTTCACCCGCGCGTTCCAGCGGCACGTCGGCATCACCCCGCGCGAGTACGCACGCCGCGCCCGAGTGAAGGCGGCACCGGCCGATGAGCTCGCCCGGAACGTGGCCGCCCTGGTCGCAGACGAGCAGGCCCACCCGCCGCCGATCCCCGCCTACAGCGGGCCGATGCGGGTCAACGACTGCCATGTGCTGCTGTGGGTCTACCGGGGCGAGGCGATCATCCGCATCGCCACCCGCGACCAGAAGCTGCGACGCGGTGAAGTGATCTGGGTGCCCGCCGGGGTGTCGCACCGCGTGGGGCTCGCCGCCGGCTCCATTCTGCGACCGCTCGGCAACCGCTACGGCAGGGTCCGCATCGGCGTCGACGACCTGCGCGTGTTCTCCTTCCCACCCGAAACGGAGAGCTACCTGCTGCACACCACCTTCGCCGAGTACGGCCTGCTGAACTCTGACCACCCGCTGCGACTCACAGACGAGCTGTTCCACGAGCAGTTCTTCCGAAACGAGATCGCCGAGACGACGCTGACCGGCGCCGCGGGCGCGTTGGCGACTGCGTTGCGCCGCGATCCTGCCGACTCCCGGTCCCTCGCCGACTGGGCCAAGGCACTCGGCATGACACCGACAGCGCTCGGGAAAGAACTCACCAGCCAGACCGGGACGAGCTTCCCGCACTGGCGGGCGCAGCTGCGAATGAACCTCGCCCGAGAACTGCTCCACCACGGCGAACGACCCGGCGACATCGCCCGCAAGCTCGGCTACGCGAGCCCCGCCGCGTTCACCAAGGTCTTCACCTCCGCCCACGGCATCCCACCCCGCGAATACCAGCGGCAGATGACCGGACAGGCGGAGTCTTCCGAGGTGGCCGTAAGTTCCACGAGCGGGAACTGACCCGAATCCCACGTTTGCGCTCTGCCGTTACGTCCATCCCTCGCTCATCAGGATGCTCAGGGCATGGGCGGCTTGCTTCGGGACGACGCCGTTGCCGAGGGCGGTGAGCTGCTGGGAGAAGGTGAGGTCGTGGCGGGGGTCGGTGACCCAGCCGGGTTCGAGGCCCATCAGCCATTCCACGAACGCCGGTGCTGGGCGCGGCCCGCTGGTGTCGTTCACGAGGGCGGGGGCTGGGGCGGCTCGTCCGGTGAGGTGTTCCCAGCGTCGGATGGCTCCGGCGTAGCGTCCCCAGCGTCGAAGAGCTGCCCGATCAGCGTCCACAGACTCTCCGGCTCCTCCGGCCTCGGATAGCCGGCCGGACCGTGGAGAGCGAGGTCGATGATCTGGTGGCTGAGCGCGATCGTCCCGCGACGGGCTTTCACCTGTTGCAAGCTCTCCCCACCCCTGGCCGCGTCGGATGCCAACGGGGTGCGGAACAGGACGATGGGCGAGGATGAAGACCCGGAATCTGGGGTGGGGTGCGCCGACCGCGGAAGCGGGTAGACCAACCCATGCCGCATCCATCCCGAGGTCGGCCAGGTCTCCCACCACGGCACCCGCTGCCCGAAGAGGTCGAGTTGCGGACTCTCCCAAACTCCACGGGTCGGTTTCCAGATCGCCAAGGGTTGCGCCGCTGGGGGTTGCGGGTCCGATTGGGGTTGCGGCGTTGCGTGGCTCATTGTCGGTTCCTTCCGGGCGCGGGCGGATCGCGGGCGAGGAGAGCAGCCCGCGGACGTTCTCGATCACGACCCACTCGGGTTGCAGCGCGTCGATCGCGTTTGCCATGTGCGCCCACAAGCCGGAGCGTGTGCCGGGGGCGAGACCGGCACGCTTGCCGACCGTGGACACGTCCTGACAGGGGAACCCACCGCACAGGATGTCCACCGACGGAGCAGTGCTCCAGTCGATCGCGGTGATGTCGCCCAGGTTCGGGGCATCGGGCCAGTGGTGGGCGAAGACGCGCGCGACGGGTTCGTTGATTTCGGAGAACCACACGGTGTCGGCGTCGAAGACTTCCTCGACGGCGAGGTCGAGCCCGCCGTAGCCGGAGAACAGCGAACCGACCCGCAGGCGGCGATCTTTGTTCGCGTCGTTGGGCTTGCGCATGATGACTCCGGCAGATCGGTGATCCCCGGCCGTCGTCCCTGCGACTGCTGACCGGGCTGGTCACCTGCCAGGTGCACGCCCTCGACACGGAGGTCATCCCGTCACCGTCAAGGCCTCGCCGCTGCGCCCTCTGCTCGCCCCGCGCGAACGGCCGCTCAGGACCCCGTCTCCGCGTCGGCCGGCCTCCGCTCCTGAGCTACCACGCCTCTTGCAGATCGAGGTCGCCCGCCCCTGCGGGCGGTCAGTCGCGCACCTCCGCGTTGCGCGGAGGGAGGCTCGGCGGTGACGGTTTCGATGCGTGTGATGAGCGCGGGCGACGGCTACAAGTACCTGCTGCGCACCGTCGCGGCCGGTGATGGTGACCGGTCTCTCTCAACCCCGTTGACGAGGTATTACAACGCCGAGGGCACGCCTCCGGGCCGGTGGCTCGGCGCGGGCGTCGGCGCCCTTGGCGGCGGCAAGATCACGGGGGGCGATCAGGTGTCGGAAGCCCAGCTCCAGCTCCTCGTAGGCATGGGCCGCGACCCGATCATGGGCGCACCGTTGGGTCGCGCGTACCCCGCGTACCGCCCGGTCGCGGAGCGGATCGCTGAGCGGGTGGAAGCTCTTCGCCCTGAGTTGGGGCCGGTCTCGCGCGCGGAGGCCGTGGCCGCGATCGAGGCTGAGGAGGCCGATCGTGGTATGCGGCGGGCGGTTGCGGGCTATGACTTCACGTTCTCGATCCCGAAGTCCGCGAGCGTGTTGTGGGCGGTCGCCGACGCGGGCACGCAGGCCCTGGTCGCGCAGGCCCATCACGCGGCGGTTGCAGAGGTGGTTGCGTTCATGGAACGGGAGGTTGCAGCCACGCGCGCGGGCGCAACCGCACGCAACGGCGCGGTTGCGCAGGTGGATGTTCATGGGCTGATCGCTACCGCCTATGACCACTACGACTCGCGGTCGGGCGACCCGCACTTGCACACGCACGTCGTCATCTCGAACAAGGTGCAGACCGTCCTGGACGGTAAGTGGCGATCGCTCGACGGAAGGCCGATGCACGCGGCGACGGTCGCACTCTCCGAGCTGCACGAGGCGGTGTTCGCAGATCACCTGACCCGGATGTTCGGCGTTGAGTGGGAGGCCCGCGACATGGGCCGGGATCGGAACCCGGCGTGGGCGATCGCCGGGGTGTCGGATGCGCTGGTGGCTGAGTTCTCCACCCGTTCGCGGCACATCGACGCCGAGACGGATCGCCTCATCGACCGCTACGTCGAGGCGCACGGGCGGCGGCCGTCGCCGGCGACGATCATGAAGCTCCGCGCCCAGGCGACGCGCTCGACCAGGCCCGAGAAGGAGGTTCACTCCCTCGCGGACCTCACCGCCTCCTGGCGGCAGCGCGCCGGCCGCGTGCTCGGTACGGATGCGACCTCCTGGGCGCGTGCGGTTGCGGCGAACGAGGAGCCGCTGCTGCTGCGCGCCGACGATGTGCCGCTGGATGTGATCGCGTCGCTCGGAGGCAGCGTGGTCGAGACGGTCGGTGAGAAGCGGTCCACCTGGCGGCGGTGGAACCTCACCGCTGAGGCGGCCCGGCAGACGATGGGCTACAGGTTCGCCTCGACCGAGGATCGAGAGGCAGTCGTCGGGCTGGTCGTGGACGCGGCCGAGGCTGTGTCGCTGCGGTTGACGCCGCCTGAGCTCGCGTCGAGCCCGGCCGTGTTCCAGCGGCCGGATGGAACCAGCGTGTTCCGGCCGAAGCACTCGACGGTGTTCTCCTCCGAGTTGCTGTTGGCAGCCGAAGATCGCCTCCTCGAGCGCGCTCGCTCCACGACCGGGCCGACCGTGCCGCTTGCGGTCGTGGAGCGGACCGCCGCGAGGCCGGATCGGAAGGGGCACAGGCTTGGCGACGACCAGGCCGCGGCGTTGGTGAAGGTTGCGATCTCGGGCCGCGTCGTCGATGTCCTCGTTGGCCCGGCTGGGGCAGGCAAGACCACCGCCATGTCGGCGTTGCGGCGGGCGTGGGAGCGCGAGCACGGCCCGGGCTCCGTCGTCGGCCTCGCTCCGTCCGCCGTCGCAGCCCAGATCCTCGCCGATGACCTGAACATCCAGACCGAGAACACCGCGAAATGGTGGGAGGTTCACGAGCGCACTGGCGAGACGTTCCAGGCCGGGCAGCTCGTCATCGTGGATGAGGCGTCCCTGGCCGGCACGCTCTCGCTCGACCGCATCACCGCTCTCGCCGTCGAGGCGGGGGCGAAGGTGCTGCTCGTGGGCGACTACGCCCAGCTCCAATCTCCGACCGCGAGCGGTGCGTTCTCGCTGCTCGTCCACGACCGGGACGACGCGCCAGAACTGGTGGACATCCATCGCTTCGCCAACGTGTGGGAGAAGGTCGCCTCGCTCGGCCTGCGGCACGGGCGAACCGAGGTCATCGACACCTACGCGGAGCACGACCGCATCGTCGGCGGAGACACGGAAGCGATGGTCGATGCCGCATACGCTGCCTGGCGTGCGGATCGGGTCGCCGGGCGGGCTAGCGTGCTGGTCACCGACTCGAACGAATCCGTGATGGCCTTGAACCTCCGGGCGCGTACCGATCTGATCCTCGACGGCACGGTGGATGCGCTGCGCGAGGTCGAGCTGCGCGATGGCGCCCGTGCCGCTGCCGGGGATTCGGTCATCACTCGGCGCAACGATCGGCGGCTGCGGGCCGGGCGCGGCTGGGTTCGCAACGGCGACAGGTGGACAGTCGCCGAAGTTCGGGACGACGGCTCCCTCACCGTCCGCCGGGCGGCAAGGCGCTGGGGCGGCTCCGTCGTGCTCCCGGCCGACTATGTGGCCGAGCACCTGGACCTGGGCTAGCCGAGGTGCCCTAAACACACTCACCTGTAATCGTGCGCGTGCGCGCCATTTCAGTCTATCAAGCGGCCTTAGAAGGGTGCGGCTCGTCTAGCCTTCTTCCGTCTGAGCGGTACATGCTTCGTAGGATCGGTGGGAGGGAGGTGCATGGTGCAGGTCATGTCTGTGGTTGCTGAGCGGCCGGGGAAGCTCAACGATGTTCTCTCGATCCGGTCCGCCCAGATTCCTGTATCTCTCGCCGATTCCGAGGTTGCGGTGCGGATGCTCGCGAGCACGATAAACCCCTCTGATGCGGTCACGGTGTCGGGTGCGTATGGTTCGCGGACAGAGTTTCCTTTCGTCCCTGGGTTCGAAGGCATCGGTGTGATCGAACAGGCCGGGCCTGGCGTGCCGGGCGGCATGATCGGTCGTCGGGTGCTGCCGATCGGATCGGCCGGGAACTGGCAGCAGATCAAGCGCACCGACTACACGTGGTGTATCCCTGTGCCGGACGACCTTGACGACACAGTGGCCTGCTTCGCCTATATCAACCCGCTTACTGCGCACCTCATGGTTGATCGACACTCCTCTGACACGGTGCGCAGTGTCGCGGTGACCGCGGCGACCACAACGATCGCAACCCATCTGGCCGAACTACTCAACCTGCATGGCATCTATCCGGTGGGCGTGATTCGTGGAACGCCAGGGAGTCTGTCTGAAAGACCGGAGCAGTGTAGTTCGGTAATCGACACGAGCGAATCTGGTTGGGAGCAGCTCCTGCACGGAGCCTCAGGCCGATCGGGTTTCGATGTGGTCTTCGATTGCGTGGGTGGCTCGCAGGGAGCAGCGCTGATGGATGCGCTTGTTCCCGGCGGCGTGCTCGTGCATTACGGGCTCCTCTCGGGCGAGCCGCTCCCGCCTGTGTGCTTCACCCAAGGTGAAGGGAAGCGGGTCGAGATGTTCCGGCTCCGCGACATTATCCACGCGCACCCTCGGGAACGACTTGCTGAACTCTTCGACCCAGTGTTTACTCATCTGAGAGCGGGGCGACTTCGCACGCCCGTGGCGCGTCGTGTGTCGCTGCGCGAGTTACCGGAGTTTCTGCGAGAAGAGCACGGGCGCGCTGTGGGGAAGACTCTCATCACTTATCCCGGCTGAAAGCCGCTAGGCGATGGAGATGGTTTCGAGCCAGCCTTCCACGGCATCGATGACGGCCTCGGGTTTTGAGCGTGCCCACCGGATGTGATCGAAAGGCTCGCCAGTCGGCATCGACAGGGTGTGGTGGTTTACGTGGCCGGGTAGTCGCTGAGCGAGGTGCGTTGCGGCGCGCTCGGTGATTATCGGATCACCGTGCAGGGTGACCATCTGCGTCGGTTGCGGGAGAGCTTGCAACGCCGCTTCATAGTCCTCGCCGTCACCGTGCAGCAGGTACCGACCATGCCGCCCCTCGGCGCACCAGTCTCGCATCAGAGAACGGGGCTGCCTCCCGCCGAACCCCAGCCGGTTACCGGGCCAATACCCCAGCACGGCGGAGGTTGCCCGGATAAATGCCACCTGCCCGCGTCTTTTCAGTCGCCCCCACACGGTGTTCATCGCTGCCGGTGAACTCGTCCCGCTCGCAATTGCGACAACCGCGCACGGCGTTATCGCGCCGGAGGCCGTGGCCAACAGAGCCAACTGGCCGCCCAGACTATGACCGACCGCCATGAACGGCTGAGCGGTGGAGAAGAACTCCTCGGCCACGGCAGGCAGATCGTCGCGGATGATCGTCGTGTAACCGAACGTTGCCCTGCGAGTCTCCGCGACCGAGGATAGTGAGACCCCGCGCTGTTCGACAGCAACAATGTGTCGCCCACGTTCGCACCATTGCGTCAGCAACGGCCTGTAGTAGGAAAGTGGAACGCCGAGCGCGGGCACGAATAGCAAAGATGCAGCTGTCGAAGAAGGCGTACCGAACTCGGCAACACTGGCCGTCACTCCGTCGCGCAAGCGCACCTGCCTCGTTCTTCCCTTGGCTTCGGTCATGTTTCCATTCTGGTTCGTACTTTCGAGAATAGTGTCGCGCCGTGCGCGAGCTTTAGGTCAGAGTCCGATCCCGCGTTCAGGCTGCGAGTCGGGGCCTTGGAGCGGCATCGGTTCTGGCGAGGATAGTTGCCGTTGACGCTGTTCGGCTTGTTGTAGCGCACGCTCTCGCTCCACACGTCTGGTCTCTATGAGCTTGGCGGCGTCGTTCGCCGGGAGGCTTCGCAGCTCCGCGCTCTCGGCGCGGAGCAGCGTTGCACGGGTGCGGGCGTCGCGGGCGTTACGCCCGGGGTTGATGGCGCGCATCCCGTACTGGTGAGCGCGGGCGTTCTCTGCCCCATATTCACTCGCCAGAAGCACCAGGCGCTCGTTGCGGTGACGTTCGCTCGTCGTGGACCGTGCGGTGCGCGCCGTTTCGACAGCTTGGGCAGCTTCGATCACGTGGGGATCATCCTCCGCTCTCCGCCCCGCGACTTGTGCAGCCCATTCGGGTAGCGCGCTGGGGGTTCGTGGCGGTTCGGCCTCCCATGCATCGCGAACGTGGGCTCGGATGGTTGCTGCTTGTTCGCTCGCGGTGCGGTGCTCGTCGCGGGCCTTGCGCCTCCCGAAGCGCCCGATCTTCGCGAGGCGTGTGTTTGCCGCCCTTTCTGCTTCGACGCTGGCGAAGTACGCCGCTCCGTCGTGTTCAGCTTGCGCGGTGAGGGGCGCAGCGACCTCGGCGTGTACTCGAGTGGCTTCTTCTTCGGCCCGACGGAGCACAGTGGAGTCCTCGTCGTTCTCGGCACGGTGCCTGGTGCGTTGGGCGTCGAGCCGGTTGGCGGTCTGTTCCCACCGCTCGGCCTGCTGCTCGGCGCGCTTGGCTCTTTGATCGAGTCGGGCGAGTTCTTCTGTGACGCGCTGAATCGGGCCGTTCTTGACGATGCCGCGCACCGCTTCGGCGGCTCGTGCGGCGGCGTGGTCAAGGCCACGGTCTGCGGGGTCGCGTTCCATCGCTGCGACGAACTGCGCCCTGGCGTCGGCCATGTCCGTGGCGACGACATGGAGCCGGTTCGTCTCGCGGCCTCGGGTCATGCCGACATAGACGCCTGCCGCGCTCGTAGCCTCCGACAGCATCGTGTGCGAGGTGTTGACAGTTGCGCCTTGTACGCCGTAGGCGGTCGCTGCGTAGGACAGGTGCGCGTGCTCACTCACATACTCGGCAGGTAGGGCCACGGCACGCGGGTTTCTGCGCCCGCTGGCAGCTTCCCGCGCATAAACCGTGCCATCACGATCAACGTGTTGGACGATCCACTGCTGCCGGTTCGCCACGCCCAAACCTGTGTCGTTCTTCCGCGTCTGGATCAGATCACCCCGACCGATAGGCAGCTCGTCGCTGCCGATCGCCGCGATCATGTCGTCGACCTCACCACGCTCGACTCGCCCCGTGCGGACGCGCTCGTTCAACGCGGCGGCTTCATCGTTCGAGGCAACCGTGATCGCCTCGCCGTCTTGAATGTTGGCGGTGATGCGGTCGCGGGCCTGCTCCTCGTCGGTGTGCAGGGTGATGAGCCCCATCGCGGTAAGCCGGTCGAACACGTCGCCGGGGCTCTCACGGTCACGCATCGTCAACGTGAGGGCCGCATACTCAGCATCAGAGAAGCGGTGGAGTTCGGTCATGTCATAGGTGCGGCCCCTGATCTGCGCGGCCATGTCCAGCACCCCGCCCCGTCCGACGGCGGGGAGTTGGGCGCGGTCACCGACGAGCGCGACGGTTGCGCCTGCTTCGGAGGTGATGGCGAGGAGGGCGTGGGCGGTGTCTTGGTCGAGCATCCCGGCCTCGTCCACGATCACCCGCTCACCCTGGCGCAGCACCGCATCTCGGTGTGGGCCGGTGTAGGTGCGTCCAGTGTCGGGGTCGGTGTCGCCGGGGTGTAGGCGTGTCCATACGCCGTCGCGGTTCCAGCGCCACCCGTGTGCGTACACGAGCGCCGCGACCGATGTTGCGGGGACGCCGAGTTCGTCGTGCGCGACCTGTGCTGCCCGCAGCGTCGGCGCAACCACCCTCGACGCCCGACCGTGCTCGGCAGCCACTTCGATGGCGGTGCGCAGCATCGTCGTCTTTCCGCTGCCCGCAGCGCCCTCCACGATCACCAACGGATCGGTCGAG
The DNA here is from genome assembly GCF_900169375.1 of Brevibacterium sp. Mu109. Taxonomy (NCBI): domain Bacteria; kingdom Bacillati; phylum Actinomycetota; class Actinomycetes; order Micrococcales; family Brevibacteriaceae; genus Brevibacterium; species Brevibacterium sp. Mu109. The sequence goes on from NZ_FXZF01000024.1 coordinate 21,574, forward strand.
GCGACCGCAGCAGCAGCGACCGCCTGCCCCTCATCCAGCCCCACCGCGCGTGCGGCCTCAGTCACGTCCGGGTGACCGGGCTTCTGCTCAGGTGTCGCAGCGGCAAGTCGGTCGCGCAGCGCGGTTTCAGCGGCGACCACGGTCAGGTTGGTCAGGTGCGCCACATGCTCCGGGGTCGCCGCATCTGGCGGGAGCACGGAGAAACAATCCGAGACCGCAAGATCGGTGGCCATCGTGATGAAATCGCGCAGCTCGGCGGGAGTTGCGTGCACGCCGTGCTCGGTGGTGATGCGGGTGACATGCTCCTGCACCGTATGCGTCGTCCATGCCGATGATGCGGCGGCGCAGCGATCCAGCGCACGCGATGCAACCTCCTGCACGGCAAGATCATCAAGCGGCACCGGACGCTGCGCGGTCTGCTGTTGCAACTTGGTGGGGTCGTATCCGGCGTCGCGGAGTTCCTGCACCCACCATTCCTCGTTCTTGAGGTCGGTGGGCTTCTTCCCAGGCCGCTGATGCGTCCATGCGATGCCCTGCAACCGTGCCGTCATCACCGGGCCGAGCACCTCTCCGGGGTGCTGCGCTTCCCACCCGGCTTCGAGCCGGTCAAGGTTGCGCCTGATCTGCGCCGAACGCTTCGACATCACCCCGTTAAACGGCCGCAACTCCGCGACTTCGCCGCTCACGGGATCGAGCGTCAGACCGTGCTCTGCGAGGGTCTGAGCGAGCTGCGGGTGCGCAGCGATGACCGCCGTGCCGAGGGCGCGGATCGCGCCCTGCTGCTTGAACAACGCCGCCGTGTCCAACGCCCTCCACTTCCCAGCCGCCCACACCCGCGTGCCAATCTGCATATGAATGTGCCGGTGTGGGTCACCCGCTCGCGAGGTCTTGTGCCGGATACCGACGACCTGCATGCTCTCGATGCGCACGACCTCCCGCGCCTCACGCGGGCCAACCCTGGTGACCGAGTGCTGACCCAGCCAGCGACGAATCTCAGCCAGCGCGTCCTGCTGCGCCACGTCCAGAGCCTCCGAGACCTCGGGGTGGAGGGCGGCGGCGACCGACAGGCTCTTAGGTGCGTTGATCGTCATCTCCGCGAACAACGGCGAACCCTTCGACCCCTCGCCGGGCTTGCGCGGGGTGCCCATCGACTCGCCCGCGACAGGCTCGGTCCAGTCCACCCACCCCTCATACTCCTCGGCAGTCAGCGAGCAGGTGGCCGTGACCTCACCGCGGGCGTCGAGCACCGCGTACTCGGCCACGGCGTCATCTGCGCCGAGGTAATACTCGTCGGCGCGGGAACGGTCGGCCTCGACATAGCGGCGCGCGGCGGCCCCGCTGCCGCGGAACAGGATCACGCCGCCCTTCATCTGGGCCTCCCTCATGAGTCGTCTCATGAGGGAGGTGCGCACGCCCCACCCGCGGTGGCATACGTGCATGACTTCGACTGTGGGTCGAATCCAGGTGCTAGACGGTGAGACGGGTGGTTAGTCCGCCGTCGGGGTGCGGTGTGAGAGTGAGGGTGCCGTCGAGGGATTCGGTGATGTTCTGTACGAGGGTGAGTCCGAGGCCGAGACTGCGTCCTGTTGTAGCAGTGCGCGTGGACTGACCGCGGTTGAAGGGCTCGATGAGTGCGGCCGCTTCTTCTTCGGTCATCGTCGGACCGCTGTTACTGATCTCCACCCATGGGCGCTCGGCCATCATCCCGGTCGTTAGGTGAAGAGTCCCACCGCGGTGATTATGGCGGATGGCGTTGTCGATGAGGTTGTCGATCGCGAGCGCGAGCAGCACTGGGTCGGCGGAAGCTGATGCGGTGGCGAGTTCGGTGGTAACGGAGAGATCCATGGCCATGATGTCGGCTTCGTGTTCGGTGAGGCTGCGTTCGATGATCTCGGAAAACTGGACCGGTTCGGGGCCGTGTGCGGGCGTGATGGTGGAGGTGCGGGCGAGTTGCAGGAGTGCGCTGATGAGTTGTTCGCTGCGCTGGTTGGCATCAAGGGCACGGCGGATGGCCGGTTCGAGGTGTTCGGGAACGCGTCCTTGCTCGAGCGGGATCTCCAGCGCGGCGCGGGTCGTGGTCAGCGGCGTGCGCAGCTCATGGGAAGCGTTGGTGACAAAGCGCTCTTGCTGGGTGAAGGATGCTTCAAGGCCGTCGAGCATGGTGTCGATCGTGTCGCCGAGCTCCTTGATCTCATCCGCGGGTCCCGGCAGGTCCAGACGCTGGTGGAGGTCATTACGGGTGATGCGCTTGGTGGTGTCAGTGATCTGTCCGATCCTCGCGAACGAGCGCTTGGACAACCATGACGCGGCCACAACAGCGACCAGGGTGAAGACCAGCAAGGTGACGATCGACCACAACAGCAGCCCTGAGAGAACCTCTTGGGAGAGCATCGTGGTCTGTTCGATGGTGATGGCGGCGCCGTCGGTACCGACGGTGACTTCGTGCTCGCTCGGTGCTTCGGTGGCTACCGGAATGTGGGCGCAGTCGCCACCGGCGGGTGCGTCATCGCTGGTCGTGACGGTGACACCGTTCTCATCCGAGCATCCAACGAGGCCGTCGATGGCGGTGTCGAAGAGCCCTTGGACGAGGAAGTACTGGACGCCGAGGAGAGCGACGCCACCGGCGACGAAGACCACCGCGATGAGGGCCGTCAAGCGCGTGCGGAAACCCCACCGGCGTTTGCTCGTGGTGGCGTTCATCGCTCTGCTCCGATCCGGTAGCCGAGGCCGGGACTGGTATGGATCACGTCAGGGTCCCCAAGTTTGCGGCGCAGGGTGTGGATCGTGAGCTTCACCACGGATCGGGTGCGGTCTGCTCCGCTTTCCCACACATCAGCGAGGAGGTCATCGGCGCTGACGTACCCGCCGTCGGCATAGAGGAGTGCTTCGAGGACACCGAACTCTTTGGGGGTCAGGGCGAGGGGTTTTCCGTCTCGTTCCGCGACGCGGCGGAGGGTATCGAGGCGGACGCTCCCGGAGGTGAGGACGATCTGGTTTCCTTCGGTGGCACGGCGGGCGAGGGCGCGCAGCCGGGCAAGGAGCTCGACGTAGGCGAAGGGTTTGGCGAGGTAGTCATCCGCGCCGAGGTCGAGGCCAGTGACGCGGTCGTCGAGAGTGCCTGCGGCGGTGAGCATGAGGATGCGCATCGGGTGCTGCTGGTCGCGGAGCGTGCGGCAGACGACGTCGCCATGGAGGACGGGAAGGTCGCGGTCGAGGATCATGATGTCCACGTCGACCTGCCCGGCTTTGACCAAGGCTGCGGCCCCGTCGTGCGCGACGTCAACGAGGTACCCCTCATGCCGAAGCCCCTCGGCAAGGGATTCGGCCAAGTCGATCTCGTCTTCCACGATCAGAACGTGCATGCGTTTTCTCACCTCCATTTTCTGAGTTCTCGGTCTCACCATCATGGGCTGACATTCTCCATGATCGCCATCAGGAGGTTAGGTTTCGGTTAGGTCGACCCAAACCTGGACCTAACCCGGCCCTCCGTAGAACTTGTCTCGAGCGGTGAACGTCGCCGCCACGGTTCACGGAGGTACTCATGAAATCCCGTAACATGCTCGTCGCCCTCGCCGGGCTCACCATGGCGGGCGCGCTCGCCCTGACCGGCTGCACGAACACCGCCAGTCCAGAGGACCCGGCCACGGGCTCGCAAGGCCCTGATGAGGCGTCGGCGTTTCTGGCATGCCTGACCGCCGCAGATGTCGAGGCGAAGATCAACGCCAGCGGACAGGTGCTCGTGAAGGTCCCCGGTCAGCCCGGTGACGGCGGTCAAGTCAGCAGCGGTGACGGCTCCGGCGCGGGGCTGCTCGGCATGGAAGGCGATGAGGCCGGCAACACCTGGGTCGCTGTCCAGAGCGCCGACTACTTCGCCGACACTCCTGACGTACAGGATGCGTACGCCGCGTGCGAGGCGGAGCATCCGAACTTCGTGCAGGCGCAGTTCGATCCGAGCAGCAACCCGGATGTGGCAGAAGAACTCGAAGGACAGGAAGAGGCGGCGCTCGCGTTCGCGCAGTGTGCCAGGGAGAACGGGTTCTCGCAGATCGCCGATCCCGATGCGGCGATGGGCGGTGCGATCCTCATCCCCGATGGATTCAGCGAGAGTGACTTCCGCGCCCTCGCCGAGGAATGCTATGACCCCGCGAGCTCGTTTGCGTTCGCCTCGAGTGAGGATCTTGGGTTCGACCCCTGGATGGTTCTCGAAGAGTTCCAGAACGCGCCCGCATCATGAGCGCGAAGACAGCACCACGCAAGACTCTGCGCGTCCTGCTGACCACGGTCGTGATCGCAGCGCTGGCTGCGAGTGGCGTCGCGGTCGCGATCTGGAAACCTTGGGAAAGCAACGCTGCAACATCCGGTGTGCCCGAGCCTGCTGCCGCGGTGACCGTTCCAGTGGAGCTGGGCACGCTCACCAGTCAGCTGAGGTTGAACGCCACCCTCGGATACGGGGAACCCGTGAAGCTCCCTGCAGCTCAAGGGGTACTCACGGCACTGCCTGCTCCGGGACAAGTGATCGAGGTCGGCCAACAGGTGTATGAGGCCGACGGCAGACCCGTGGTCTTGCTGGAGGGCGCGCGCCCGTTCTGGCGTGACCTATCCAGTGACGCAACGGATGGACAGGACGTGCTGCAGCTGGAGCAGAACCTCGCCCGGTTGGGGTTCTTCGACCGCGAGCCTGACACTCGTTTCGACTGGTGGACGACGGAGGCGGTGCGTCGCTGGCAGAAGGAACTCGGCATCCCCGTCACCGGAACCGTGGCAGTTGCCGATGTGGTCGTGGTGAACGCGCCGAGCATCCGCGTCTCTCAGGTGACCGGGGAGCTCGGGCAGACCGGGGTCAGCCCAGCAACGTACACCGCAACCACGCTCACGGCTATCGCAAAGCTCACCCCTGCGCAGGCCCGGGAGCTCATCGCGGGAACACCCGTGACGGTGGTGCTGCCCGACGGGACGGAACTGGAGAACACGATCGCCGCCGTCGACCCCGGCGGGCAACCCACCGGAGAGGACGGGCAGACGACCCCGCCGACGGCGATGATCGAGTTCCCCGACCAGGAGCAGGTCGCCGCCACCGGGCCTGCGAGCGTCCGGGTGATCGTGCAGAACACCGAGGAGAGCGCGGAGACGCTGATCGTTCCTGCCACGGCTCTGATCGCTACGGCGAGCGACAGCTACGCGGTCGAGGTGCTCACGGGGGATCGGATTGTGCGGGTGCCGGTGCAGATCGGACTCGTCGGCGACGCCCGGGTACAGATCCTCGCCTCCGGTCCCGATGTCGACGGCGCACCCGCAGACGCCCACGCGCTAAGCGAAGGCGATCAGGTGGTGATCTCCCGATGACCACCGCCATCGTTGCCTCATCGCCAGAGAACGATCACGACGACACCGCTCAGGTACCGGTGATCGAGGTGCGCGGTGTCTCCAAGACCTATCCCGGGACTCCACCGGTGACGGCACTGCACCCGACATGGTTGCGGATCAATGCGGGCGATCAGCTTGCGATCGTCGGTGCTTCTGGTTCGGGCAAGAGCACGCTGCTGTCGATCCTCGGCACTCTCGATGACCCCACCGGTGGCGCTGTGCTCATCGATGGGCAGGACTTGGGTGGGATGCGGGAGGCGGAACGCTCCGCGATCCGCGCAGCCAGGATCAGCTTCGTGTTCCAACAGTTCCACCTCCTGCCCACCGTCTCCGCGACCGAGAACGTCGCCACCGGCCTGCTGTACACCGGCGCTTCCCCGAGTGAGCGGCAGGAGCGTGCGGTTGCGGCGCTCGAAGCGGTCGGGCTCGGGCACCGGTTGCGGAACCGTCCCGGGGAGCTCTCCGGCGGTGAACAGCAGCGCGTCGCGATCGCCCGAGCCCTGGTACGCGACCCGGCTGTGCTGTTCGCCGACGAACCGACCGGTGCCCTGGACTCCGCGACCGGCGAAGCGATCATCGCGCTCCTGACTGGCATCGCCGATGCCGGAACCGCAGTCGTCATGGTCACCCATGACGCCGTGCTCGCTGAACGGTTCACCCGCCGCATCCGATTGAGGGACGGCCGCATCATCGACCGCCGCCCGCCAGAACCCGAGCCGCGCCAGGTCGACGGCATATCTCTGCGTCCGAAAGCGAGTGATCGATGAGTCAGACGACGCGCCGCAGTCGTTTCCGGGTACGAGATCTGCTGCGCACCGCCTGGCTCGGTGTCTCCAGCCGCCCTCAACGCACCGCCCTGGCATCTCTCGGTGTCGCGCTCGGCATCGCCTCGCTCACCGCGCTCACCGGCGCGGCAGCATCCAACCAGGCGCAACTGCTCGCAGACCTCGACCGGATGGGCGCAAACCTAGCCATAGTGACACCAGCAACGGGCCCCGACGACAATCTCGTGCCCCTGCCAGCAACCGCGCCAGACATGGTGGAACGCGTCGACGGCGTCGCCGATGTCGGCGTGTTCGAGACTGCTCCTGCGGATACCTCCGTCTACCGTACCGACCTGGTCCCGGAGACAGAGACGAACGGGATTCGAGTCGCCGTCGCGCGCCCCGACGTGTTCGGCGCGATCGAGGCAGAGCTCGCCGCCGGTCGCTGGTTCGACGACGCTACCCGCAGCCTGCCCGTTACCGTGCTGGGCCGTACCGCTGCCGACCGGCTCGGCATCACCGAGCCCGGCGACCGTGTCTGGATCGGCGGGCGCTGGTACGGAGTGCTCGGCATCCTCGAATCCGCAGGCCTCGCAACCGACATCGACACCGCCGCGATCCTCGGCGACCAGTGGGTACGACACACCTTCGACGGGACGACGATCGGTGACATCTCCGCCATGTACGTCCGAGCAGAACCCGGACGCATCACCCAGATCACCGACGTGCTCTCGTCAGCGGCGAGCCCCGGATCACCCTTCGTATCGGTCGACGCCCTCACCGACCTCGCCGACGCACGCACCACCGCCGATGATTCCCTCAGCACGTTAGGCATTGCCCTCGCCGGAATCGCGTTGTTGGTCGGCGCAGTCGGAATCGCGAACACCATGGTCGTCACGGTTCTTGAACGCCGCGGTGAGATCGGATTGCGTCGCTCCCTCGGGGCACGTCCCGGACACATCGCGACCCAGTTCATCACCGAAGCGGCCGCACTCGCCCTCATCGGAGGCATCGTAGGCCTCGCACTCGGCGTCGGAGCTGCAACCGTGCTCGCACTCGCCACTGGTCAGCCCCTGGTGATCCCCGTCGAGTCCGCAGCGGCAAGCCCTGCTATCGCTGTTCTCGTCGGAGCCGCAGCAGGTCTGTACCCGGCACTGCGCGCAGCACGACTTTCACCAACATTGGCGCTTCGCGCCGTGTAGCAAGCAGCAAAGCCCTAGCGATGATGCTTCGTCCGACCATGGCCGAGATGCGCGAGAACGCCTTCGCGCGTGTCTCCGCTGTGGGTGACGGTGGCGCACCTCCCTTCTGGGAGGCGTCACCGTGGACGAACACACCTCACCCGCTACCAACGTCGCTGCAGGACCTGCTGGCTCGGCCAGCAGCGGTTTCGAGAGCCCGGAAGGTCTGCGCGCGCTACTGACCCGGTTACACGACGCTGGGTCGGGCGCGTGGCGGGGCGACCGTGATGCGGCAGAACTCATGCGTTACACCGCGACGAAGTACCGGCCACTCGCACGTAAGCACGGCTTGGATGCCTGGGCGGTCGCGTCCGCCGCGTTCGAGGTGATGCTCGCGCCCTCAACCCGGAACGCGGGCAACCCGTGGGCCGTCGTCACCCGCGCCGTTCAGATCACCTGTCACGCGGAGACTCGCGCCGCTGGGATGCTGACCTCTGTCAGCAAGGTGCGCCACACTTCTCGGATCACCGGGTTCCATGATGCCGTGCGGTTCGCAGAGCGGGAGCACCTGGCCGACTATCACCCCGCGTTCACACACCACGATGACGGCGACACGGACGAGAGCGAACATCAGGCGCGGGTCACCGCACTGCTATCCGCCACGGTCGCGCTGTTCGAGTCTGCGGGCTGGGATGCTGCGCTCGTAGCCGAGTGCGTCGAACATGTGGCCTACCGGCTTGCCGAGCTCTCCTCACGTCAGCGCGGGGTCGAGGTGCTGCGCCGTGACCGCGCAATCCCAACGCTGCTCGGCATACCGCCCCGGTCGTGGTCTGCGCTGTTGCGGATCGTCCTCGGGCACCCCGACCGGAAACATGCGGGGACCACGGTCGGTGATGGTGTGCTGTTGCGATTACTGAACGGCGAAACGCTGGACGCTCTGCGCGGCGACGAGGCACTGATGAAGATGATCCGCGCCGCCAACCCCGACAAGCACGCCGCGCCTTGATTTGGGGGTAGGGCTCCGCACCTAACGGTATGAGCACCCACGCCGAAATCCCCGCTACCGCCGGTACTGCCCCGTCTCCTGTCGCCACGCTCGGCGCACGGCTCGCTGCCGAATCCCGCCGGGCGCAGGGCTTCACCACCGTGGTGGACAATCCTGCTGTGCTGGACAAACTGCGCGGACTCTGCACCGCCCCTCGGCCCACGAGCCTGTCGGTCGCCGAGAAACGCGACGGCCCCGCACCCTGATCTGCCTTGGCAGCCAGGGTTCGGGGCCGATCACCGCATCCGAGCTATGCGCGCCAGATGAACTCGACCCGGTGCGAGAGGACTTCGGCGCGGTACGCGGCACGTCGGCCGTGGAATGCTTCGATGCTCTCGTTGCGGCGACGGGCAGGGGTGGCTCCGTTCATTCCCTCCGGGAGCGCGTGGACGAGGACAGCTTGCAGGATGAGGCTGGCCGCTTGGTACTGCCACATCGGGGTGCGGCCCTTCCACTCGGCCGCGACGGTGGTCAAGTCGATGCTCGGCCCCGCATGCTCAGGCAAGGTGGCGGTGTACTCACGGCGGGTCGCCTCGATCCGCTCCGCGATCCTCGCGCGTTGCCGCACCCACATCGCTTTGTCGATCAGCCCGTCGTAGTAGTCATCATCGAGCCGCGCCAGACGTGCCCTATCCGCGTCGAGCGTCGCCGTGAGTCCGACCCGCGCCACAAGGTCACCGTTAGACTTGCTGCGTTTCGTGGGGCTGATAGTGACCTGCTCGAACGTTGCCAGGACCGCTTCCTCGACGAGCCTCTCGATTTCGGCGGAACGGATCGAGCGGTGGCACCCGCCGCGCGTGGGCTGGATGCACTGGTACACGTTGCCACGGTGAATCATCGCGGTCCCGCACTTCGAGCAGCGGATGAGCCCGGAGAACGGGTACATGCGCTTCGCCGCGCCCGTACCGGGTTGATGGAAGTTCCGGGCCTTCTTGCGCGCGTCAAGCACGTCAGAGACGTGCTGCCAGGTGTCCTCGTCTACCAGTGCAGGCCACGCCGCCTGCACCTGCATCTTCGACCTCTTTGCGCGGCTCCCGTCCGGCATGATGGGCCGATACTCGCGCACACCCTTATTGGAGGGATTTCGGAGCATCAGTTTCAGCGTCCGATCCGACCACGCGCACCCGTGGGTCGTGAGGATGCCGCGCTCGTTCCAGTCTTTCCGAATGCGGTACAGCGAGTCACCGGCCAGCACCCGCTGATACGCCTCGACCACGAGCGGCCCGGCCACCGGATCGATCACGAGGGCGCCTGACTCTGCCCGGTATCCGAACGGGACACGGCCGCCGTGCCAGGCACCCTCGACGGCCTGCTGCTTCGCCGCCCGCGCCACACGCCGCGCAGTATCCGCCGACGACTTGTTCGCCATCGCGACCAGCACCCTGGCCATCGCCACATCAGAGTCCGTGTCCAGCCGGAGGGAGCCTGTCACGGAGCTGACGGTGAACCCGCCGAGCACCTTCGCATCAATGAGGTCTTCCAAATCTCGCGGGTCGCGCACCGCCCGATCCAGGTCGTAGGCGACCATTACCTGCGCGTGCCCGTCGGTGAGGTGTTTGAGCATGGCGCGGAACTGCGGGCGGATCACCCGCCGCACCCGCTCACCCGACGGCAACGTGATCGTGCGCTGCTTGAACGCCGACGTGTCATTCTCGCGAAACACCGCCACGACTTCCCAGCCGTGGGCTTCGGCGTACGCACGGCAGTCGGCCTCCTGCCGATCCACCCCACGCTCGGTGCCCTCGGGATCATCGCTGATCCTGACGTACACCACCGCCCGCAACGACGATGCTGATCGCGGGGTCTGCTCCTGCTGTTCGTGGCCCATCTCTCGGCCCCACCTTCCTACTCGTGTGAGAGGTAGGTGCGTTTACAGAACCTCGGCTACGCGGTGACGTCGTACCGGGCGCAGGGCATCACGGTCGATAGGTCGCACGTCCTGGTCGACGCTGCGATGACCAGGGAGAACTTGTACGTCGCCCTCACCCGAGGCAAGGAAGGAAACTTCGCCTACGTCGCCGTCGACAAACCCGACGACGCCCACGACGGGCCGCACCCCGGCGACAACATCGAGGCCACCGCCAGATCGGTGCTGTTTGGTGTCCTGCAGCACGTCGGCGCTGAACTGTCCGCGCACGAGACGATCACCGCCGAGCATGAGGAATGGAGCTCGATCGCTCAGCTTGCCGCCGAGTACGAGACCTTGGCTGCCGCCGCACAGCACGACCGCTGGGCCGCACTCATCCGCTCCTCTGGCCTCAGCGACGACGACGCAGACGACGCGATCGCTTCACCCGCGTTCGGGGCGCTGACCGCCGAGCTGCGGCGGGCCGAGGCGAACCAGCATCACGTCGACACTCTGCTGCCACGCCTCGTGCGAGCACGCGGGTTCGGGGATGCGGATGATATCGCTGCGGTTCTGCACTACCGGCTCGCCCGAGTCACGGCCCGTCCCGCCGGTTCCGGTCGCACTCGCGAGACGCCGCGATTGATCGCCGGGCTGATTCCCGAGGCGACCGGAACGATGACGCTCGAGATGCGTCGAGCGCTCGCGGAGCGGCGCGACCTCATCGAGACCCGCGCCGGCACCCTTCTCGACACGGCGGTGCGTGACGGCGAGCCGTGGACGGCCGCGCTTGGCCCGCAGCCGAAGGACGGTATAGGTGCGGCAATCTGGCGGCGCATGGGCATGGTCATTGCCGCCTACCGGGATCGCTACACAGTCAACGAAACCGCCGCGCTCGGCTCCCCGGCGCAAACGGACGCACAGAAGATCGACGCGGCCCGCGCCCGCGCTGCGCTCGACCGGGCACGAGCTCTCACCGCGGCCAGCCGGCACGAGCACCATCGTCCGGCTGCGGCCCGGCCACTGGGCCCGTCACTGTAGCGGACGTGGTCGGTTACTGCGGGTCGTCGCGGTCGGGTGGGTGGATCATGCGGACGTTCGATACGCCGCCCTGGTTCACACAGTCTTGGGCAAGGTCGTGAACATGCCAGTAGTAGTCCAGCGGCGCCTCGATCGCGTTCACGCTCGTCTCGACCGGCGTGTAGTGATGCAGCGGTGTGGAGACGCCGTCGAAGGTCTGCCCGAAGTTGTCAATGGTCAGGATGCTCAACGGTGCTTTGCCAGCCCATTCGATCCCGACGCGCACCTCGTACTCGTCGTTGCCGGTCGCCTCAGCGGTCGCGCGGACAAGTCCCATCAGGTCGGCGATACCGCACTCGATCGCTGCGGACTGCACCTGGAAGCCCTCGAAATGCCCGTCGCTGCTCATCCGGTGCCCGCCGACTGCTGCCGCGACGGTGACCGACCCGTCATGGTGGATTCCCGCCCATGCCTCTCGCCAGATGGAGCGGTCGGTGGTGGTGTTGACGGCGATCCAGCGGCGCAGTCCTGGCCGGGGGTTGTAGTGCTCGACGTTGTCCAGCGGATGCACACCGCCCTTGCCCGCGTAGAACTCGCCCATGCTCTTTGCCTTGGTGAGCACGTCGCGCGCCTGATCGCGAGTCAACCGTTCACTGAGCCGAGGCGCGCGAGGGTGGGCGACGGCGATCAGCCAGGCCCGCTCGTGCGTGTTGCGGCCGCCGGCGGCCTCGGTGAAAAGGGCGTCGAGCGCTTCGGTGGCGTGGCGGCGTTCATCGAAGCGTGCCCGGTACATGGCCTCGATCTGGCGTTCTTTCATCCACACCGTGTCGGCGTCGTTGCGTACGGGCGCACCGAAGTAGTCGTTGCGGTAGATTAAGTGCGGCCCGTCAACGCTGGCTGGCACCTCTACCACAACCGCGCGGTTGCCCTCCGCGCCGAGGCGATGCACGACCAGTCCGAACACCGGCGGCGAGATAGCGGTGATCGCCGCTGACCGCAGCGACCGTTCGTAGGCTTCATCGAACTCCCCGACATCGACCCGGCTGACGGCGGCCTTCTGAGATTCGCGCACACCGTAGACGATGACACCGCCGCCGCTGTTCGCCATTGCCGCGACATCCTTGGGGAAATCGGTCTGCGGCAGTCCTTTCGCTGGCGGCAGCTCCGACTTCCAATCCAGATCGTTCGTCTCCACCGCCCCGGCAGTCACCGCGGCATCCAGCAGCTCATCTGTCACAGGCCCCGGAGCGACCCCGAGGACGCGATGCAGAGCGGTAAAAACCATACTCCCAGAGTAGAGAACAGTGCCGACAAACTCCGGCCCAGCCGGAGCAGTGTTGCTACAAGGTGCGGCCGGGCAGCGGCACGGAGCGCGCCATGCCAGCGTCGCGGTCGAACGCTCGGCCCTGGTCGCGGGCGGGCGGTTCGATCAGGGCGCTAAGGTCCGTGGAATCCGTCACGAGCGACGCGATTCGTTCACGGAGAATGCGGTGAGTGCCCCCGCTGACGGCACTGGTGACCGGCCCAGGAACCGCGCCGATCGGGCGACCGAGCTGAGCCGCACGGGCGACGACAGTCAGCGCCCCGGACCGGTACCCGGCCTCCACAATCACGGTCGCAGCCGAGACAGCCGCGAGGATACGGCTACGAGCAAGGAACCTCCACCGAGTCGGTGCCGAGCCTGGAGCCATCTCCCCCACCAGCAGTCCCACGTCCCCTACCCGTCCCAGCAGTTCCTGATTCCCGGCTGGGTACAGACGGTCAAGCCCGCCCGCAAGCACCGCGACGGTCTGCCCGCCGACCGACAACGCCGAAGCGTGGGCGGTACGGTCGATGCCGTAAGCGCCGCCGGATACGATCACGCGCTCTGCCGCGGCCTGCGCTGCGGCGAGCTCGGAAGTAACATGCTCGCCGTAACCGGTCGCCGCACGGGCGCCCGTGATCGTCACACGGTCCCGTAGGTCTCCCGCAAGCAGGGAGGTTGCCCCGCGCACCCAAAGCGCGGTCGGCGCGCGATCGCCGAGATCGTCCAGCCCGCTCGGCCAATCATGGTCCTCGGGGATAAGAACACCCAGCCCGAGTCGATCCGTATCGGCAACGACTCGTTCGACCAATCGGGCATCCAGACGCGGCGCGGCCTTCTGCCGCCACAGCCCGCCCTCGACCGCATCAACCGATGTCGGCAACGGGGCCGCGGTCGACAGCAACCGGACCGTCTCGACAGCGCCGACAGCGGCGATCAGCCTCCCCGTCAGCGCGTCGTCCGGTTCCAGCGTCGAGGCCAGAACGATCCGCGCGGAACGCTCGTCCTTGGCGAGAGAAGTGATCGTGACCATGCCGGGCTCCCATCAATATGTGCCAGGCAGGTGCGCCACCAGGATCGGTGACCAGCGGCGCACCTCTTACAAATGTCCGGGCAACGGCGTATCCTGAACGAGAGGCAGCGTTTCCACTCTCTGCGGGTCCTCCGGGACAGTCCCTTCGGGGCCACTCATCATGTTTCTGCCTCCTCGACGGAGCAACACGTCTTGATGAGAGGCCCGACCATGATCCGACTGCTCTGGGCACTGAGCACCCGCATCCGGTACTACCTGCGCCGGTACATGCCCACCAACATCGCCCTCGACGCGATCCGCACCCGCCGCGGCCTCAAATGGGGCATCCCCGCGATGCTCCTCGCCGCCCCATACCTCCTCGCCGCGACCTACTTCCGCAGCCTCATCGAACACGGCGGCCCCGGCTGGCTCCACCTGCTTGCACTCCTGTGCTGCTGGAACGCCCTCAAGCTCATCGTCATGGGCCCGGCCAGTGTGGCCCTGCTCATCCGCGCCGTTACCCACGAGGCCACCGAGCGCCGCCGCGTGCGACGACAGAGCAACGCAATGAATTCCGCGAGTTACGCGAGCATCGGAGCATGAAGAAGTAGCAGACATCGACATTCACCAGGGCGATGAACGTGCCGCTTTTCGGAACTCGCTCGGAGTGATGCCGTAGATGTGCTTCATCATCTTTGCCGCGTGGTCCGCATCATGCCAGCCGACAGCCGCAGCGCACTCTTGAACGGTCCAGTTCGTCGTCTGGAGCAGTTCGGCGAGCCCTTCTACGCGAAGTCGCGCCAGTAACCGCATCGGTGACACACCGTACGCTGAGTTGAATGCGCGCGTGAGCTGCGAGGTAGAGAGGTTCGCTTGACGACTCAACCTCGCCATTGACCAGGGTCGCGCAAGGTCGCGTCGGAACGCGGCGACGATCACCCGAACCTCTCTCCTCGGAATCGCCAAAGCCGTCGGTGTGACCACACCGGTTAGCCTGTCCAGGAATCGCAGCGAAGCGCCCCGAAGCGTGAACCCCCGCTGAACTGTCGTGATTCGCGATCGCACGCGCTTGTGAGGTAATCGCTCGACGTTCCGCAGGTGACGGGCGAAGAGCGAGAATCTGGCCCGCCCCTTGAGCGGCCGCGTTGAACGTACTCGCTATCGGCGTTGACAGTCGTGCCCAAGCAATCTGTTGTTGCAGAAACTCGGGATCAACGTAGAGAGTAACCGTTTCGACCTCGGTCAAAGGCTCACCTCCGACAAGTGCTCCTGTCGGCGGCACCGCTCCGTCTCCTTCTGCGAGCGAGACGGAGCGTCCTCGATGAGTCAGGTTCGTCCAGCCAGCCGTGACTACCAAGACTTTCGTTAGGGGCAAGGCGACTGGATTCACTACTGCATCGTGAAGTACTCGGCACACCCGAAACGGAACACGGTCACGCAGCCCTTCCATCGTTGAACGGTCCGAATCCATTGCGCTACAGCGAGACCAACAAAAGGTCTCAGCGGGGCATCTCGGCCGGTACAACCATCGGGCTTGCGGGCGCTTCTCGTGCAATCTCTTGCCTGATAGCTACCACCGCGTCGCTCGCAGTGACCTCGATGGCCGCCATTGCTTCCCGGCGTTGTATCTCCGAGACAGCCTCTGGTAGGTGCGCGCGGGCAGCCAGGAGGACCGCGCCAAGGGCGTCTGCGATCCGCTCCTCGTGCCTGAACCTCTGCTGCTGAGCACGAGCACGGCGCAACAGTATGACTCCGATCGCGAGTGCACTAAGCGCAGCGCACGTTGCGATCAGTAGCACTCTGGGTGGCATGTTCTCGCCGCTTCTAGCTGCCGAGGGCGAGGAATGCGATTGCGGCGAGGACGACGACTGCGCCGACGATGATCCAGATGATGGTACTGCGCTTCTTCTGCATGGTGCGGGGTTCCTTCCAGGTGGTTCGGCGTGGTGCGGGTTTCATGAGGTCAGGCATCGCGGCGGAGTAGCGCGATCGTGTAGGCGACGACCGAGAGCACAGCCCAACCGACGAGCACACCCGCGGCGATCACGGGCGGGAGTTCGGTGACGTCGTAACCGGGTGTTCCGACGAGGCTGAGGCTGGCCTGGTCGGGGAGGAAGCGGATGCCGTCGGGCCATTGCAGGATGCCAGTGGCGACCACGACGGGCAGGGCGATCATGATCGCCAAGGGCGCAATGGTGTTTCGGAGGACTCCCGCGAGCCCGAAGGCGATGAGCGACATCAGCACATACACCGCCACCCATTGCACGCAGTTCTGCGCGAGCTCGGCCGGGTCCAGGCCGGACGCGATTCCGATGACGAGACGCGCCGGGACGATCGCGATGACAGCGGCTGCGAGGCACACGGTGGTCGTCGCGGTCAGTTTTGCGGGCGCGAAAGTTCCGCGACGTGGCGTGGCGGTGAGACTCATGCGGAGCTGTCCGCCGTGGTGTTCGGTTGCGGCTGCCCAGACCGGGATGACGAGGAATGCGTAGAGCGGTGCAAGCATCACCATGCCGAACGAGGACAGCCGCGCCGGGCCTGCCCCGGTGTAGAAGATCAGCCCGGATGCGTCGATGACTGCCAGGAAGAGGTTCACGACGAGCGTGATGGCGAGCATTATGACGGTTGCGGGGTGGGTGATGATCTTCGTGATCTCCGAACCGATCACGTCACGACGACGAATCACGGGATCGGCAGAGAGGACCTTCGCGCTCATCGGGCATCCCTCCGCCGGATCAGGACCAGCGCGACCACCGAGGTGATGGCGGCCCAGCCGGTGAGGACGAGCGCGCCCTGTAGTTCGGTTCCAGTCAGTGGCACCGGGAGAATCGCGGCGTCTTGGAACATGAGGTTGCGGGCGGCGCTCAACGGAAGGAACGCATCAACGGCGGGGGCGATCAGCGCAACGACCTGCGCGAAGGTCAGGGTGATGAGCACGATGGACACGATGATCCCGGAGAGCGTCCGCCGTGTGACGAGAGTGATCGCGGCTCCGGTGAGCGTGATCGTCACCATGTACAGGAGCACGCGCCCTGCTTCCTGCAACGTCTGCGCACTCCACAGCACATCGGGGTCCCAGTCCTTGACCGCGAGGTACATCAGCACCAGGGCGGCGGCGATGAACACGATGGCGAGGCCCGCCGCATACAGGCCCACGGCGAACACCTTGCTGAGCACGAACCGGGTACGGTTCGGCACCGCGACCAGGCTCAGCCCGAGCTGCCCGGCCTTGAACTCGGAACCGGCGATGACCGCGCCGAGCACGGGAAGCAGCAGCCCGGCGTTCATCACGGCCGTGCCGATCGAACCGCGTATCTGCGAAGCGACCTCCACGACACCCAGGCCGATATCGGCGGTCCCGTCAGGGCGCACGTTCGCAATCATGCTGACGTGATCGGCGTGGAGGCTCTGCTGCATGTAGATGAACAGCAGCACGATGACGCCGGTGACCAGCCAGACACCAGGGAGGGTGAGGAACTTAGTGAACTCGGAGCGGATGACGCTGAACATTCCGCTCACCAGCTCTGCCCAGGCTCGCTGCCGGTGAGCGCGAAGAACGCGTCTTCAAGTGACGCGTGCCCTTCGGTGATCTCATCGAGGGTGCCGTCGGCGATGATCCGGCCCTTGTTGATGATGACAATGTCATCCACGGTCTCCGCGGTCTCACCCATCAGGTGACTGGACAACAGCACCGTGTTGCCCTGGTCCGCGTAGCGGCGCAGGAAAGTGCGGATCGTGCGAATGCCCTCCGGGTCAAGACCATTCACCGGCTCATCGAGCACAAGGATGCGCGGCTCACCCAACAGGGCGGCGGCAAGCCCAAGGCGCTGCTTCATCCCGAGCGAGTACTTCCGTACCCGGACCGTCGCCGCATCGGTCAGCCCGACCGTTTCCAGGACCTCACCGATCCGCTGCGCCGGGATGCGATTGGACTGCGCGATCCACCGCAGATGGTCCACCCCGCGACGCTCGGGCACCGCGGATGCCCCGTCGAGCATCGCACCCACCGTGCGCAGCGGCTGCGCCAACGTGGCATACGGTTTCCCGTCGATCCGAGCTGTGCCCGACGTCGCCCGGTCAAGACCCAGCAGAATGCGCAACGTGCTGGACTTCCCGGCCCCCTTTCGGGCCGAGAAACCCGGTCACCCGGCCTGGCCTCGCGGTGAAAGTCACCTGGTCGACGGCGGTCTTGGGACCGTACTTCTTCGATACGTCGGATATCTCGATCACGCGGTACTGCTCCTCACGGCCGTCGGCAACTCTGTGGTTACCTCCACCGTGACGTGTCAGCGCCCGCGATTGTGACCCCCGGAAGTGGACACTTACCGGAGATCGGGTCAGCGTGGCGCGTGCAGCAGCCCGGCCTCGTGAGCGAGCACCGCCAACTGGGTGCGGTCGCTCACGTCGAGTTTCTGGAACAGCCGCTTCACATACGTCTTGACCGTCTCCACGCTCAGATGCAGCTCGCCAGCGATCCGCTGATTCGAGTGCCCCCGGGCGATCAAGCGGATCAACTGCAACTCCCGGTCGCTCAACTGCGTGTCCGCGAACGCGTGCGGGCTCTGCCGGGGACGGGCGCTGAACTGATCCACCAGACGAGCGGTGACCTCAGGCGCCAGGGAGCTATGCCCTGCGTGCACCGCGCGCACCGCCGCCAGCACCTCCTGAGCGGAAGCATTCTTGAGCAGGAATCCCGCCGCACCCTGCCGCAGCGCCTCGCTGACGTACTCATCCAGGTCAAACGTCGTGAGCATGATGATCCGTGTGCCAAGCCCCACTGCACCGCGCACCACGTCCAGGCCCGACCCGTCCGGCATCTGCACATCCACCAACGCCACATCCGGCCGCAACGCCGCCATCAGACGAAGAGCATCCGCGCCGGTGCCCGCCTCGCCTGCGACGCGGAAGCCGTCGGTGCCGTCGAACAGACGCCGGTAGACACGACGAAAGTCAGCATCATCATCGGCCAGGAGAACCGTGATCGGCGCGCTCATCCACCCTCTCCTATCGGCAAGGTCGCCAGGAGCCGGGTTCCACCTTCCAGCCGGTTCGTCACCGTCACGGAGCCACCGACCGCGCCCACTCGCTCCCGCATGCCCGTCAATCCCATGCCGGGTTGATACCCGGCCGAGAGTCCGACCCCATCGTCATCGACGCGCACCCGTACGCTCTCGTCCTCATGCCAGACTGCGACCTCGCAGCGCTCCGCATTGGCATGGCGCACGACGTTACTCAACGCCTCCTGCACCACCCGCGACAACACTCGACAGGTCGCTTCGGGCAGACCCGTCGCGTCAAGCCGGGTATCGACCTCAAGCCCGCTGACCCGCGCGGCAGTCACGAGCTGCTGAATCGGCATCGCACTACCCGCGTCCGGCTCCCCGTCCCGGAGCGCACGCACAAGCGCCTGCACCTCTTCCAGTGCGCCGCGAGCGCGTTGCTCAATATCGCCCAAGCTCTCCCTCAACTCCGCCTCACCGACACCAGGAAGACTTCGAGAAACCTCCGCTTCCGCGCTGATCACACTCAGCGCATGACCCACCACGTCATGAACATCACGCGCCATCGCCGCCTGATGCACCGCACGCTCCCACGCAGCCCGCCGATCAGCAGACTCCCGCACAGCCTCCAGCCGCTTCGCTTCGGCCTGACCCAACAGCCACACCGCACCAATCGCAACGGCGGCGAAGATGATCCGCTGATCCACACCCGCAGCAGACGGCGGAGCGCCATAAGTAAGCGAGACCAAGATCATCACGACGACAGCCGCACCACCAATAGCCGGCGACCGACGCCCACGACGCAGCGCAAGCGGGTACAGGCACCACGCGACAGCAAGCATTGGATCAGAACTCACCTGCAGAAACCAGGCACCGCCGGTCGCAACGAGCGCGGCCACGGGAGCGACGCTCGGCAACCGCCAGCGGACCATCACCGAAGCAGCCACCATAAGCGCCAACACCACCCCAGCGGCGGTCAGCCATACCTCAGAAGCCGACAACAGTTGTGGCACCCAGAACACCACGACCAGCACGAGCGCGGCCACCGAGTCCCCGACC
The DNA here is from genome assembly GCF_900169375.1 of Brevibacterium sp. Mu109. Classification (NCBI taxonomy): domain Bacteria; kingdom Bacillati; phylum Actinomycetota; class Actinomycetes; order Micrococcales; family Brevibacteriaceae; genus Brevibacterium; species Brevibacterium sp. Mu109. Next base: position 41,168 of record NZ_FXZF01000024.1, read on the forward strand.
CAGGACGAACGCGAGTGCTTCTGAACCGCCCTCGCTTCGACCTCGCTCATGACTCCATCTCACCACGCGAAGATGACCTGAACCGGAGAACCATGGCATCTGCCACGTCATCTGAGCCTCCCGGCTGTGCGATATCCGCCGCCGCTAGCGAGTGGTCGCGACGTCAGAGATTGCATGTGGTATTCGCTGCAATGCCACCTACATTTTCACTCCAGGATCTCCACCCTGACCAGGAATTTCACCCCTCGATGCAAGCCCATCTCTACGGCCGTAACCTGCGTGCAGTCAGAAGAACAGAAGGGGTTAGGGGTGCAAGCGGGGTGAGCCGGTTGATCGCTTGAGGGGGTAGGGGTTTCCGTAGTTGGAAGCGGGGGCTGTCTGGAGAATCGTGAGGGCTTTCAGCGGGCGCGGGTAAGGATGGGCTTAGATTGCTGTATGAGCCTTCCTGTTCCGAATGCATCCGATGCATCGCCGCTGGTCGCGTGCGTGAATCTTGAGAAGACGTTTGAGACGGTGAAGGGGCAGCCGCCCGTGGCGGTGCTGCGCAACGTATCGCTCCAAGTGAACCCCGGTGAGATGGTCGCGATCGTGGGGCCATCAGGTTCGGGGAAGTCCACGCTGCTGTACTGCCTGGCAGGGCTGGAACCGGCATCGGCTGGCGGGGTGAGTATGTTCGGGCAGAGCATCGCGGCGCTGAGCCGAAACGCTTTGGCGAAGATGCGTCGGGATCGTGTGGGGTTCATCTTCCAGTCCTACAATCTGGTGCCGTCGCTCACCGCGATGGAGAACGCGGCACTTCCTGCACGGATCGCTCGTAAGCGGGGCGCGGCAGCCGATGCAAGCGCCGCAGTTGACGCGGTCGGGCTCACGGAGCGAGCCGGGTTCTTGCCGAGCAAGCTCTCTGGCGGTCAGCAGCAGCGTGTCGCTATCGCACGGGTGCTCGCGTCAGGCGCTTCGCTCGTGTTCGCTGACGAGCCGACCGGGGCGCTCGATACTACGACCGGGGCGCAAGTGCTTTCCCTGTTGCGCGAGACAGCTTCCGGAGCGCGCAGCGTGGTACTGGTCACGCATGACCTCGAAGCGGCCGCACGCGCCGATCGGGTGCTCGTGCTGCGCGATGGTTCCATCCACGCGGAGCTTCATAAGCCGAGCGCGCAGGCAGTGCTGGACGCGGTGCGCGCCGCAGGAGAGGAATCGCTGGCCGCATGATCGCGATCGTCGCCGCCAAGGAACTCGTGCGGGAATGGAGACTCTGGATCGGCGGTCTTCTCATGATCGCCGTGGCGACGATGGTGCTGTCCGCTGTCATATCCCAGTTTGAGACGGCGGCGACCCTCAGCCCGGCCGATGGTGATTCGCTGGTGTCGATGACGCAGGGCACGATCCTGTTCACGGTGCTTGCCGCAGTCGCGGTCACCGGAGCGACGACGAATCTTGCGATCAGTTCGGGCAGGCGCGGCTACGCGCTTCTGCAACTGGCTGGAATCCTCCCGCGTCAAGTGACCTTGGTCGTGCTGATCCAGCTTTGCCTGCTCGCCCTCACCGGTACGGGTGCCGGGCTGATCCTTGGACGGTTGACGGCGGGAGTGTTCCTCTCCCTCGCTGGGCAGCAAGCTTCCCTGCGGAACCTCCCCGTTGTGTTCGGTGCCAGCACGGTGGCATGGACGGTTGGGATTGCTCTGACGCTCGTGATCGTCTCGGGACTGCGCGGTGCGTTCCGCGCGGGACGGGTGCCCGCGATCGAAGCCGTGAGAGAGCCCGAGGAGCCCCGCGCGCGCCTCGCCGTGATGCGCTGGATCGGGGTAGGAGTGGCGACGCTCGCCACAGTGATTCTCGGCATCAACGTGATCGCCGCCCCCCTGATCGCAAGGATGGTGACTGATGATCCTGATGGGAGTATGGGCATCGCGGGCATCGTCAGCGGGGCACAACTGTTCAGCATCGCCCTCACCGCCCTGATCGCCGCGCTCGGGCCCTTCGTCTACCCGCTCATCCTCCGCGCCTGGACAGCGATCATCCCAGCCTCCTGGTCACCGGCCTGGTTCCTCGCCCGCACAGGATGCCGGTACCGCCTCACGCAGAGCACCGCAGCGGTCACCCCGCTCATGGTCGGCATCGCCCTTACCGGCAGCCTGTACACGCTGTTCATGACCGCCGGAACTACGCTCGAAGGCGGCGGAACCCAGAACATGACCATCAACCATGCGTCGATCTTCACCATCATCGGCCCCGCACTTCTGATCGCCGCGCTCGGCGCGGCAGCGGTGATCTTCATGACCGGACGCACCCGCGACCGAAACAACGCGCTCATCGAAACTGGTGGCGGAACCCTCGCTACCACGACGCTCAGCGCAGCTTTCGAGACCATCATCTACGTCGGCACAGCGTTCCTCACCGGAGCACTCGTCTACGGCGCGGTCGGACTCGTCGCGACGGCCGCACTGATGCAGGTCAGCGACACCGCCACCCCGGTGTATGGGGTCGGCATCTCTAGTCTTGTCGCCGTCGCTGGACTCCTCGTCGTCGGAATCGCGACCATCACCCCAGCACTCACGGCTCGACGCCACACAATCCCCGCACTCCTCGCCCATTAACTCACATACGCAATCAGTGCGGCCGCCAGAAGTGCTAACGAAAGCGCTAAGCAACCTGTAGGTCAGGGTATCGCGGTGAAGTTATTCACAGGTCACATGTCCTAGATCGTTGATTTCATGCGGCACAACGCTCACCCCGGTATCGCGGCGCGATGGGGTCGAGGTCAGTCCAACTCCCCCGTCGCTGATGCTCGGTAGTGGCGTCAGAGATTGCATGTGGTATTGCCCGCTCCGGCGGGGCCGACCAGCACGTCGAGCACCCGACCGGACACGGCGATCTTGGTGAGCGCGTCGGCCTGGTCCGCACCGAGCACCCGGCCCTGCCGGTCTGGCTTCGCGGCGATCCGCTCGACCGTCTCGACGTCGACGGTGGGGCCGGTGCGGGTGCTGGCCAGGTGGAGGAGGCGGTCTTCGGCTTCCAGCAGCATGGTCGAGGAGAACACCGTCGAATGTCGCGGCCGGAACACGCTGGTGCCGTCCTGGCGGCGGAACACGACCGGGCTCGAGGCCAGCTCCGGCGGCGTCAACCGCAGCGAGGCCTGCTCGGCGGCATCGGCGATCATCGCGACGATCGCCTCCCGATCCCGCACGGACGCGAACCGCCACCCCATCGACTGCCGGGAGGCTTCGGCGTGGAGGTTCCAGCGCCGCCAGGTCGACCGCTTCTCACCCACAGTCTCGACGACGGTCTGCCCGAGCTCGGCGATCACCTCCAACGGCACATCATCCGCCCGCAAAGGCCGGGCGGCCTGGGTCTGGGTGATGCGGCTGGCCCACCCGGTCGCATCCTCACCCAGCACGGCGGCGGCGCGGTCGCGCCATCCGGCGGTCAGGTCGGCCAGCGAATGCGTCTGCTTCTCCGGCCGGGTCGCGAGCGTCGCTTGGGCACGCAGCCGCACGATCGTCTTTGCGGACGGCCGGCGGCCGTGTTCGGCGACATAGGCGGCGATGAGGCGGTCGGCTTCGGCGTCGATGTCGTGGGAGCGGGTGGAGAACTCCTCGATCAGCTCCTCACCGACCCCGACGATCTCCCACGCCGGGTTCCGGTCCCGGCCTCGATCCCGCGCCTCCCAACCGAGGCCGAGCATCCCGGTGAGCCGGTCGGCCAGGACCGCGTTGTAATGCTCCGACAACGCGACCACCGCCGCGTGCATCGGCCGCCCATCCAGCGACCGCCACCGCCCATCCAACGCCGTCTGCACCTTATTGCTGACCACGACATGCGTGTGCAACTGCGGATCAGAGGATCGGCTGTCGTAGTGATCGAACGCGGTGGCGACCAGCCCGGTGACATCGACCTGAGCGACCGCGCCATCGGCGGCGGTGTAGCCGGTGCGGGTCGCGGCGACCTCCCGCTCCATGAACTCCAGTACCTCCGTGACCGCCTCGTGATGCGCCTGGGCGATCAGCGCCTGCGTTCCGGCGTCCGCGACGCCCCACAGCACCGAGACCGACTTCGGCACCGAGAACGTGTAGTCAAAGCCCGCGACCGCACGCCGGTTGCCCCGCTCGGTCTCCTCGGCCTCGATCCGGGCGACCTGCTCGGCACGCTCACCCATCCCCAACCCCGCATCAAGACCCTTCACGCGCTCGCTGATGCGGTCGGCGACCGAGACGTACCGTGGGAACGCCCGGCCCAGCGGTTTGCCGGTGATGGGGTCGCGGCCCATCCCGATCAGCAACTGCAACTGCGCCTCGGACACCTGATCCGCAGCACCGATCTGCCCGTCACCGAGACCGGGCAGGGCTGACCCCATCCAGTTGCCCGGAGGTGTTCCCTCCTCCGAGTAGTACCTCGTCAACGGCGTCGAGAGGGAACGGTCGCCGTCGGCGGCGGCGATCGTGCGCAGCAAGTACTTGCACCCGTCGCCCGCGCTCATCACGCGCATCGAGACCGTCATACCGACGAGGTGAACAGTGCAGCCACGAAGGCACTTCGCGTTATCACTATCAATACTGATATCATTGGGGCATGGCTACTTCTTCAGCGCTGCTGCACCCGGTCCGGCTTCGTATCGTCCAGGCCCTGCTGGGTGAGGGGGAGCTGACGACGCATCAGCTTCATGAGCGGTTGTCCGATGTTCCGATCGCCACGCTGTACCGGCACGTCGGCCATCTGGTTAAGCACGAGCTGATCGAGGTGGCCGATGAGCAGCAGATTCGGGGTGCGAGCGAGAAGACGTACCGGCTGGCGCCGGGGTTCGCGAACCCCTCGGCGGAGGAACTGAACTCTCTGAGCAACGAGGAGCTCCTGACAGCGTTCACGGTGTTCACTTCGGGTCTGATCCGCGACTTCGGCGACTACCTGCAAGCGGGAGACCCTGACCTGTACGCCGATCGGGTGAGTTTCGCTCAGGCCTCGTTCTGGGCGAGCGATGAGGAGGTCGATGAGTTCGGCCGCGCTCTCATGGCGGCACTCGAAAGCCTGCTGGCCAACGATGCGACCCCGGGTCGTCGTCGTCGCACCCTCAGCACGGTGCTGATGCCGCGAGAGGAAGACGCCGCTCAGCGAGAAACACCTCGGAAGGGATCGGAGGCACAGGGATGAACGTGACCGATGCTGCGCACGTCTCCCGGCTGGTGGCAGGTTACGGCGACACCGAAGTGCTTGGTCCGGTCGATCTGTCGCTGCGACCGGGCGTGACCGCCCTGCTGGGCCGCAACGGCTCGGGCAAGACGACACTGATGCGCACCCTGTGCGGCATCATCCCCGCCCTGAGCGGCACCTGCACGGTGCTCGGCTCTGCCGTGGCCGACGGCGCTGCGATCCGATCGAGGGTCGGGTATCTCGGACATGAGTCCGCGCTCGCGAGCGCGCTCACCGTGGAAGAGAACCTGCGGTTCTGGGAGAACATCACGAGCACCTACCCGGATGCCATCGTCGTCCCCGCCGAGGAACTGGTTGAGCGTTTCGACCTTGCCTCGTTGATGAGTAAGAAGGTGTCCTCGCTCAGCCGGGGTCAACGGCAACGGGTCGATCTGGCTCGACTGGCGATGACCGACCCCGAGTTCATCGTGCTGGATGAGCCGCTGACCGGTCTTGATCCGGTCTACGCCGCGCAGACCCGCGCCCTGCTGAGCGAATGGGGCGAGACCCGCACGGTGCTCTACTCCACTCACAGCGTGCCCGAAGCGCTCGAACTGGCGCGGCACTTCCTCATCGTCCAGGGCCGCGACCTCATCGAGTTGGACTGCGACTACGAAGCGGTGACCGAGACGACGATCCTCGACGTGCTGGAGGCCCACGCATGACCACGACCACCGTCCCTGCCCGACGCCGCGTGTCCGCGTTCGCGCGACGCGCCTGGATTCAGCAGGGCACCACCGCCGTGTGGCTTGCCGCCCTTGTCGGCGGAGCGCTCGGGGTGCTCGTCTTCCTCGGCTCCGGCGGTGTGAACACGCTGGCGAACATGCCCGACTTGATTCCCAGCGACCCCGACGGGCTGGTCGCCGTTCGCGACACGGCCGGGGAATTCCTGCCGATGACCTCGTATCTGCTGACGATGACTCCGGCGATCCTGGGGATGCTCGTGGCCATCGTCGCTACGCTGACGCTTCCCGGCGTGGTCGCCGACGACATCACCGGGGGCGGGATCGAAGCGTTACTGGCCGGGCCGATCCCGCGTCGGCACCTGTTCTCGGCTTATCTCGGTGCCGCGCTCGTGCTGACCGCTGTGGCCTGGATCGTCGCGATGCTCGCCTTCGTGCTCACGTCGGTGGTCACCTCCCTCGTCATCGGGGTGTCGGTGTCGCTGTCACCGACCTACGGTGTCGCACTGGTCGTCGTGCCGTTGTCGATGGGTGTGTGGTCGGCCACCGCGACGCTCTTCGGTGCGTTGTTGTACCCGAGCAGTCTCGACACCAAGGCCGGGCTCAACGGCGGGCCCATCCGCCTGGTGGCGATGCTGCCCGCGCTCATCGCGGTGCCCTCGGTGTTGCTTCTGCCCGAGTGGGTGCTGCCCGCTCTCGCACTGGTGCTGGCAGTGACCCTGCTCGCGAGCCTCGTCCTCATCCGGCTGACCGCGCGGGGCTTTCGCAGCACCCGCGTGCTCGGCAACTGAACTCCTTTGAACGAAACGGAACAATTTGTGAAAAGGGGTATCCATCTTGATGCCGATGGACGGGGCCGGTCTGCCGGGTAGGGTCGGGTGACGTAAGGGCCCCCGCGCTGCGTCAACAGCCGGGGGCATGGACTACACCGTCAAGGGGTGTATGTCGTG
>NZ_FXZF01000012.1:0-127963 GCF_900169375.1 Brevibacterium sp. Mu109
CCAAGGGCCGGTGGCGGAACGCCTCGACCTGCTCATCGAGATCCGCAGCCATCCGCGAGACCTGGGACTTCGACAACGCGTTGATCCCCAGAGTCTTGACGAGCTTGTCCATCCGCCGCGTGGAGACCCCGGCGAGGTAGCAGTCCGCGACGACCGTGATCAGCGCCGATTCGGCCCGCTTGCGGCGCTCGAGCAGCCATTCCGGGAAGTACGTGCCTTGTCGTAGTTTCGGGACGGCCACGTCGATCGTGCCGACCCGGGTGTCGAGGTCACGGTGACGGTAGCCGTTACGCCTGGCCGTGCGGTCCGGGGAGGGCTTGCCCCACTCGGCACCGACGACGGCATCCGCGTCGGCGGACAGCAGGGTGTTGATCATGGTCTGCAGCAGGCTCCGCATCATGTCTGGAGATGCTTCGGACAGGGCTTCACCGAGAAGGCCTGCAGGGTCGATAATGTGAGGAGCGGTCATCGTGATGACTCCTATTCGAGGATTCTTGGAAGGTTGACTCGAAGGATCACACGGTGGCCGCGCCCACATCCGGGAGCGAGGGACCGGCCTCTGTGCGTTACACCACTCTATGGGGCTCTACTGCGAAGGATGACTATCGAGCAGAGCCATGCAGGTGTGTACCGCCACCGTTTGCTGACCCGAGGGGCGATCGAGCCGGCCGGCCGAGGCTACGTGACGTTCGCTGTGCCCTATACCGACTCGTATCTGAGGACGCATCCGGGACGCCAGACCTCTCCGAGTGGCAATGACGATGTAAGCCGCGAAAAGGGTCGAGGATGACCCGCATCATCGAGTCCAGGTAGTCGCGGAAGTACGCCACCATGCCCGGCGCGCCCTCCAGCCGCGCTGGGCTCGTCGCGGTTCTCGATTTCACCTCCACTTGGAGCGGTTTCCGGGCCTTTGTCCTCCATGCGGTGACAATGCTTTTCGGTCGCTTGGCCAGAGCTCCAGCTCCTCCTCAGCGGGCGTGCAGGTACCGCTCCGCATAGTCGAGGAGGTCCAGGTCCTCACCCGGCGCCGCGACCAGCTGGACGGACTCCGGCAGGGCGCTCGGCTGCACCCCGTCGGCTCGGCCGGCGCTGGTGAGGATGCCATCCGCACCCACCGCATCACCGGCGATCGGCAGTGTGATCGCCGGCCATCCGAGCACATTGAAGGGCGTTGAGAAGTAGGTGAACGCGGCGCGGTGCTCCGGACCGATCTCCGACCACCGCGGCACGGGCACGTCCATCGCAGGGGTGATGATGACGTCCGCAGCATCGAACAGGCTCAGCGCCGTCCTCCGCAATACCTCCTGGCCAGCACGCGCGTCCTCGTACTGCGCAGTCGTCACATCCGCACCCGCCAGCGCACGCTCCCGCACGACAGGCTGATAGCGGTCACCCTGCGTGGCCAGGAACTCGCGGTGGATCGCGTACGCCTCGTACTTCCGCAGCACCTCGTACAGGCGCAGCGCCTCATCGATGACGGAGTCGAGGTGCCGGCCCGCCGCGGAATCCTCCCCTGCCCGCAGCACCCGGGCGGGCCGACCGACGGAAGCCACAGCGGCCTCGGCGGCGGTGGCATCGGTCCGCTTCTGCGGCTCCGTCCGCCCCGGCGGGACCTCCACCTCGCCCGTGGCCACCGGGTACCCACCCTCGATCCGCGTGGCGAGGAACGCGCCGCGGACGAGGTCGATGTCGAGCGCGAAGAACCCGACCGTGTCGCATGAGGGAGCGAGCGGGAAGATCCCCTCGACGGGCACGAGGCCGAACGTCGGCTTGAAGCCGATCGTCCCCGTGCAGGCGGCGGGGATCCGTACAGAGCCAGCCGTATCCGTACCGACCGCCAGCGGAACGGCACCGGCAGCGACCAGGGCAGCGGAACCCGAGCTGGAGCCCCCGGTGCAGAGCCCCACACCGCGCGGATTCACGACCTTCCCGAAGACACTCTCGTCACCCAGGATCCCGTAGGAGAACTCCTGGCAATTCGTCTTCGCGACGGTGAGCGCACCGGCCTCTTCGAGTGCGGTGACGACGGGCGCGGTCGTCACCTCACCCCGTCCCGTGTCCACGGCAGAGCCCATCGACGTGGGGTAGCCCTCGACGTCGATGACGTCCTTCACGGCGAGCGCGACGCCCTCGAGCGGTCGTTCCTGCCCACCCGACGCCGCACGCTCAGCACTCTGCGCCGCCAGTGTTCGGGCTCGCTGCTCCGTCGTCACGGTGATCGCGTTGAGCGCCTCACTCCCCTCCGCAAGACGCCTCAGCGACTCCTCGATCGTGTTCGCTCCGCCCGCCATTTCCACCTCTTCCTCTCCTGGGACCCAGCCTCTCCCGAGACCCAGCCTCTCCTCGGCCTCAGCCCCTACACCCTCACTCGAAGTACCGCCGGATGTTGCCCACCAGCATCGTGTCGATCTGATCGTCCGTCACGCCGCGCTCCCGCAGTGCGGGGAGCACCTCTTCCGTGATGTGGCGGTAGTTCCACGTGGGCACGGCCTGCTTCTTCGCCTCCGGGTCGAACCAGTCGATGAAGCATGCCGCGTCGTGGGCGAGCACCATCCGGTCGGCATACCCGTCCGCCGCGAGCCGCGCGACAGTGTCGACCCGATCCGCGAAGGGCAGCAGCACCTCGAGTCCGAAGCGGTCCATGCCCAGGATGGATCCCGCGTCCGCCACCTCCTTGAGGTAGTCGAGGTCCGTCGAATCGCCCGAGTGCCCGATGACGACCTTCGTCAGATCGGCACCCTCCTCCCGCAGGACCCGCTGCGCGTCGAGGCCCGAGCGCGTGTGCGGGTTCGTGTGGACCGTGATCGGCGCGCCGGTGCGCACGTGCGCCTGCGCGACCGCTCGCATCACGCGCTCGACTCCCGGGGTCATCCCCTGCTCCTCGATCGCGCACTTGAGGAACGCCGCACGCACACCGGTGTCCGCGATGCCCTCCGTCAGATCCTTGACGAACATCTCCGTCAGCGGCTCCGGCTGGTCGAAGAGCAGCCCGGGACCCGTGTAGTGGAACTGGAAGGGGATCTCGTTGTAGGTGTACAGCCCCGTGGCGGCGATGATGTTGAGGTCGGTCCGCTCTGCGATCCGCTGGATGCGCGGGATGTAGCGACCCAGGCCCAGCACCGTGGGGTCCATGATCGAGTCGATCCCCAGTCCCTTGAGCTCGTTGAGGTCTCGCACCGCCAGGTCGATCATCGCCTCTTCGTCCCACTCCTGGTAGTTGAGGCGATGCTCTTCACCCAGGACGAACACGTGCTCGTGCGCGTAGGTGCGCCCCAGCTGTGCGCTGTCGATCGAGCCCTTGACTGTCTCCACTGCCGCCATCTTCGGCCTCCTCCCGGCGTCTCCGCCGAACCTCGTCACCACGCTGTGACACGCCACCACCCTGTGGCGTACAGCACAATCGTAGCCTGAGGCTCGGACACGACGGGGGACGTCACCTGCGCAGACGGAAGGACGCCTGCGCCTGCACCACGGACGGGAGCCTCACACCTGCGGCTGGCCAGCGACCTCCACGAGTTCTGCTGCGGCTCCGGTCAGGCGTCGCGGCCCCCTCCACACCGCTGTCAAGGAACGGCGCACTCCGTCGCCTGCGATCGGCACGCGCAGGAGTTCTCCCGAGTCCAACTGCGCACGCACTGCCAGCGCACTGAGCACCGCCGGCCCCGCTCCAGATGCGACGGCGATCCGCACCGCGGCGTTGCTCCCCAGGACCATCGCGGGCGGTGCCAGCGGACTGTCTCCCACCACCGCCTCGAGCGCTTCCCGGGTGCCGGAGCCGCCCTCCCGCACCACCAGCGCCGTCGCCGCGAGCTCGTCCAACCCGACGGGGCCCGTCCTCTCCGCCCACGGATGATGCGCCGCGATGACGAGGATCAGCTCGTCATCTGCGACAACGCGCGCGTGGATGTCGCGGGGGATGTGGGGTGTCTCTACGAACCCCAGTCGCAGACGTCCCTCCCGCACGTCATCGATCACCCGCGTCGAGTTCTCGACCTCGAGGTGGACATGGGTATCCGGCGTACGCCGCCGCAGCTCCGTGAGCCAGACGGGGACCAAGTGCTCCGCGATCGTCATGCTCGCACCGACGCGCAGCTCCGGCGCGTCCTCGTCACGGGACGTCCGCAGCCATTCGGTGAAGTGATCGGCCGCCGCGAGCAGCTCCCGGGCATGCGCCGCGTAGACCAGACCCGCAGGGGTGGGCCGGGAGCCTCGCGGGTGCCGATCCAGCAGCGGGAACGCAGCCTCCGCCTCGAGGCGCGCGATGAGTCGGCTCGCATTCGGCTGGTGGAGGCCCTGAAGTCGTGCCCCCGCGCCCAGGCTGCCTTCGTCCACGACCGCGACGAAGAGGGCGAGCGCCTGCAGGTTCGGCAGGTCATGCGGTGGCTCCAGGTACATATCACGATGATATGCCCTGGTGCTGTTTCCCCGTCTACCGGCGGGGCTGTGCGCTTGGAAGAGTCGAGCTCATGCAGGAATCCCCCTCGTCCGCACCGGTGTCGCACACCGCTGAGACGGCCGACGCCCAGGCCTCACCCGCCGCGACCCGCCTCCCCGGCATCACCCTCTGCACTGTGGCAGCGCTCGCTGCTTACGGTGCGGGCCTGCTCCTGCCCGGCGTGAGCCCGCTCATCCTCGCGATCGTCGGCGGAATCGTCGTGGCGAACCTCGTGCCCCTCCCGGCTGCCACTGCTCCCGGGATCGCGTTCTGCGCGAAACCGGTGCTGCGCGCCGGCATCGTCCTCCTGGGTCTGCAGGTGGTGCTGGGTGACATCCTCGGACTCGGCCTCGGGGTGATCGCGGTCGTCGTGTGCATCGTCGCCGTCGGAATCATCGGAACGATCGCCATCGGCAGAGGCCTGGGCCTCTCACCGGTGCTCACCGTACTCGTGGCCTGCGGCTTCTCGATCTGTGGGGCCGCTGCTGTCGGCGCCGTCGCGGGTGTCGTGGATCCGAAGCAGAAGCACGACAAGGACGTCGTCACCGCCGTCGCCCTGGTCGTCCTCTTCGGAACCCTCATGATTCCGCTGCTGCCGCTGACCGCGAACCTCCTCAACCTCGACAGTGCCACTGCCGGCCTCTGGGCCGGCGGTGCGATCCACGAGGTCGCTCAGGTCGTTGCAGCCGGGGGCGTGCTGGGTGGCGGAGCGCTGGCGATCGCGGTCATCGTCAAGCTCGCCCGGGTCCTCATGCTGGCGCCGGTCATCGCGATTCTGAGCGTGATGGAACGTCGGCGTGCCACCGCCTCCGATATCACTTCCACCGCCCCTGCAGCACAGCTGCCGCCGATAGTCCCGCTGTTCGTCGCAGGGTTCCTCGCGATGGTCGTCGTGCGCTCGTTCGTGCCCGTGCCGGAGATCGCGCTGGACATCGCCGGCGTCGTCCAGACCCTGCTGCTGTCGGCAGCGATGTTCGCGCTGGGATGCGGGGTGAAGGTGCGGGCCCTGGTGAAGGTCGGCCCGCGCCCATTCGTCCTCGCGGCGCTGTCGACGATCCTCGTCGCGTCACTCGCGCTGACGGGCATGCTCCTGGTCGGCTGAGCCCAGCCGCTCACGGCACGAAGGCGAAGGGCTCCACTGCCGCATTGTGCGTGTCACGCAGGTGTGCGCGCAGCGACTCCGCGAAGAGCGCGACGTCGCCGGACCGCAGCGCCTCGATCAGCGCGCGATGCTCCTCGAGCATGGCCGTCCGTCGCTCGATGAGTCGCTCGCCCTGCCGGAAGAGCATGAAGCGGCGTCGATCGGCCAGGCGATCGCTCATCTCCAGCAGCACGGCGTTGCCGCCGGCTTCGACGAACATCCGGTGGAAGCCGGTCGTGTGGTCGATGAAGACCGGCAGGTCACCATCCGCCAGAGCAGTCTCCTGCGCCTCGAGCGACTCTTCCAGCCTCGGCAGCAAGCTGTTGATCGTCGCCGTCGTCGCCCGCTGCACCGCAGCGGCCTCGAGCATGTATCTGGCATCTGCGATCTCTGCGATGTCGCGGTCGCTCAGACCATTCACCAGCGCCCCGCGCTTGGGGTAGATCGTCACCCACTTCTCCTCCTGGAGCCGCGCCAGAGCGGCGCGCACCGGAGTGCGGCTCATCCCCAGAACCTCGGCGAGGCCGCTCTCACCCAACATCTGGCCGGGAGCGAACCCGCCTTCGAGGATCGCATCGCGGAGGTGCCGGTACGCGCGCCCGGCCGCCGACGAATCGTCAGTCGTCACCTGTCCACTCCCCTTCATCCGGCACTCACCCACCCTGTAGGATCCATCTTGTATCCTAGATGACGAGGACAAGGACGACGACGGTGACGTCACAGAAGCTCACACTGGCCAAGCTCTTCACGGCCCAGCTCTTCTCCGGCGCGGGGATCGCGTCCGGCTACGCCGTCGGCGGTCTGCTCGCAGAGCAGATCACGGGCAGGACCGCGATGGCGGGCTTCGCCCAGATGAGTGTGATCCTGGGGGCCGGCCTGGTCGCCTATCCGCTGTCCACGCTGGCGTCGCGGTTCGGCAGGCGCACTGCGCTGACCCTCGGGTTCGGAATCGGGACCCTGGGCGCCGCCATCGTCCTCACCGGCGTCGCCGTGGGCTTCCTGCCCCTGTTCATGGTCGGCATGATGCTGTGCGGCTCCTCGACCGCCGCGGGCCTCCAGGCGCGCTACGCCGCATCCGACACCGCGAATCCCGCCAAGCCGGGACAGGCGATGTCGATCGTCATCTGGGCGACGACCGTCGGGTCCGTGCTGGGCCCCAACTTCACGGAGCCGGGATCACGACTGGGCGAGCTGCTCGGCATGAATCCGCTGGCGGGGCCCTACCTCATCTCGATGGGCTGCTTCCTCCTCGCGGCGACCGCGGCCTTCACCCTCACCCCCGAGCGCCGCGTCGTCAGCAGTCCCACGGACCAGCAGGAGACGACGGTGCGCACAGCACCCCAGGACCGGCCCTCCTTCGGCGAGGCGCTCCGGTACCTCCTCCGCCAGCCGGTCGCCCTCTACGCCGTCATCACCGTGATCTCGGGGCAGATGATCATGACCAACGTGATGGTCATGACCCCGGTGCACATGGACCACCAGCACTTCGACCTCACGGCAGTGGGGATCGTGGTGAGCATCCACATCATGGGCATGTACGTCTTCTCCCCGATCTTCGGCTGGATGGCGGACCGATGGGGGCCCGGCAGCGTCATCACCTCCGGCGCGGTCGTCTACGCCGTGACCATCGCGCTGGGGATCTACGACTCGCTGCTGCCCTCGTCGGACTTCGTCATCCTCAACATCGCGCTGTTCCTGCTGGGGGTCGGCTGGTCGATGTTCCTCATCGGCGGATCGTCGCTGCTCGTGAAGTCGGTGAACGATCGCATGCGGGTGCCGCTGCAGGGGATGTCCGACTCCGCGATGAATCTGGGCGGCGCGCTCATGGCGGCATTCGCGGGCACGGCGCTGCAGTTGGGCGGATTCTTCCTGATCAATGCGCTCGCCGGAATCGTGCTGCTCGTGAACATCGTCTTCGCCGTGCTGGCCCGCAGACGGTCGCACGCCGCCTCTTAGGCAGTGGCACTTACTCAATGGCACCCGCGGTGGTACCGGAATGTCAGGGGGATCGCCTACTCTTGCGTCTCACCCGCGCGCCTCAGGATCGCCTCGGCGAATGCCAGGTCCTGCAGCGCGAAGCCCGAGCTGTCGAATACCGTGACCTGGTCAGCGTCCACCCGGCCGGGGGCCGCTCCCGTCAGGACGGATCCCAGCGCGGTGACCGGGACCTCGGGCGCGGCATGCCAGAATTCGCCGATCGACCGGGACTGTTCCGGCAGGTCGCAGAAGAGGCTGCTCCGCTCATAGAGCGCGGTCCCAAGCTCCTGCTTGCCGGAGCCGTCCGCGCCCATCGCGGAGATGTGGGTTCCCGGGCGCACCCAGCCAGCGTCGATGACCGGAGACTTCGCATTCGTCGCGGTGACGACGACGTCGGCCCGTCGGACGCCGTCCTCGATCGAGGTCGCCTCGACCGTCACCCCACCCGGTACCCCTGCACTGCTCGGGCCCGCCGCCGAGGCCCCCAAGACCTCGCGCAGCCGTTCCGCCCGCTCTTCGGCGGCCTCGGGACGGCGGCCTGCGACGAGCACGCGCTCGAAGTCGCGCACGCGGAACGCCGCGCGCGCCTCGTAGAGCGCCTGGTGGCCCGTGCCCACCACGGTGAGCACGCGGGAATCCTCCCGGGCCAGGGTCTGCACCGCGAGTGCGTCCGCCGCGGCGGTGCGGAAGCCGTTGCCGGCTGCGGCCTCGACGACGGCGCGGATGCGTCCGGTCTCCGGGTGCAGGAGGATCACGGACGATCCATGGTTCGACAGTCCGTGGGCGTCATTGCCGGGCCAATAGCTGCCGATCTTGATGACGGCGGCAGTGCCGCTCGCCCCGGACTTCACGGTGAAGCGGTGGCCGCGCTCCGTCACGGGGGCCACGACGACGGGGTAGACGGTGGAGTCCCCCACGGAGGCGAGGAAGGCCTCGCGCGCCGATTCCAGCGCGAGAGCCTCATCGACCAGCTCCCGCGACACCGCCTCGTCCACCACTCGGATCGTCATCCCGGCCTCCTCATCACCACACGAAGACTGCTTCCGCTGTGGTTCTCACCCTAGGTGGTGCGGGTGAAGGTGCGGGTGCGGGTGCGGGTTAGTCTGCGACCACCTCGGCCGCCTCCTGGTCCTCGGGCTTCTGGATGAAGAAGGACAGGACCACCGGGACGATCGCGATGCACGCCGCGATGAGGAAGGCGGCGCGGGCACCCGGTGCTGCGGCCTCGGCAGCGGACTCGCCAGCAGCCTCGCCCGCATGCAGTGCGGCGGAGTAGACCGCCACGAGGAGCGCGGTCCCCGCCGCTCCGCCGACCTGCTGGAGGGTGTTGAGCACTGCGGAGCCGTGCGAGTAGAGGTGCCGCTGGAGCGATCCCAGCGACGCGGAGAACAGCGGGGTGAACGACGCGGCGAGGCCCAGCGACATGACCGTCTGGACGACGACCAGCGTCCATGTGGGCGTCGCAGTGCCGACCGTCGAGTACACGAACATCGCCGCAGCGATCATGAAGGTGCCCGGGACGAGCAGCACGCGGGGTCCGCGCGCATCGTAGATCCGGCCCATGACGGGACCCAGCAGACCCATGAGGAGCGAGCCCGGCAGCAGCACCATGCCCGACTGCGCGGCGGTGAGACCGGCGACCGTCTGGAGGAACAGGGGCAGCAGGGAGAACGTGCCGAACATCGACAGGGCGACGATCGCCATGATGATGACGGACAGCACGTAGTTGCGCGACCGGAAGACCCGCAGGTCCAGCAGTGCGCGCTCCCTCTTCTGCAGGGACAGCTGCCGCCACACGAACACGGCCAGGAACACGAGGCCGCCGCCGATGGCGCCCCACCCGATGAGGAAGACGGCCGAACCGGCACTCCCGGTGTTCGCTCCGCCGAACTGGCTGAGGCCGTATACGATCCCGCCGAACGCCAGTGCGGACAGCAGGATGGACGACACATCGATCGGCGCGCTGGTCGACTCGCCCAGGTTGGTCATCCACTTCGCGCCGAGGCCCAGGGCGACGAGCGCGATCGGCAGGACGATGCCGAACAGCCAGCGCCATCCGAGGTTGTCGAGGACGATGCCGGACATCGTCGGTCCGATCGCGGGAGCGAGCGACATGACGAGGCCCACGCGGCCCATCATGCGTCCGCGCGAGTGCGCGGGCACGACGTTCATCATGGTCGTCATGAGCAGCGGCAGCATGATGCCGGTGCCGGCGGCCTGCACGACGCGGCCCGCCAGCAGCGGGATGAACCCGGACGCGACCAGGCAGAGCGCGGTGCCCGCGGAGAAGGTGATCATCGCAGCCAGGAACACCCGACGCGTCGTGAATCGCTGGAGGATGAAGCCCGTCGTTGGGATGACGACCGCCATCGTGAGCATGAAGGCGCTCGTGAACCACTGCCCCTGCTCAGGCGGAATGCCCAGCGAGACGTTGAGTTCCGGAATGGCGATGGCCATCGTCGTCTCGTTGAGGATCGCCACGAACGCGGCTGCGAGCAGGAGCCAGATGACCCGCATACCCGCAGGATCGATGTCATCGTTGCGCGACACTGCGCGCATGCTTCCGGTATCGGTGGTCACGGCTGTGCTCCGAGTCTGTGAGAGGTATATCCGCACACGCGTGGCAGGACCGCCATGGGTGCATTCGATGATGATCAGTCGTCATCGGCGGAGTCGGCACGTGCTGCTTCCAGCCGTCGCTCCGGCGCAGATGAGGAGATGATCCTAGCACCGCGCGACTCCCACCGATAGACGTCTGGCAGTGACCCGCACCTCGCTCGCGGGGTCCGGTCTCCTCTGTGGACTCGACGGATCCTGTGGGCTCGGCGGGTCCCGTGGGTTCGACAGCTCCAGCAGACTCAGCAGCTCCTGTGGGCTCAGCAGCCCGTGTGGGATCAGCCTTCGCGCAGGAGGTAGCGCTGCACCTTGCCGCTGGGCGTCTTGGGCAGCGACTCGACGAAGTGCACGGTGCGGGGGTAGGCGTGCTTCGAGTACTGCTCGCGGACGTAGGTCTGCATCTCCGTGCGCAGGTCATCCGTCTCGGACACTCCGTCGGCCAGGACGACGAAGGCCTCGACGACCTCGCCGCGGATGCCTTCAGGATCGGGGCGGCCCACGACCGCGACGTCGACGACGGCCGGATGGGTGATGAGGACGCTCTCGACGTCGAAGGGGCCGATCCGGTAGCCGGCGGCGAGGATCACGTCGTCATCACGGGCGGTGAAGTAGTAGAAGCCGTCGCCGTCGACCTTCCCGGTGTCCGCCGTGAGGTACCAGCGGCCATCGTCGGTGAACCGCTCCGCGGTCTTCTCCGGGGAGTCCTGGTAGCCCGTGAACCAGAGGAGCGGGCTGTTCTCCACGTCGATCGCGATCTGCCCGTCGACGATGCCGGCGGAGTAGCCGGGCATCGGCTGACCCATCGAGCCGGTGCGCACCGGCTGTGCGATCTCCGGGTGCCAGTTGTTGTTGATGACCATGCCGAGTTCGGTCTGCCCGTACTGGTCGCGCACCTCGGTGCCCAGTGCCTCCTGCGCCCACGAGACGACGTCGGGGGTGAGCGGCTCGCCCGCCGATGATGCCCGGCGCAGGTCGATGCCCGTGACGAGGTCCGACTTCGACAGTGTGCGGTAGACGGTGGGAGCACTGGCGAAGTTCGTCACGCCGAACTCCTTGAGCACTGCGACTGTCGACTCCACGGAGAAGCCGGCCATGAGCTGCAGGCTGCGCCGTCCGGCGACCATGGGGCCGAGGATGCCGTAGTAGAGGCCGTAGGCCCACCCCGGATCGGCAGCGTTCCAGAAGACGTCGTCTTCGGTCACGTCGAGCGAGTAGTGGACGTAGCAGTGGAAAGCGGCGAGCGCGCGGGCCGGCACGGGCACACCCTTGGGCTTGCCGGTCGTCCCGCTCGTGAAGAGCTGGAGCATGGTTCCCCACCCTCCGACGGCGACGTTCTCCGCCAGCGGGGCAGCGGCATCGATCCGTGCGTCCAGGTCATCACCGACCTCGAGCACCTCGATGCCCGCGATCGGATCGAGCTTGAAGCGCTGCGACGGCTCTGTCATGACGAGCGTGGCGGCGGATCCTTCGACGCGCATCTCGATCGCACCGGTCGCGAAGGCCGTGAAGAGGGGGACTTGGACGGCGCCCAGCCGCCAGATTGCCAGCAGCGTCTCGACGAGTTCGCGCCTCTTGCTCATGAGGACGGGCACCCGATCGCCCTCCCGCACTCCGTGGTCGGCGAGGACCGTCGCGAGCCTGCGCGAACGCTCGGCGAGCTGGCCGTACGTGACGTCCTCGGAGCCGAGGTCCTCGTCGATATACGTGAACGCGACGGCTGTCGGGTCATGCCGATCGCAGACGAGGTCTACGACGTCCGCGTCCGGAGTGTCGTAGGTGGCCAGCCATTCGGCCACGTTCTGTTCGACAGAGGGGTTCTGCGTGCTCATCCTGCTCCTTCGCGATCCGAGAGCCCGGGCGTGCCCCTGCTCTCAGCCTCAGTCTGGTGCATCGCGCCGTTCGACGTGCAATCGGGGTCTCCTGATGCGATCGAGGAGGCGCGGCGGTGCGTCCCGTACACCAGCATCGCGGCAGACAGCAGAACCGGGCAGTCCACTGCTTCCATACGGGTCCGCAGGATGACACAGGTCACATCGCCTCCGTGCGGTTCCCTACGGTGAGTAGGACGGATACGGCCCATCTGGGAGGACCACCAATGACAGAGACGACTGCACCCTACGGATCGCGCGGCGCGGCCGCGCCGACGACGACCAAGCGCGTGCGCATCCCGCACCTGCGCACTATGAAGGAGCGTGGCGAGAAGTGGGCGATGCTCACGAGCTACGACATGTACACCGCTCAGGTCTTCGACGCCGCCGGCATCCCCGTGCTCCTCGTCGGAGACTCGGCCTCCAACAATGTCTACGGCTACGAATCGTCACTGCCGGTGACGGTCGACGAACTCCTGCCGCTCGTGCGAGCCGTCAGCCGCTCGGTGTCACGCTCACTCGTCCTCGCGGACCTTCCCTTCGGCTCCTACCAGGAGTCTCCGGAGCAGGCCTTCCGCACCGCGGCGCGGTTCATGAAGGAGGCGGGCGCGCATGCGGTGAAGCTCGAGGGCGGGATGGAGATGGTCCCGCAGGTGGAGAAGCTCACGACCAACGGCATCCCAGTCATGGCGCACATCGGCTTCACCCCGCAGTCCGAGCACCAGCTGGGCGGATACCGCGTCCAGGGTCGAGACGAGGCCGCAGATGAACTCGTCGACCAGGCGCGCGCCCTGGAAGCGGCCGGAGCCTTCGGTGTCGTGATGGAGATGGTCCCAGCGGACGCCGCCCAGCGGGTGACGGAGGCGGTCTCGATCCCCACGGTGGGGATCGGCGCCGGCAGCAGCTGCGACGCCCAGGTACTCGTCTGGCAGGACATGATGGGCCTCCGCACCGGGAAGATGCCGCGCTTCGTCAAGCAGTACGCGAACCTCGCAGAGACCATGGGCGACGCGGCCCGCGCATTCGCCGCCGACGTGGCGCAGGGATCGTTCCCCGCAGACGAGCACTCCTTCTGATCGGGGAATGGCTGCCGACCGGGGAAAGATCGACCCGATCTCCCACCCCCCTCAGGTGAGGACGCCCTGCTGACCTGACACCACCCGCTGTCTCCCATTGGTTGCGTATCGCCCCCCATGGTTGCACAACCATTCCCCTCGCAGTTACTGTTGTCCCTTGCCAGTGGAAATCACTGTGCACTATGACACCTGCGGAGGATGATATGAATGCTGCGGATATTTCTGCCGGTGACACGAGCTGGGTGCTGATCAGCGCCGCGCTCGTGCTCCTGATGACGCTGGGGCTCGCCTTCTTCTACGGAGGAATGGTCCGAGCCAAGAGCGTGCTCAACATGGTCATGATGTCTGTGGTGACCATGGGCCTCGTCGGGGTCCTGTGGGTTCTCGTCGGGTTCTCCCTGGTCTTCGGCGAATCGATCGGCGGGTTCATCGGCAACCCGACGGACTTCGCCGGCCTGGTCGCAATCCTGCACGAGGACGCAGTCGTGGACGGTGTTCCGACACTGATCTTCGCGGGGTTCCAGGCTGCCTTCGCGATCATCGCGGTAGCACTGGTGAGCGGTGCGGTCGCCGATCGGATGCGGTTCTCCGCATGGGTGGCGTTCGGCGTGGTGTGGGCACTGTTCGTGTACTTCCCCGCCGCACACTGGGTGTTCGCGTTCGATGGATCCGTATCGGAGAACGGCGGCTTCATCGCGAACGACCTGGGAGCCGTTGATTTCGCCGGCGGGACTGCAATCCACATCAACGCCGGGGCCGCGGCGCTTGCGCTGGCCCTCGTGCTCCGACCGCGCCTCGGGTTCGGCAGGACGCCGATGCGCCCGCACAATCTGCCGCTCGTCATGCTCGGCGCAGGACTGCTCTGGTTCGGATGGTTCGGCTTCAACGCGGGGTCAGCACTCGGTGCGAACCACACCGCGGCATTCGCCTGGATCAACACCCTCGCAGCACCAGCCGCGGCCATGCTCGCGTGGCTGCTGGTCGAGAAGATCCGCGACGGACGACCGACCTCGCTCGGCGCCGCATCCGGCGTCGTCGCCGGCCTGGTGGGGATCACCCCCGCCGCCGTCGCAGTCACTCCCCTCGGCGCCATCGCGATCGGTGCACTGGCCGGAATCGGTTCAGCCCTCGCCATCGGGCTCAAGACGAAACTCGGCTATGACGATTCGCTCGATGTCGTCGGTGTGCACCTGGTCGCCGGCCTGATCGGAACGCTCGCGATCGGCATCCTGGCGAATCCGATCGCCCCCGCCGGCGAAGCCGGTCTTCTGCACGGCGGCGGACTCCACCTGCTCGGGGTCGAAGCGCTCAGCGCAGGGATCGTACTGGTCTACAGCTTCGTCGTGACCACGGTGATCGCCCTCGTCCTCAGATCCGTGATGGGCGGCATCCGCGTCACCAGCCACGAGGAGTCGTTCGGCATCGATGTCTCTGCTCACGCAGAATCGGGCTACGACTTCTCGCAGGTGCCCTACACGTCGCGGAACATCACGCGCAGCATCGTCATCCCCACTCCCGAACAGCAGGAGGTCGGCTCATGAGACTCGTCACCGCAATCCTTCAGCCCATCGCCCTCGACTGGGTCCAGGTCGCTCTCGCACGGCACGGCATCAGCGGTATGACCGTGAGCGAATGCTCGGGCTATGGACGTCAGAACGGCCACCGTGAGGTGTACCGAGGCGCAGAGCTCACCATCGACTACATCGGCAAGGCTCGCCTCGAGATCCTCGTCCCCGATTCCGACGCGGACACAGTGATCGAGGTGATCGCACACGCGGCTCGGAGCGGCGAGGTCGGCGACGGCAAGATCTGGTCGACGACGGTGGATGAGGTCGTCCGGATCCGCACCGGCGAACGAGGCGAAGCGGCCCTCTAATCCCCTCCGGCGCTGCGGTGGTCCACGGACCACCGCAGCGCCGGATTCTGTCATCCGCGCGGGAATCGGCGATCCGCGCGGGATTCGGCGCGGCCACCTGCTGGGGCCGCTCAGTGCGAAGCGGCCTCCGTCCGGTCACCGGCGGAGTCCGGTGGACGCTCCTGCGTCACGAACACGGAGAGGAACCGCACCGGCGCCGTGATGATCCGGGCTGGGCCGTGAATGCCCTCGCTGTCGAAGAGCAGGCTGTCGCCTGTCTCCATACGGAAGGTGGACTGCTGATGCTGATAGTCCATGATCCCTTCGAGCACGTACACGAACTCCGAGCCCATGTGCTGGAAGAGGGGGAACGGATGGCTCTCCTCCGTCAGCGTCACGAGGAGCGGCTCGAAGAGACCGTGGTGACGCATGAGCTGCCCGAGCAGCTGGTAGTGATGCCCGAGGTTGCTTCCGCGCCGCACGGTCTCAGGTGCCTGTCCGGCCTTCGCGAACACTGCCTGCGTCTCGAAGTCCGCGGCACGGAGGAGACTGGTGACGGGGACTTCCAGGCCCTTCGCCAGCGCATCCACCGTCGCAAGGCTCGCCGAGGTCTGGGCATTCTCGATCTTCGACAGCATCTGCCGACTGATGCCGACCCGGGCCGCCAACTCCGAGAGCGTCAGTCCGCGAGCACTGCGCATCTGCCTGGTGCTCTCCGCGATCGCCTGTTCAAGCGATTTGGGTGGAGGCGACGAGGGACGCCCACCTTCGACCGGGGGGCTCAGTTCATGCCCCGGCGGATAGTCGTTGAGTTCCACTGTTCCACGCTTTCAGATGAAGTCGGACGGCGTCGGCAGACAGCCTGCGAGTCACATGCGCTCCGCATGTGCAGCGCACGGCCAGGCCTGGATGCGTATCAGCCCATAGTAGTGCGGCTCATCTGCCGCGAGCATTCGGCGGGGACACCTCCCTCGTGACGTGTGGAGGGTCTCCTCCCTGCAGAATTTGTCCCCTGTCAGTAGCGGTAAGTACCCTATAGTGGACACGGCTTACGATCGTGCCACCACTCGAAAGGACCCCGATGATCGAATCACCGCTCCAGGACACCTACGACACGGTGATGCAGCGCAACCCCGGCGAACCGGAGTTCCACCAAGCGGTGAAGGAAGTCTTCGAGTCGCTCGAGACACTCCGCGGGCGGCACCCCGAGTACGCCGCCAACAGCATCCTCATGCGGTTGTGCGAGCCGGAGCGTCAGCTCATCTTCCGGGTGCCCTGGGTGGACGACGAAGGCACCGTGCAGATCAACCGCGGGTTCCGCGTCGAGTACAACTCCGCGCTGGGCCCGTACAAGGGCGGGCTGCGCTTCCACCCGTCGGTGAACCTGGGGATCGTGAAGTTCCTCGGCTTCGAGCAGATCTTCAAGAACGCACTGACCGGTCTGCCGATCGGCGGCGGCAAGGGCGGCGCGGACTTCGACCCCCGCGGCCGCTCCGATGGTGAGATCATGCGCTTCTGCCAGTCGTTCATGACGGAGCTGCATCGCCACATGGGCGAGTACACGGACGTGCCCGCCGGCGACATCGGCGTGGGGGCCCGCGAGATCGGGTACATGTTCGGCCAGTACAAGCGCCTGACCAATCGGTACGAAGCAGGAGTGCTGACCGGCAAGGGTCTGGACTGGGGAGGCTCCCTGGTCCGCACCGAGGCCACGGGATACGGCGCAGCGATCTTCGCCGACGAGATGCTCAAGGCTCGCGGATCCTCCTTCGACGGCCGCCGGGTCGGTGTCTCCGGTTCCGGCAACGTGGCGATCTATGCGATCGAGAAGGCGCAGCAGTTGGGCGGCATCCCGGTGACCGCCTCGGACTCCGGAGGCTATGTCGTCGACGAGAACGGCATCGACTTCGAACTGCTCCGACAGATCAAGGAGGTCGAACGCGGTCGTATCCACGAGTACGCCGATCGCCGCGGCGGCGCAGCGCGCTATGTCGCGGGTGGCAGCGTCTGGGATGTTCCGGTGGCCATCGCACTGCCCAGCGCCACGCAGAACGAACTCGACGCCGATGCCGCGCGCACCTTGGCCTCCAACGGTGTGGAAGTGGTGTCAGAAGGGGCCAACATGCCCTGTACTCCCGGCGCCGTCGAGATCTTCCGTGAAGCCGGAATCGCCTTCGGCCCCGGCAAGGCTGCGAACGCCGGCGGTGTCGCGACCAGTGCGCTGGAGATGCAGCAGAACGCCAGCCGCGACACATGGACCTTCGAGTACACCGAGGGACGTCTCGCTGAGATCATGAAGAACATCCACACCAACTGCCTGGAGACCGCTGAGGACGTGGGTCGCCCCGGCGACTACGTCGTGGGCGCGAATGTGGCCGGCTTCCGCCGGGTGGCCAACGCCATGATCGCGCTCGGCGTGATCTGACCACGGCGTGATCTGAGGACAGCGTGTGACGTGAGCAAGTGGGCTGCTGCGCGACTCCGAGGCGGGGTCGCGCAGCAGCCCACTTCGTGGTCCGTGCTCCTCTACTACCGCCTCGCCGAGTGAGTGCAAACCGGTCCGCCAACCGCCCAGAGTGGACCACTTTGCACTCACTCGAAGGACGAGAGGGAGTGTCGACCCGCACATGACGAGAGGCCCCGGCCGGTTTCCCGGGCCGAGGCCTCTCATCTACAACGAGCCACTGTCTCACTAGTTTCTCGAGTGGAGGTAAGGGGACTCGAACCCCTAACCCTCTGCTTGCAAAGCAGATGCGCTACCAATTGCGCCATACCCCCGTGCTGCATCACATCTTACACCTGGTCGGTGTACTGCGCCCACTGCTCCTGCCTGCCGCGGTTGCGGCTGCGGAGGACTCCCAGAGTCCCCGCTGCAAGAGCTGCGGATCCCAGAAGAGCGAACCATTTCTTCACGGCACTCTCCTCCAGATCGATGCGTGGGCCTAAGAGGACTTGAACCTCTGACCTCTTCGTTATCAGCGAAGCGCTCTAACCGCCTGAGCTATAGGCCCGTAGGTTCTTGCGAACCGAGAAGCAACTATACCGACCTCACCCCGCAGAACAAAATCGGCCGGAGCGCGCCTTCCGAGGCATGCTCCGGCCGATCTGCGAGACGCAGCTCAGTCGTCCGTGAGGGTGAGGTGGAAACCGCCCACGATCGACGCTCCGATGTTGTAGAGGAACGCGAACAGCGTCGACAGCGCCGTCATGAGCACGATGTTGACGAGGGCCAGGACGAACGCCGTCGCCATGACCCGTCCCAGACTCACGAGCGCCAGCAGCTGGTCCGCGCTCTCTGCTCCGGCGATCTCCGACAGCGTCGATTCGATGTTGCCCATGACACCGGTCGCCTGCAGCACGAGCCACAGCACCAGCGTGGCCACCAGCATCGCGATCGCGATCGCCAGTGACAGGAGGAACGCCATCTTCATAACCGACCACGGGTCGATGCTCGCGATCGTCAGCCGGACCGTGCGGGGTCCCTTCTTGGACTTCCCGCTCATCTTGACTCCGCCGGACGTGGCCTTCACCCCGCCGGTGCCGGAAGGGCCGGAGCCCACCGGACCAGAACCGCCCGGACCAGAACCAGTCGGACCGGAGCCCGAGGAACGTCCCATCCCCGCAATCGGGCTCGTCCCTGCCGCAGCACCCGACCCTGCACCAGCACCCGACCCCGCTGCCGCGCTGTGCTCCGGGCTCGAGACCGCCGGCTGCGCCCGGGTCTCCGAACCGCCCGCGGAGAGCCGCGTCCCCGTGGACGCAGAGCTCACACGCGTCGGGGCTCCGCTGCTCCCCTGAGCAGACGCCGCCGTACCGGCACCGCCGGTCGGCCCACTGCCCGATCCTGCACCGTCTCCTGGGGACTCTGCAGGTGCTGCGGGCGCTTCGGCTGTGCCGCCGCTGGCGGTCAGGCGCGTCTTGCCCTTGCCGCTGGAGGTGCGGAGGATCTTCCCCGGCTTCTGCTCGTTGTCACTCACTGCTGCTCTTCACCTTCGATGTCGGCGTCCGGCTCGGGCGGAGTCGGATCGGAAAGGTCCGCCTCGACGGCTTCGGCTTCCGCTTCGGAGAGAGGGGCCTCTTCGGCCTCTGCCTCCACCACTTCCTCCGGGCCGCGAGTGACCGCGATGATGCGATCCTTCTTACCGGGCTTCGCGAAGACGACGCCCATGGTGTTCCGACCCTTGGCCGGGACTTCGTCGATGTTCGACCGGACCACCTTACCGCGCTCCATGACGACCAGGACCTCTTCACGCTCGGCCACGATGAGGCCGCCCACGAGGTCCCCGCGCTGGTCGGTGATCTTCGCGACCTTGATTCCCATTCCGCCGCGGCCCTGCAGTCGGTACTCCTCGACCGGCGTCCGCTTCGCGAAGCCGGCTTCGGTCACGACGAACACGTACGTGCCCGGGGTGACCGTGTCCATCGTGAGGAGCTCGTCATCCTCGCGGAAGCGCATGCCGGTGACGCCGGACGTCGCACGGCCCGTCGCACGGATCGTGTCGTCCCCTGCAGAGAACCGGATCGACATGCCCTTGCGGGACACCAGGAGGAGGTGATCCTCCCCGTCGACCAGCCGTGCGGAGACCAGTTCGTCCGGCTTCCCGTCGGCCATCTCCCGCAGATTGACCGCGATGACGCCGCCGGTGCGGTTCGAGTCGTACTCCGCCAGGCGCGTCTTCTTCACGAGCCCGGACTTCGTCGCGAGTGCCAGGAACTGCGCCTCGTCGTAGTCCTTGATCGACAGGACCTGGGCGATCGTCTCCCCGGGCTGCAGCGCCAGCAGATTCGCCACGTGCTGGCCCTTCGCATCGCGTGAGCCCTCCGGCAGCTCATAGCCCTTCGCACGGTAGACGCGGCCCGTGTTCGTGAAGAACAGGAGCCAGTTGTGCGTCGACGTGACGAAGAACTGATCCACCACGTCGTCGACGCGCAGCTTGGCGCCGGTGATCCCCTTGCCGCCACGATGCTGTGCACGATAGAGACCGGACTGCGTGCGCTTGACGTACCCGCCGCGGGTGATCGTGACGACGACCTCCTCCTCGGGGATGAGGTCCTCCATGCTCACGTCGCCGTCGAAGCCCGCCATGATGCGGGTGCGACGGTCGTCGCCGTACTTGTCCACAATCTCCGCAAGCTCCTCGGAGACGATGGAGCGCTGGCGCTCCGGCCTGTCGAGGATGTCCTTGAAGTCCTTGATCTGCTCCTCGATCTTCTGCGCCTCCTCCTCGATGCGGAGGCGCTCCAGCGCGGCCAGGCGGCGCAGCTGCAGGTCGAGGATCGCGTTCGCCTGGATCTCATCGACGTCCAGCAGCTCCATCAGGCCGGTGCGGGCCTCATCGGAGTTCGGAGAGTTCCTGATGAGGGCGATCACGGCGTCCAGCGCATTGAGCGCCTTGAGGTAGCCGCGCAGGATGTGCGCCCGCTCCTCGGCCTTCCGCAGCCGGTAGCGCGTGCGGCGGACGATCACGTCGATCTGGTGCTTGACCCACAGCCGCAGGAACGCATCGATCGACAGGGTGCGCGGCACGTTGTCGACGAGCGCAAGCATGTTCGCAGAGAAGTTGTCCTGCAGCTGCGTGTGCTTGTAGAGGTTGTTGAGGACGACCTTCGCCACTGCGTCCCGCTTGAGGACGATGACGAGTCGCTGTCCGGTGCGCCCGGATGACTCATCGCGCATGTCCGCGATGCCCGCGACCTTGCCGTCCCGCACGTACGACGCGATCTTCGTTGCGAGCGTGTCCGGGTTGACCATGTAGGGCAGCTCCGTCACGACGAGGCACGTGCGGCCCTGGATCTCCTCGACCTCGACAACCGCACGCTGTGTGATCGATCCGCGCCCGGTCCTGTAGGCGTCCTCGATGCCCCTGCGGCCCAGGATCGTCGCACCGGATGGGAAGTCCGGTCCCTTGATGATCCCCATCATCGCCTCGAGCGCCTCTTCGTTCGACGCCTCCGGGTGCGCGAGCAGCCACTGCGCGCCTTCCGCCACCTCGCGGAGGTTGTGCGGCGGGATGTTCGTCGCCATGCCCACCGCGATGCCGGACGAACCGTTCACCAGGAGATTCGGGAACCGGGACGGCATGTACATCGGTTCCTGATTGCGACCGTCGTAGTTGTCCTGGAAGTCGACGGTCTCCTCTTCGATGTCCCGGACGATCTCCATCGCGAGCGGGGCCATCTTGCACTCCGTGTACCGGGGCGCGGCCGCACCGTCGTCACCGGGCGATCCGAAGTTCCCCTGTCCCGCGACCAGCGGGTAGCGCATGACCCAGTCCTGCACCAGACGGACCATCGCGTCGTAGATCGCGGTGTCGCCGTGCGGGTGGTAGTGGCCCATGACGTCGCCCACCACGCGGGCGCACTTCGAGAAGCTGCGGTCCGGTCGGTACCCGCCGTCGTACATCGCGTAGAGGATCCTGCGATGCACGGGCTTGAGCCCGTCACGGACGTCCGGCAGCGCACGGCCCACGATGACGCTCATCGCGTAGTCGAGGTAGGAGCGCTGCATCTCCATGTTGAGGTCGACCTTGTCGACGCGGTCGATCATCGTCAGGCCGTCGGCCTCCGGAGTCTCCGCCGGATCCTGCTCTGGGGTGGGGTTCTGCTCGTCTGCCACAGGGGCTCATCTCTCTTCTGTCACGTGCTGGGAAGGAGGCCGCTCCCGAGGCCCCGGCCGGGGCCTCGGGAACGTGCGCCTCAGATGTCGAGGAAGCGGACGTCCTTCGCGTTCTCCTGGATGAAGCGGCGCCGGGAGTCGACGTCGTCTCCCATGAGGACGGTGAAGATCTCGTCCGACTGCGCGGCGTCGTCGAGGCTCACCTGCTTCAGGAGGCGGTGGTCGGGATTCATCGTCGTCTCCCACAGCTCCTGGTAGTTCATCTCGCCCAGGCCCTTGTAGCGCTGGAGGGCCAATTCCTTGGGCAGCCGCTTCCCGGCGGCGCGACCGGCCGTGAGGAGGCCGTCGCGCTCACGATCGGTGTACGCGTACTCGTGGGACGCGTTCGACCATTTGAGGCGGTAGAGGGGAGGTGTCGCGAGGTAGACGTACCCGCCCTCCACCAGCGGCTTCATGTACCGGAAGATGAACGTGAGCAGCAGCGTCGTGATGTGCTGGCCGTCGACGTCCGCGTCCGCCATGAGGACGATCTTGTGATAGCGGAGCTTCTCGATCTCGAAGTCCTCGCCGATGCCCGTGCCGAACGCGGTGATCATCGCCTGGATCTCCGCGTTGCCCAGGGCTCGGTCCAGACGGGCCTTCTCCACATTC
This sequence comes from Brevibacterium sp. Mu109, assembly GCF_900169375.1. NCBI lineage: Bacteria > Bacillati > Actinomycetota > Actinomycetes > Micrococcales > Brevibacteriaceae > Brevibacterium > Brevibacterium sp. Mu109. The sequence continues at coordinate 22,236 of NZ_FXZF01000012.1, forward strand.
AGGATCTTGCCGCGCAGCGGCAGGATCGCCTGGGTGTGCGGGTTGCGGCCCTGTGTGGCGGAGCCGCCGGCGGAGTCGCCCTCGACGATGAAGACCTCGGAGATCGCGGGGTCCCTCGACTGGCAGTCCTTGAGCTTGCCCGGCATCCCCCCGGCCTCCAGGAGGCCCTTGCGTCGAGTTGCTTCGCGCGCCTTCCGGGCGGCCAGTCGCGCCTGCGCAGCCTGCGACGCCTTCCGCACGACCTCCTTCGCCTGCGCCGGATTCGACTCCATCCAGTGGCCGAACTCGTCGCGGACCACGCGCTGGACGAAGGTCTTCGCCTCTGAGTTGCCGAGCTTCGTCTTCGTCTGGCCCTCGAACTGCGGCTCGCCCAGCTTGATCGAGACGACCGCGGTGAGGCCTTCGCGGATGTCGTCGCCCGTGAGGTTCGGGTCCTTCTCACGGAGGATCTTCTGTTCGCGCGCGTACTGGTTGACCAGCGACGTGAGCGCGGTGCGGAAGCCCTCCTCGTGGGTGCCGCCCTCATGCGTGGAGATCGTGTTCGCGAACGTGTGGACCGATTCCGAGTAGGACGTCGTCCACTGCATCGCGACTTCGAGCGAGATCTGCTGCTCCGTGTCCTCCGACTCGAAGGCGATGATCTCGTCGTTGACGTTCTCAGAGCGCTTCATCGTGTTGATGTGCTCGACGTAGTCCAGCAGTCCGTGCTCATAGCAGTAGGAGATCGTCTTCGGCTTGGCCTGGTCGGCCATCTCCTCGCCGTCCAGCGCGGCCTCGTCGATCTGGATCTCATCCGGATCGACCTCCGCCACCCGACGATCCTCGAGCGAGATGCGCATCCCCTTGTTGAGGAATGCCATCTGCTGGAAGCGTGAGCGCAGCACCTCGAACGAGAAGTCCGTCGTCTCGAAGATCTCGTCATCCGGCCAGAACGTGATCGTCGTCCCGGTCCGGTCCGTCGGTTCGCCCTCGACTATCTCACCCGTCGGCACACCGCGACGGTAGTCCTGTCGCCAGACGGAGCCCTCGCGATGGATCTCCGCGTCCAGACGGATGGACAGAGCGTTGACCACGGAGGAGCCCACACCGTGGAGACCACCGGAGACCGCGTACCCACCGCCGCCGAACTTGCCGCCCGCGTGGAGGATCGTGAGCACGACCTGGAGTGTGGGGACACCCTCTGTGGGGTGCATCGCCACGGGGATGCCGCGCCCGTCATCGACGACCCGCACGCCGCCGTCCTCGAGGATCGTCACCTCGATGTGGGAGGCGTAGCCCGCCATCGCCTCGTCGACGGAGTTGTCCACGACCTCCTGCACCAGGTGGTGCAGACCGCGCTCCGAGGTGGAGCCGATGTACATGCCAGGTCGCTTGCGCACCGCCTCGAGGCCTTCGAGAACGGTGATGTCACCAGCTTCGTAGTGCGGTGTCTCGTCGGCTGTCATGGAACTCCTCGTTCGCGGGCGCGCGGGCGCGCTGCTGTCAGTGGGCACTTGGGTTCGATTCTAGCCTGTCAGAGCACTCTGGGCGCATATCTAAAGGCCATAGAAGGCCGATTTCCCGGATGTGCGCACCGGGAGACGAGGGGAATCTCAGCGACGGGGGTCTGAGGCCCTCAGAGACGATCGTGCGGCCTCCGAAGACGACGACGCGGTGGGTGCTCCGTCCGGAGCCGCCCACCGCGTCGTCGTCGAACTGCTCAGAGTGCGTCGAGCGCCTGCTCCAGATCGGAGAGGAGGTCATCGACCGTCTCGATGCCGACGGAGAGGCGGACGACCTCCTCCGGCACCGCGAGCTCCGTGCCGCGGACGGACGCGTGCGTCATCGCATCCGGGTAGTTGACCAGGGATTCGACGCCACCCAGCGACTCCGCCAGTGTGAAGAGCTGGAGCGACTCCGCGAACTTCCGCGCCGTGGCCCCGTCTGCCAGGGCGAGTGAGACCATGCCGCCGAAGCCGCTCATCTGGGAGCGCGCCAGAGCGTGGCCCGGATGCGATTCGAGGCCGGGGTAGTAGACGGTCCGCACCGTGTCGTGGCGATCGAGGAAGCCCGCGATGAGGCCGGCATTGGCGCTGTGGCGCTCCATCCGGATCGCCAGGGTCTTCAGCCCACGGGTCGTGAGGAACGCATCGTGGGGACCGCTGATCGCGCCGGCCGCGAACTGCTGGAACTCGACCTTCTCCGCGAGTGCCGCATCGCTCGTCACGATCGCGCCGCCCACCACGTCGGAGTGCCCGCCCAGGTACTTGGTCGTCGAGTGGACGACGACGTCGGCGCCCAGCAGCAGCGGGCGCTGCAGCGCCGGGGAGGCGAAGGTGTTGTCGACGACCACCAGCGCACCGGCCTCGTGGCCGATCCGCACCAGCTCCGCGATGTCCGCGACCCCCATGAGCGGGTTGGACGGGGTCTCGACCCAGAGCACCTGCGCGGGCGAGGCCTGCAGGGAGGCCCGGACGGCCTCGGCGTCGGTCATGTCGACGATCCGCAGGTCGATGCCCCAGGGCCCCAGGATCTTGTCGACCAGGCGGTGGGTGCCGCCGTAGACGTCGTTGCCCATGAGCACGGCGTCTCCGGGCGTGAGCGCCGCGCGCAGCAGCGCATCCTCAGCCGCGAGGCCGGATGCGAACGACAGCCCGAACCGACCGCCCTCCAGAGCGGCGAGCTGATTCTGCAGCGCGGTGCGGGTGGGATTGGCACTGCGCCCGTACTCGTATCCGTTCCGCAGGCCGCCGATCCCGTCCTGGGCGTACGTGGAGGACACGTGGAGCGGCGGGATGACCGCACCCGTCGTCGGATCGTGGTCCTGTCCCGCACGGATCGCCAGGGTGTCGAACCCCATGCTCGCCGCGCTCTGCGCGCCTTCTGCGTGGTTCTGCTCAGTCACTGTGCTGCTCCTCCTTCTGCGGCGTCGGCCGCACTGCTCGCAGTCTGCGCCGCGATGTCGTCTGCGCTCATGTGGCCTCGCTCGACCATCCAGTCATCGTGGAAGACCTTGGCCATGTACCCGCGGCCGGAATCCGGCAGCAGCACCACGACCACCGCGTCGTCCGGCAGGTCCCGCGCGACGCGCAGGGCCGCGACGACGGCCATGCCGCTCGAGCCGCCGACCAGGAGCCCCTCCTCGCGCGCCAGCCTGCGGGTCATCGCGAAGGACTCCGCGTCCGTGACCGTCTCGAAGCCGTCCGGGATCGTGGGGTCGTAGGTGTCCGGGATGTAGTCCTCGCCCACGCCTTCGACGTCGTAGCCGAATGCTTCGCCGCCGGCGTAGATCGAGCCGTCGGGATCCGCGACGATGACGCGCACCGCCCCGTCCGATGCTTCCTTCAGGTACCGTCCGGTGCCGCTGACTGTGCCGCCCGTGCCCGCGCCGACGATGAAGTGGGTGAGCTTCCCCTCCGTGTCCCGCCAGATCTCCGGACCCGTCGATTCGTAGTGGCTGCGCGGTCCGTTCTGGTTGGAGAACTGGTCGGGCTTGAAGCCGCCGGGGATCTCGCGCGCCAGGCGGTCGGACACGGAGTAGTAGGACTGCGGGTCCTCGGGTGTCACATTCGACGGGACGACGACGACCTCCGCGCCGTATGCGCGCAGCACCGCCCGCTTGTCCTCGGAGACCTTGTCCGGGCACACGAAGACGCACCGATAGCCGCGCTGCTGCGCGACGAGTGCCAGGCCCACTCCCGTATTGCCGCTGGTCGGCTCGACGATCGTGCCGCCGGGCCTGAGCGCACCGGATTCCTCTGCCGCGTCGATGATGTTCACCGCGATGCGGTCCTTGACGGAACCGCCCGGATTGAAGAACTCGACCTTCGCGAGGACGGTGGCGCCGACGCCCTCCGTCACGCGGTTGAGGCGGATGAGCGGGGTGTCGCCGATCAGATCGGTGACGCTGTTGGCAAAGCGCATGTGGCTCCTCGTCGGGGATTCGTCGTTACCGAGCATAGGCGGAGACCCCCTCATCGTGTCGCCCAGACCAGCAGACCGACCGGCGCCAGCGCGACGATCCAGAAGATGCCGATCCAGACGAACGCGGGCAGCGGGGTGAGGCGGCCCAGGACGGAGGCGTCGGAGTCGCGGGCCCGGCGACGGATGTGGAGACGGCTGAGGTTCGCGATCGCACGGACGCCTCCGGCCCATTCGAAGAGCCCCGCGATGAGGAGCACGAGCACGCTGACCGGTGCCGGCGCCCAGAGGAGGAGCGCGGCGGTGCCCGCGATGCCCGCCAGGGTCGAGCCCACCGCGATGATCCCGCGCATGAACAGCAGTGCCGCGACGGACACGCCCAGGAGGACCGCCACCGCCGCCGTCGTCCAGACCGCGTCGCCGGTCGCCCAGCCGGCGGCCGCCGCACACACCATGAGCGCGCCCACCAGGGGCGGGGCCGGGTAGCCCCAGAAGCTCGTCCAGGCGACGGAATCGGACCGGCCGGTCGACGTCGTGAGTCCCGAATGATCGGCATTCACACGAATGCGCATCCCGGTCCGGCCGCGCAGTGCGCCCGCGAGCGCATGGCCCAGCTCGTGGATCATCGTCACCCACACTCCGGTGACCCGCCAGATCCCGCTCGGCACCACCAGGACGCCGGCGATGACCGCCGCTGCGGCCACGATCGCCCACAGCTCATGGCCGGCGAGCCGGTCCAGCAGACCGACGCCGAGGCCCTCCAGACCGTCCGTCACACCGTCACCTCTCGATCAGCACACCCGGGCCGCATCCGCGAGCGCATCAGCCCCACGTATCCCGCGGTCCCCGTCCCCGCACACTCTTCCTCCCGCGGGTGAAGGAACGCTGAGCGGGTCCATGGATCTCGATGTCCTCGACCACGCGACGGCCGATCTCGCGCTCGATCTTGTCGAGCAGTCCGTCCTTCAGGATCTTCAGCTGCGTCGCCCAGGTGGTCGAGGAGGTGCGGACGACGAGGGTGGGAGGATCGAACCGCTCGACGGTGCAGTTCGCCGCGATATCCCGTCCCACCAGGTCCGACCACCTGCTCGTGACCTGCGCGACGTCGAGGCTCGTCTCCCACCCCCGCTTGTGCGCGAGCTTCGTGAAGAGGCCCGCCAGCGGTCGGGGATCCCGGGCATCGTGGCCCGAACCGGTGTAGGCGACTCCGCCGGCACCGCGGTCCGCCGCGTCTGCCCGTCCATCCTGCCAGCGCTTCGAGCTGCGCCACGATCCTGCACCTGCGCGCGGTTCGATGTCCGCCATGCGGCGCACGCGGTCGAGTGCGTCGAGCGCGGCACCGGACAGCGGAGCACGGGTCCGGTCGACGGAGCCGAGGCCGCCTCCCGCATCGGGAATCGGGACGCCGGGGACCCGTCCGCTGGTCATCGAGCCGCTGGGTTCCGAGCCGCTGGAGCCCCGTCCGCCCTGCCCCGTCCTCTGGTGCGTCATCGGGGGCTCGCCACGGTCGTGAGGTCGACGGTGCGGCCCACGAGCTCCTGCGGGATCTCCGAGCCGACCGCTGCGGTGATGAGCACCTGCTCTGCCTGCGAGACCATCTTCGCGAGCCGGGAGCGTCGCCCGGTGTCCAGTTCCGCGAACACGTCATCGAGGACGAGGACGGGCTGATCGTCCGGATCACGGGAATCCTCGCGGAGCAGGTCCCAGCTGGCCAGCTGCAGGGCGAGTGCGAGGGACCAGCTCTCGCCGTGGGACGCGTAGCCCTTCGCGGGGACGTCTCCGATGAGCAGTTCCACGTCGTCGCGCTGGGGACCGACGAGCGTCAGGCCCCTGTCGATCTCCTTCGCCCTCCGGGTGAGGACTGCCTCGACGATCACGTCGACCGCGCGCGGGACGGCGTCATCCGCATCCGGGTCGATCGTCGAGTAATCGATCCGCGACCGGTACTCAGCGGACGCCAGCCGCCTCGATTCCCTCGCGTCGGCGGCCAGAGTGGAGAAGTGCTCTCCGATGTGGGGTGCGAGGTCCGACAGCAGCCGGCGGCGACCGACCACGAGTGCGGCAGCGGCCTCGGCGAAGGCGCGATCCCAGATGTCGAGCGTCGCTTCGAGACCGGGATTCGGCTGCTGCCTGAGGCTCTTGAGCAGGGCGTTGCGCTGCCGCAGCGCCTTCTCCGCATCGGACAGCACGCCGGCGAAGCGCGGGTTGCGGGCGACGAGCAGGGAATCGAGCCAGTCGCGGCGCTCACCGGGGTCGCCCTTCACGAGTCCCAGGTCCTCAGGCGCGAAGACGACGCACGGGACGAGGCCCAGGATCTCCCGCACGCGGACTCCGGTGCGGTTGATGCGTGCTCGGTTGGCGCCCTTGGCCCGGATCGTGACCTCAGCCGTCACGTGCCGCTCGCCGCGATGTGCCTTCGCGGACACGATCGCCTGCCCCTCACCTGCACGCACCAGCGGCAGGTCGTGGGGCACCCGATGGGAGCGCAGGCGGGACAGATATCCGATCGCCTCGACCAGGTTCGTCTTCCCCCAGCCGTTGGGAGCGACGAATGTGGTGACCCCGCGGTCCAGATCCAGATCGAGTGAGTCGTAGGACCGGAAGTCACGCAGGGCGAGTCTGCTCACCCACACGCAGCGACCACCTCCGAACCGGGTGCGTCAGAAACGGATGATCGGCATGAGCAGGTAGCGGTACGAATCATCGTGCTCGCCCTCCTGCTCCTTCTGCCCCGTGATGACGACGGACTTCTTGGGCTCTGTCATGGAGAACCTCACGAAGGGGTGCTCGATCTGTGCGAGTCCCTCGGAGATGAAGAGGGGGTTGAACCCCGTCGTGATGTCCCCGCCGTTCATGGTCGCAGGCAGCGACTCCGACGCCTGCGCATCATCGCCGGCGCCTGCACGCAGAGTGACGGTGCCCTCGGCGAACTCGAAGCGGATCGGGGTGTTGCGCTCGGCGACCAGTGCCACGCGGCGGACTGCCTCGCGCAGCGCAGAGGTCTCGACGACGGCGGTGATCGGTGCGTCCTTGGGGAACAGCGAGCGGACCTTCGGGTAGTCGCCCTCGATGAGCAGCGACGTCGACTCACGGCCGTTGGCGGCGAAGGCGAGCATCTCCTTGCCCCCGGACTCCGACAGGGCGATCCGGATGTCTCCGCCCATCGACTTCGCTGCGTCCGCCAGCGTCTTGCCGCGGATCAGTGCGTTGCGCGTGATGTCCGGAGTCGACGGGGACCAGGTGAACTCACGCACCGCGAGTCGGTAGCGGTCCGTTGCGAGCAGTGCGACGCGGTCGCCCTCGATCTCCACCCGCACGCTCGTGAGGATCGGCACCGTGTCGTCCTTCGACGTGGCGATCGAGACCTGCGAGACCGCGTGCTGGAACTCCGAGGCGGCGACGGTGCCGGTGGCCTCCGGGATCGCCGGCAGGGACGGGTACTCGTCGACCGGCATCGTCATGAGGGAGAAGCGCGAGGAGCCGCAGGTCAGATCGACCTTGCCGCCGTTGAGCTCGAGCGTCACAGCCTGGTTGGGCAGCGCCTTCGAGATGTCTGCGAGGAGTCGTCCGGAGACCAGGAACGTCCCCGGTGCCTCGACCTCTGCACTGAACTCCGTCCGGGAGGAGACCTCGTAGTCGAAGACGGCGAGTCGGACCGTTCCGTCCGCTTCAGCCGTGATGAGGACACCCGTGAGGACCGGGGAGGAAGGACGCTGAGGCAGAGCCTTGGTCGTCCAGGTGACCGCCTCTGCGAGCACATCGCGCTCGACTCGGAACTTCACTTGCTCGGATGCTGCGTTCACGACACTCCTGCGGTTCGCACTGAGGACTTCTGACGGTGGGCGAGAGCCTGTCGACCAGACCCGCTGACATGCGGACGGGCAGGAATGCACTCTACCCCACGCTGAGAGGAGGGCGCACCGCGGTCAGGTGGCTCTACGGCGTGGTCCGTTGACATCCCCATCCGGGCATGCTTTCAGCAGCGCTGCGGGTGAGGACCAGCCACGCTTGGGGTGAGGACGCGAGGCTGGCGTGCGCGGAGAGGTGTTCGGGGACGTGTGCTCGGTCGAGTTCGAGGAGACGTCGTTCGAATAGCCCCGATCACTGCTGTGCAGATCTGCACAGCAGTCACCTCGATATTATCGTGCGATAAGCGAATGGTCTTGCAGAGTCGGTGCAGTGCGCGGTGAACCCCCTGAATCGCAATGAGTTGAATAGGTAGTCAGTAGTAGGCACTGTGGAAACTGTGGATAACTCCATCGGATCGCCGCCTGCTGGCGGATCTCAGCCGGTGTGAGCAGGTGGATGGAGTGTGCACGGTGAGCACCTCACCGGTGCATGCCTGTGTAATCACATCGCTGTGACCCACAGGCATCACCAGGCGAACGCGGATCCGTCCCCCGTGCGGTCCACGTGCTGAGCGGCGTTTCCCACAGCGTTGTCCACAACTGTGTATTGCTCATTTCACAGTCGATGCTGCTGTTTGATGCGATTCGTGAGTTCGGTGACCTGTGTGTACAGAGCACGGCGCTCCGCCATCTGCGTCTTGATCTTCTTGTTCGCGTGCATGACCGTGGTGTGGTCGCGCCCGCCGAACTCCTGGCCGATCTTCGGCAGCGACAGATCAGTCAGTTCGCGGCACAGGTACATCGCGATCTGTCGTGCGGTGGTGAGCGTGCGCGAACGGCTCCCGCTCTGCAGGTCCTCGATGGACAGGGAGAAGTACGACGCCGTCTGGCCCATGATGTCCGCCGCGGTGATCTCCGGAGTGTCGTCCTGGGTGATGAAGTCCTTGAGGACCGTCTCCGCGAGGCCGACGTCGATTACCTGATCGTTGAGGTTGGCGAACGCGGTGACGCGGATCAGCGCACCCTCCAGCTCGCGGATGTTCGACGACACGCGGCTGGCGATGTACTCGAGCACATCCGGCGGCACGTCGAGCTTGTCCGTGAACGCCTTGTTCCTGAGGATGGCGAACCGGGTCTCGAGGTCCGGCGGCTGCACGTCCGTGAGCAGACCCCACTCGAAGCGGGACCGCAGACGCTCCTCGAAGCCCTTCAGCATCTTGGGCGGCTGGTCCGCGGTGATGACGACCTGCTTCTCCTCATTGTGCAGAGCGTTGAACGTGTGGAAGAACTCCTCGATCGTCGCGTCCTTGCCCTGGAGGAACTGGATGTCATCGATCATGAGGATGTCGACCTCACGGTAGCGGCGCTGGAACGCCGGACGCAGCGTGTTGGACGTCGTCTGCGATCCCACCGTGTTGATGAAGTCGTTGACGAACTCCTCGCTGGACACGTACCGGACGCGGATCTCCGGGTAGAGCTGCTGCGAGTAGTGCCCGATCGCGTGGAGCAGGTGGGTCTTACCCAGTCCCGAATCGCCGTAGATGAAGAGGGGGTTGTACGCCTTGGCCGGAGACTCCGCGACCGCGAACGCCGCTGCATGGGCGAAGCGGTTGGAAGCGCCGACGACGAAGGCGTCGAACGTGTACTTGGGATTGAGCAGACTCGAGGAGCTCTTGCCGTCCGGTCCGTGGGGAGCGGGGGTTCCGGTGTGCGAGAAGGGCGCTGGGGACGAGCCCGAGGTCCACTGCTGCCGGTCACCGGGCGCCGGTGCCGGCGCGGGGGTGGGGTGACTGGGTACGTCGGCGTGAGGTGGGGCCGCCGAGGCGACCGCAGCCTCGGCCTCCTGGCCTGCGTTCGGTGTGGGAGCCGGTGCGGGAGCCGTACCTGTGGTGGCGTCGTGACCGAGGGGCCCCGTGTCCGTCGCGTCGTGCGGTGCCGTGGGCGCCTGTGGCTGTGCCGGTGCGGGAACGGAGGCGACCGGTTCCGTCGGCGCCTCGGTGTAGGCGGTGCCGACTGCGATCGCGAGGTTCACGTCGTGGCCGACGACCCGCCCGAACTCGCGGGTGAGGGGTTCGCGCAGGTCCGTCTCGAGGTTGCGGCGGTGCAGCTCCGAGGGGACGGCGAGGACGTAGATCGAGTCACCGATCATGCCCTTGGGCATCGCACCCGTGAGGAAGCCCTTGTGCTGCTTGAGGATGGTCGGATCGTTGAGCAGATTGGTGAGGACCTGCGTCCATATCTGCTCCGGATCGTTCTGTGTGGAGTTCACCCTCGTCCTTCCGACGTGCATGACCGGCGTGTCATTCCCCAGCCCCCGTCGCCCACAGGTGTGGAAGAGCATCCGAATGACGTCCACATAGTTTTCCACAGTTTGTGCATAGCGACCACGTAAGTCCCGGAATCATCCACATCGGTGGACAACCATGTGGAAATCACACGCGTGTTGTTTGTGGACGCCGTTGTTCACGCAGCGTGTGCACAAGGTTGTGGGCAGAGGAATCGACCGTTCCGACCACCATTCGGCGTGTCGGCGTCATGTGGGCGCCGGCTCGATGACACCGGGGAGTCGGACGCGCGACACCGGACGTCCATGTGGGGGCGGATCGGGCCCATGTCAGGACACATCGGAGTGAGCGTCGTCACTGATCCGCGTCGTGACGGGCCGCGGTTTGACCGTCGAGAGAGGGCGCCTCTAGGATGGGGTGTCCTGTGTTGCGGGCTTGTACCCCGGTGTGTGCGCACTTCCCTGTCCTCCCTCGACGCAGGAGTGGGCGGCCGAGCGAATCGTGAAAGCGCTGGATTCGGCCTGCATCCCGCCTCAGTGGAACCACACGTCAGCTGTGTCTGACGACGATCGATGGAGTGAGAAGTGAGCAAGCATACTTTCCAGCCGAACAACCGCAAGCGCGCCAAGACGCATGGCTTCCGCCAGCGCATGAGCACCCGCGCCGGCCGTGCGATCCTCGCATCGCGTCGCCGCCGGGGCCGCCGCGCCCTGTCCGCCTGACCGCACGCCGGTTGAGGCCCCACCACCGTGCTGCCTCGTGAGAACAGGCTCCGTGCTCCGGCCGACTTCCGCACTGCCTTCCGTACAGGTGTGAAGGGGACCAGCAGTCACGTACTGGCTCACGTGGCCCACACACGCGAATCCCACGCCCCGCGCGTGGGATTCGTCGTTTCCAAAGCCGTGGGGAACGCGGTGGTCCGCAACCGGGTGAAGCGCCGTGCGCGCGCGTGGGCGGCCGGGCAGCTGAAGGACCTCCGGACGGGAGACCTCCTGGTGATCCGGGCGCTGCCCGCAGCCTCGGACGCGGACTACGCAGCGCTCACACGGTCCCTCGATCGCGCGCTGCGCACCGCCCGCCGGCGGCTGCGGAAGCGGGATGAGGAGACCACCGGGATCTCGGGTGCGGAATCCGGCGCCGGCGATCGGACCGAGCAGTCGGCCGGAGCCTCAGATGCGCTCCGGTGAGGACACCGAATCGTCTCTGCCCGACCCGCCAGCGGGTCGCGCGGCTCGATTCGGCCACGTGCTGCGGATCGCACCGCGGATGCCGTTCGTCTGGTTCATGCGCGCGTACCGTGTGGTCATCTCCCCGCTCTATGGTGATGTGTGCCGCTACTATCCCAGCTGCTCGAAGTACGCTCTAGATGCGTTCGAGGTGAAGGGTGCGGTGGCGGGCATGTTCATGGCGGCATGGCGAGTGCTCCGGTGCAACCCCTTCACCCGCGGTGGTGTCGATCACGTCAAGGGTTCTGTGCTCGAGCGCCGCAGCGCGGAGATCTGGGGGCAGGACGGCCCCGCGAACAATGGCAGAATGTACAACCGGTAAAGACTTCATGAGGGTCGTGGACGCGAAGATCGTGCCAGGGCCGAGGAGAGAGTGAATGGGCTTCTTCGATACGCTGCTCTACCCCCTGCGATGGGTGGTCGCATGGATCCTCGCGCTCTTCCATGAGCTGCTGACGTTCCTGAGCCTCGACCCGGCCAGTGGTCTCACGTGGGTCCTGTCGATCGCCGGGCTCACCCTGGTGGTCCGCGGTGCGCTGGTTCCCCTCTTCGTGCGCCAGATCAAGTCGCAGCGCAAGATGCAGATGATCCAGCCGGAGCTGCAGCGCCTCCAGAAGAAGTACAAGGGCAAGAAGGACCAGTTCTCTCGACAGGCGATGGTCGAAGAGCAGCAGGCGATGTTCAAGAAGCACGGGACCAGTCCGTTCGCATCGTGCCTTCCGCTGCTCGTGCAGATGCCGATCTTCCTGAGCCTGTTCCGCGTCATCAACAACGTCCCGCAGATCGCGACCGGGGAGATCGACCCGGTCGGCGGCATGACGCGGGATCTTGCGGAGCAGATGGACCAGGCGATCGTCCTCGGCATCCCGCTGTCCTCCTCCTTCCTCACCGGTGACTGGTGGGTCAAGGCCGTCACCGCTGTCCTCATCGTCATCATGGCGGGCACCCAGTTCTGGACCCAGCGCCAGATGATGACGAAGAACATGTCCGACGCGGCCATGGACAACCCGTTCATGCAGCAGCAGAAGATGATGCTCTACCTGATGCCCGTGGTCTTCGGCATCGGCGGCATCTACTTCCCGCTGGGCGTCCTCATCTACTGGCTCGTGTCGAACACCTGGACGATGTTCCAGCAGATGTTCGTCATCCGGAGCATGCCCGCGCCGGGCTCACAGGCTGAGCGCGACCTGATGGAGCGTCGTGCACGCAAGGGCAAGTCCCCGCTTCCCGGTGCCGAACCCATCGCCCTGAAGGATGAAGCCGAGGCTGAGGACAAGCCTCAGGCGAAGACCAGTGGTCAGCGTCCGCAACCTGTCAGCGCGAAGCGCAAGAAGAAGAAGCGCAAGAAGCGTTAGATATGAGTGTGACCGGGTCGCGCACGGGCGATCCGATACGACATGGAGGAACGACGATGAGTGACTCGACGGAAACCACTGGATCCCCGACGACTGACAACGGCACGACCGCAGAGCAGGCGGAGGTCGTCGACTCGGCGCAGGACTCGACTGCGGCTGATGCGGCGCGGAACAGCGCGGAGACCACCGCGCAGGGCACGGCAGAGAGCACGGCGGAGGGAAGCACGGCGAGCACCGCGGAGCCGTCCGATGGCACCGCGGTGAAGGATGACAGCGCCGACGCTGCGTCCTCGCGCCCCAGCCGTACGGAGCTGCTCGAGGAGGAGGGCGATATCGCCGCGGACTACCTCGAGGAGCTGCTCGACGTGACGGATCTGGACGGCGACATCGACATCGATGTCGCGGACGGGCGCGCTCAGCTCGCGATCCTGAACGACGACGGCGACGACGGCCTGGACGTCCTCGTGGGTCGCGATGGACAGGTGCTGACTGCCCTGCAGGAGCTCACTCGCCTCACGGTGCAGGCGCAGACAGGGCAGCGGTCCTGGCTGATGCTCGACATCGACGGCTACCGGGACCGCCGCAAGGACGATCTGCGGAAGGTCGCGTCGGAAGCGGTCGAATCCGTGCAGAGTGAAGGACGGACGGTCTCCCTCCGTCCAATGAACAGCTTCGAGCGGAAGGTCGTCCACGACGTCGTGGCCAAGGCCGGTCTCCGATCAGAGTCCGAAGGCGAGGGCGATCACCGCCATGTCGTCGTCCACCCCGCCTGAAGGACGCTGCATGTCTGAAGAGATTGATGAGGGAGTCGAGCAGAGGCCGGCCTATGCGGAGACCCTGTTCGGGGACCGCGTGGAGCTCGCGGACCGCTACGCTCAGCATCTTGTGACCACGGGGGTCGAATGGGGCCTGCTGGGCCCTCGTGAGCTCCCCCGCGTGTGGTCACGGCACATCCTCAACTGCGGAGCCGCAGCATCCCTGCTGGAGACCGGCGACGTTGTCGGCGACATCGGATCCGGTGCCGGTCTCCCGGGGATCCCGTGGGCGCTCGCTCGTCCTGATGTGCGGATCGTCCTCATCGAGATCATGGAACGCCGTGTGGAGTGGCTTCGCATGGTCGTCGACGATCTGGGTCTGGAGAATGTCCGCATCGTGCGCGCACGCGTCGAGGAGCTGGTGGACGACGAGATCTTCACTGTCGTCACGGCGCGTGCGGTGAAGGCGATGACGACGCTCATCGAATGGTCGGTGCCGATCCTGGGTCCGCAGGGGCGGATCCTGGCGATCAAGGGCGCATCGGTCGATTCTGAGCTGGAGAACGCGGCGCGGCTGATCCGCAAGCGCAAGCTCGTGGGTCCGACTGTGCACACAGTGGGCGCGGAAGAACTCGAGACGCCCACAACAGTGGTGGAGCTGCGTCGCCGCTGAGTAATCGTATGCGGGGTGGAACACCCACTGTCTGATTCGAACGTGAGTTCTATACAGTGACCGCGCGACGTGCCGGTGTCTTTCGCCGAACGCAGACGGCATAGAGTGAGAGCCCCGCGGGAACGCAGACGTTTCACGTGGAACGTCGACGGTGGACAGTCGGTTCTCATCAGCACGTCCTGAGTCCCGAAGTCTGTGCCCCGACGTAGAATGTCGAGGTACCTTGGTTTAGCGAACGCGGAGTGATCCACATGCCTCTTATGGACGAGTCGACTCCGCTGGGAGCTCAGATCGCACGCGATCATCGCCGTGCGGAGCGACTTGCGTCGACGACCTTCCCCAGCCCTGATCAGACGAGAATCCTCACCATCGCCAATCAGAAGGGCGGTGTGGGGAAGACGACGACGACCGTCAACGTCGCAGCTGCTCTGGCGTCCCATGGTCTTGAGGTTCTGGTGGTCGATATCGACCCGCAGGGCAACGCGAGCACCGCTCTGAGCATCGACCACTCGACCGGTGTGGATGGGATCTATGAAGTCCTCATCGACGACTACGACATCTCCGAGGTCGTCGCCCAGTCTCCGGAGTTCGAGACGCTGAAGTGCGTGCCGGCCACCATCGATCTGGCAGGTGCTGAGATCGACCTGGTGTCGAAGGTGGCACGCGAAATGCGGCTGCACCGCGCACTGACGAAGTACCTGGAGGAGCAGGATGAAGCCGGCCAGCGCGTCGACTATGTCCTCATCGACTGCCCGCCCAGCCTGGGCCTCCTCACAGTGAACGCCTTCGTCGCTGCTCGGGAGGTCTTCATCCCCATCCAGTGCGAGTACTACGCGTTGGAGGGCGTGAGCCAGCTGTTGAAGAGCATCCAGATGATCCAGCAGCACCTGAACCCCGAGCTGTGGATCTCCACAGTGCTTCTGACGATGTACGACGGACGTACGCGCCTCAGTGCCCAGGTCGCTGAAGAGGTCCGCACACATTTCGAGGATCAGGTTCTGCGCACTGTCATTCCACGGTCCGTGCGCATCTCCGAGGCCCCGAGCTACGGCAGAACCGTCATCTCGTACGAACCCAGCTCTTCGGGTGCGCTGTCCTACCGTGAGGCGGCTGAGGAGATCTCATTGAGAGGAATCAAGAATGGCTGAGAAGCGTCGCGGACTTGGACGGGGACTGGGATCGCTCATCCCCAGTCAGGAGACCGGTCGCCCATCGGATGTGTTCTTCCCGCGCAGCGAGCGGGCCGATCCGGACGCTCAGACCGAATCGCAGGAGACGGAGCGCGAGAAGGTGCCGTCGGATCCGGCGGAGTCGATGAGGCGTGCACAGGCGGGTCGAAAGACCGGGTCCGCGAAGCGAACTCCCGCGAAGGGAGCGACGCAGAAGCCTGCCGCCAGCAAGTCGGCGGCGACCAAGGCCACCTCCGCGGCGACGAAATCAGGGAAGAGCTCCTCGCAGAAATCCGCCGATGAGTCGACATCCGCGTCTGCAGAGCCGGCCACCCGGCAGCCGGCAACGAAGTCGAAGGCGTCAGCAGGTGCGAAGGTAGAGCGCGGTTCCGCGAAGAACGACAGTGATCGCATTGCGGATTCGATTGTACAGTCGAACGACGACCCCTCTTCGCTCGATTCTCGTCCGACTGACGAGCGCACTGATGTCCCGGAGTCTCCGGCGGCGGAAGCTTCGGACGATGGCCGCGGCGGTACCGACACATCGGTTGATGGAGTCTACGTTTCACGTGAAACCGTCCGGTCACATTCTGCGTCGGAAGAGATGCCGGGAGTGGAAGCCGATGCGGAGGAGCGTGACGCAGAGGTCGCGGACGTCGCTCTCTCCGACTCCTCCGCCCCGGACGTTCCACGTGAAACGGGTGACGAGCAGGACGATGCAGCCGACCTGGTTCCGGTCCCGGGCACAACCTTCGGTGAGATCTCTCTCGACCGCATTCGCCCTAACCCGCGTCAGCCTCGCGATGTATTCGATGAGGACGCGCTCGACGAGCTGATCACGAGCATCCGCGAGATCGGTGTCCTTCAGCCGGTCGTCGTCCGTCGGCGCACTGACGCCCCTGGTCAGTATGAACTGATCATGGGTGAACGGCGCTTCCGCGCGTCGAAGGAGGCAGGTAAGGACACGATTCCGGCGATCGTTCGGGAGACGTCCAATGACGACCTCCTGCGCGATGCGCTCCTGGAGAATCTTCACCGCGTCGATCTGAACCCTCTTGAAGAAGCAGCGGCCTACGCGCAGCTGTTGGAGGATTTCAACTGCACTCAAGAAGAACTCTCCGAGCGGATCGGTCGCTCACGGCCGCAGATCTCCAATACGATCCGACTCTTGAAGCTCCCGGGAATGGTTCAGCGTCGCGTTGCTGCAGGTGTTCTCTCCAGCGGACATGCGCGAGCGCTGCTCGGACTGAACGATGGCGCCAACATGGAGGTCCTGGCTCAGCGAGTAGTCGCTGAAGGGCTGTCAGTACGGGCCACCGAGGAAGCCGTCATACTTCTCAACCGTGGCGATCGTTCCGCTGTTTCACGTGGAACACGCGAACCCGACCCAGAGCTTGCAGAGCTCGCACGGTCGCTCGGAGATCGTCTTGATACTCGGGTGAACGTCGTCATGGGCAAGCGCAAGGGAAAGCTTTCGGTTGAGTTCGCAAATGGCGAGGATCTGAATAGGATCCTGTTGCTTCTTGGGCTCGAGGGCGGTTCCGACGACGAATAGCTGTCCTCACAAGTAAGCGCCCAACTCACCGTCAGTGAGTTGGGCGCTTTTTTGTGTCTACAGGCGGCGCACACGCGTGCCCAGCGGGAGCGAAGACGCTTTCGCTCCCGTGATGAGGTGAGGTTTCACGTGAAACGGGCCAATTCAACGGTAGGTGGCCGGAGGGACCACCCGATCGCACGTGAAGTGATTGTGCCGTTCCCGTTCCCGAGCCCGGGTTTCGGTTTGCGCGAAGTAGACGGGCGGTGGACGAAGTCGCCGAAGTTCTCGTCATGTTGCATCAGATGTAGACAACGACTGCACATACTGCGCGTCGTGGGAGAGCAATTCCGCTTCTGTGTGAGTCCAACGGGTCGGGGCGATAAGCGGTGTACCCAAGCCGTATCTCGTCGTGGGTACCCCATGTCCTACCCGAAGTGCGGCATCTATCGTGACAAGTGGAGGACCCCCTCCCTCAATTGTCACTCGTTTCACGTGAAACATGATGATGCTGGCCGTCTTGGGTGATGAAGTGATGGCGAGTTGGCCAGCAACCCGCACAGTTGGAGCTGTACACGTGCAGAATTGGCGGGCGTAATGGGTACTTTCTCATATAGGTGCACATCGGTAGGGCTCCAAACCTGGCTGGCGCGAAGGTGACGGTTGGGATCCATCGAGAATCGCGTTACCAGAAACCGACTCCGGCACCGACCCGTGCAATACACTCCAGCGAGCGATCACTCGTACTGCTCGTGGAGGAGCCGGACGCTGGTATCGAGCAGAAACTCGGCAATCCGCCGGCACTTACAGCGACGATTCGCTGTTTCACGTGAAACGTTGAGCGCTATTCAGCGCGTGGTTTCCGTGGCATTCTCTGCGCCGGACAGGAGCTCCCCCTCTTGTTTCACGTGAAACGTCGTTAAGAATGAGTCTGTGTGCGTGTCAGTGATTCACCAACTTCTCAGTACTGGCCGGGCTGCACGCGTCGCGCGCGTGATGGTCACGATCGGTGAGTTGCTCGGGGCGCGCTGCTGAGGGATACGCATTCCTGAACTCTCGAAGGATTGATTGTGCACCGATGCTCAATCCCGGTGGCTTTTAGCCCCGGTCGCCGCTGAAATCCGCCTCGGTGTGCGTCTGAATGTACAGAGCGTCGGATCTGATCAATCCATTCGTCGGCTGTCGTCGGATCTATTCGAGCGCTGCGTTTCACGTGAAACGCGGTTGTTGTTCTCGATGATCACTGACGCGCACCGTTCTTCACATGGACTCAAGCGGCGATCTACAGTGATCTGCCGATGCGGTGCTCCGCGCCATTTCCCAGGGTCGTGCGTAGAGATGCATGGGTTCTGTCGCTCATGTCGGTGTGGGGGCTATGCCTCTTCCCATTCCGTGCTCTGTGAACGCAGTGACGAAGGACGCGAATGTACCTCTGTTCCGTCGCACGTGGCGAAGGCGTCAGATGAGCTGTAGTTCGCAACCACGTGTCGGTAGCGTCACGGCCTGCCGCGGTGCGATCGTTTGCCAACCGAGGAGTTGGGTAGTGAACTCTGCCGAGTGGTGTTCCGATAGGTGTGCGGTCGTCGGCCACCATGCAGTGGTTGGTGTGTTTCACGTGGAACCGACGTGCTGCCTGCGGAGGTGGCATGTGCTGTGCTGGGTACGAGTCGCCGGCGGATCCGGCGGACGGGGAAACGGGACGTTTTATCTAGTACTAGGTGGATGGCCCGTGGACCTGAGTCGCAATCCGTCCGGAGTGCCAAGGGTGCCTCATGGACGCGATAGGTCTGCGAGTGAAGACGGGTGGCAGTGGGATCGACGGTTCACTCGGTACAGTTCTGAGGGCGACGCGTCTTGTCGATGCGGTCAGACGAGCGGGATGGCGGTCGAATGTTCTCCGAAGGGCGCCAGCATCCTCCCTCGACAGATGCCTACCTGCACGGATGGGGTTCAGTGGAGATGCGCGCTCTCAGGGTACGTGCCGGCGCAACGTATCACCTGTGGGTTCTCGCTCTCAGTTTCACGTGAAACGCCAGGTCACCGGTGTCACGCTGGCAACGGTGCTACGTGGAACGGCGCTGCCTGCAGCGGCGTACGTGCTACTCGCGTCGGAGAGCGTCAGTCGGCGGTGCTCTCGTCGGACTTCCGCGCGATCATCTCACGCAATGCCACCAGGTCGACCGTTCCTGTGACAGGATCGGCTGCTTCCGTCAAATAAAGGCGCTGAAGCGCAACGGCGACCGATTCTGCAATCGAATCTCGCACTCGTGCTGAGTGCAGCCGCTGGCTGTCATCACCGTTCGTGATGTAACCGACGACGACGTGGACTGTGGGCGTCGTGTATTCGTGCAGGGACTTCCACGAGCGAGCATGGGAGCCGCAGTCCAGGAAATCGGTACGTGAGAGGATCTCGCGCTGGATCAGCTCCGCCAGGCGCTTGCCGATGGGCGAAGGCTGACCGGTAGCCGTACCGAAATAGAAGGTTGCGACCCCGTTCGCACTGGGATTCGTGTGGAAGTCTTGCGACACACTGATGAGAGTGGATGCGCGTGAGTCCAGGAGATCCGATGCGGCGCGTTCGTCCGCGTCGAGGACGAAGGGTGATGCCCCTACTGCTGCGAGGCGGCCGGAGATCCGCTGGGCTATATCCATCGAGTAGTCGTATGCGCTGCTCGTATGATCCGCGACGAGCTGCGTGTCATCGGTCATGGGGAGGGTGGGGGCGGAATCGATGACGAATGTGCGTCCAGACAATGATGGTCCGGACGACTGGAGTCGGGCCTTCTCCTGCAGGGCGAAGATGTTGCCGGACGCACTTCCCCGCGTCACCGCTTCGAGCCCGCGGAGGGTACGGGGACCGGCCACTCCGTCGACGTTCAGACCGAGGTTCTTCTGAAGATCACGGACGGCTGCGTCCGTGGTCTCTGCGAAGGTGAAATCGATGCGCGAAGCGTAGAGACCCAGATCGGAGAGCTTGCTCTGAAGTTCCGCGACGTCATCGCCGCTGAACGGTCGGACAGGGTCGAATCGCAGGATGCGGTCGCCCAGCTGGTGACGAGCAAGCTCGATCTGCTCGAACGTCTGCTGACCGAGGACCCCGTCGGGGAACAGGCCTCTCCGCTGCTGGAAGTGCTTGATGGTGGAGTCGAGGTCGTGATCGAACTCAGCACTGGAGGAATCGCCCACGTCGTACCCCAGACGGGACAGCTGTGCCTTCACGGTGAGCAGCACCGTGTCGGACGCTCCGAGCTGGAAGGTGGAGTTGTGGGGTGTCATCGAACTCGTCTCTGGTGGGATGCGGGTCGCGCTGATCCGCGGGCCGGCAGGGTCACGATCTTCCAACGGACGATCAGGCGCCCGTTGATACTACAACGGACGCCTGATGTCTTGCTGAGGGCTTCGCTCCTGTGCGTGCGCCTGAGATCAGGCGAGGAGCGGCTCGATCTCCTCGAGCAGAGCCGGCTTGGGCCTGGCACCGATGATCTGCTTGACGACTTCGCCGTTCTTGAAGAGGTAGAGCGCCGGTATGGACGTGATGCCGTACGAACCGGCGGTCTGCATGTTGTCGTCGGTATTGACCTTGACGACCTTCAGACGGTCCTCCAGTTCATCGCCGAGCTCGTCGACGATGGGCGAGACCATGCGGCACGGGCCGCACCAGGGTGCCCAGAAATCGACGAGCACGGGCTTGTCGGCCTTCAGGACTTCGTCGGAGAAGGTTGCGTCAGTGACTTCCAGGGACATGATGTCCTCCTCGGTTCTCGTCAGTGGTGCTGACGGGTCGTGTGGTGGCGTGTGTTCGGCACGCGCAGTGAGTTGAGTGGGTCAGGCGCCCGCGACGGCGACCGACGGTACTGCCGCGTCGGCCTCCGCTGCCTGCTGCTGGGGTCGGGATGCCAGGTAGTGCTCGGCGTCCAGAGCCGCGGAGCATCCGGTTCCAGCGGAGGTGATCGCCTGCCGGTATACGGGGTCGATCACGTCGCCGGCGGCGAAGACGCCCTCCATGCTGGTCCGGGAGCTGCGTCCGTCGACCTGGAGGTAGCCGTCATCGCGGAGTGCGAGCCGGTCTGCGAAGAGCGATGTGCGGGGGTCGGAGCCGATCGCGACGAACATGCCGGTCACGGGCAGATCGGAAGTCTCACCGGTGTTCACGTTGCGAAGCGTGAGTCCGGTGAGTGAGTCTTCGCCGTGGACTTCAGCGACTTCCGAATCGAAGACGAACTCGATCTTCGGATCGGCCTTCGCCCGGTCCTGCATGGTCTGCGATGCGCGCAGCTCCTGGCGGCGGTGCACCACGGTGACCTTCGAGGCGAACCGGCTGAGGAAGGTGGCCTCCTCCATCGCGGAGTCGCCGCCGCCGATGACGGCGATGTGGTGGTCACGGAAGAAGAACCCGTCGCAGGTCGCACACCAGCTCACGCCGTGACCGGACAGCTTCTTCTCATTGGGGAGGCCCAGTTCGCGGTAGGCAGAGCCGGTCGCGAGGATCACAGCCTCCGCGGTGTAGCGGGTGCCGAGACCGGTCACGATCGCATGCGCGCCCGGTTCGAGCGTCAGCTCCGTGACGTCGTCATAGACGACGGTGGCACCGAAGCGCTCGGCCTGCTGCCGCATGTTCTCCATGAGATCGGGACCCTGGACCCCTTCCGGGAATCCCGGGAAGTTCTCCACATCCGTGGTGTTCATGAGCTCTCCGCCGGCGGTGACGGACCCGGCGATGACGACGGGCTCCAGGTTCGCACGGGCGGCATAGATCGCGGCGGTGTATCCGGCTGGTCCGGAGCCCACGATCACTAGACGATGATGGGTTGTCATGTCCCTCCTACACTTGTCAAGCAAGCAAACACGGTATGAGTCCGCGATATTCCGCGCCGGGCACAGCACTCCGAGCGCACGACCCTGTCCGCAGCCGGATCAGCTGATGTCGACTTCGTCGATCATCGCACGGTAGCCGTCGCCCTCAGCCGTCGCCTCTGTGAACCACAGGAACACATACTGTCCGGTCGCCGGTTCATCGAGCTCGACGGTGACGTCCCCGTCCAGGTCGACCTCTTCGACGGTCTCCGCTTCCTCCACGTCGTCGGAGTCTCCGACCCGCACCTCCAGCAGGGACTGCCCGTCCGGTGCGAGGAGGTCGAGCTGGGAGATCTCCGATTCCTCCTCGAGTTCGACCATCAGGCCCAGGCCCGATTTCAGTCCGCCGAAGTCAGGGGTGCTGTAGCGCTCGCTGCGCCATCCGCCGGACTCGCCGGGCATGACGAGCTCCGCCTCATCGGAGTTCTCCTCATCATCGCCTTCGGGATCGATCGCGGTGATCTCTTCGATGACCGGCGCCGGTGCTGCGGGTTCGGGCTCCTCGGTCTGCTCTGCGGCGGGAGTCGACTGCTGTGCGGGTTCGGGAGACGCTGTCTCGTCCGATGAACCACCCAGCGCGACGAAACCGATGATGATCGCCGCGACGACGAGGATCGCGAGCACGAGGAGCGTGATCGTCCGCCTCCTGCGGGCGCGTGCCGATCCAGTGGAGGACGTCGATCCGGAGGACGACTCTGTACGGCTACCGGCTCCGCTGCCGCTACCGCCACCGCTGCCGGCTCCACTGCTCTGTGTGCCCGCGGCAGACGGGGTGGCCGCCGCGGCTGCCGAGGCACCCTGTGCCGCGGTGCCGTTCGCCCCGGCCTTCTGGGACTTCACCTTCTGGGACTTCGCCGTCTGCGTGTTCGCCTTCTGAGTCGTGGTCGACTGACTCTTGCTCGACTGCTCCGGAGCCTTCCCCTCAGACTCCCTCGCAGCGTCCGCCTCTGTGATCGCACTCGCGGATGCTGCCGCGGTGGCCGTCTGCGCAGTGCTGCCCGGCGCGGACTCGTCTCGCGCGGACTCGCTGCGCACGGTCTCCTCTCGCGCGGTCTCCACTCGAGCGGATTCCTTCTGCGATGCCTCGCGCTGGCGCGTGTTCCGCGCTTCGGCAGCGATCACGCGCTGCTGCGCGGCTTCGGCACGGCGCCGTTCGAGCGCACGCTCGCGTTCGAACGCGACCCGCTGCTGCTCGATCTCCTCTTCACGCGTCGTGAAGACCCCTCCGAGGAACCACGAGCCGTCGTCGTCCGTGGCCTCTGCCTCCGTCGATCCGATCGGGCCCGTGCCGTTCGCGGAGGGGACCTCGGCCGTGTCCGCGTCATAGTCGGCACCGGTCGCCATCACGTCCAGCGGCTCGTCAGCACCCGTGCCGTCGTCTGTGGGGTCGGGGATGATCGGCATGGACTGCGTGGTGACGTCTTCGGAGTCGCCCCACAGCGCATCGCGGTCGAGGATGGGCGCCGTGACGTTGCTGTCGTACTCCGTGGCGGAGAGGTCTTCGTAGTCGGAGTACGTCTGCTCCGGTGTCCACTCCTCGGTATCGACGCCGGACAGATCGTCGGCGCTGAGCGGGAAGACACTCGCCTCACGCATCTGCATCTGCTCGTCGAGCTTCGTGACGACGCCGTCCGACCGTCCTGCGGAATAGCCCGACGTGCCCGGTCGGCTCATGCCGATCCGTGCGAGCGCCGCCTGGATCTGGTCCGGGGTCGCCTGTCGCTGCGGAGGCGTGACGGGCGCCGTGGGCCGGGCCGGCGGCGCCGTCGTGGGTCGCGCACCCGTGCTGCCCATCCCGATGGTCGAGCCAGTGGACTTCGTGCGCCCGGCCGGCGCATCGGTGGAGAGATTCCCGGTCGGCTTCGCACCGACCGTGCCGGCTCCCGCCGAGGTGCTGGCCGCCGCCGTCGCGTCGGCTTCGGAGGTCGCCGCGTCCGAGGTGCCGCTCGCCTCGTCCGTGGGAGCCGCCCCTGCGCTGGGCGACTGCGGGGCGGCCGAGGCTGCGGCGTCCGCGGTCTCTGCGCCGTCGCCCTCAGCCGCCGCCTCTCCGACGAGTGCGTCGTCGGAGAAGAGCTCTTCGTCTGGCAGCGGCGATCCTTCGAGGTCCGCCAGGGTGTCGCGCTTCCAGTCGCGCAGGTACCTGACGATCTCGCCGGGTGAGCGCGGACCCGGATCGCTGAAGGAGGTGACGCCGGTGAGGAATGCTGCGAGGTCCTCCGGGACATCGCTCCGCAGGGTCTCGATCTCCACGACGCGCTGGTTCTTCCGCGGCGCCGCGGGCAGTCCGGCACGGGATTCGGGCTTCGGCCACTGACCGGACAGGCATGAGTACAGGATGTCGACGATCGCGAGGGCGTCCTCCCGCAGAGCCGTCGTATCGGTCTGGACTTCGAGCCCGAGCGCCGCTTCGGACAGCGCGGCGTCGATGGCGATCCCGTGGACCACCACGTCGCCGTTCGTCATGATGCCGATCGACTCCGGTCCCAGGCACCGGTGATGGAGTCCGCGACGACCGGCATGGACCAGCACTTCGGAGACCTCGCCGGTGATCGCACGGGCCTCAGCCGGGCCGATCGGTCCGGACGTGAGCACTTCTGCCAGGGACGTCGCCGCAGTGCGTTCGCAGACGACGTAGTCGATCCGACGGCCGTCCTCGATGTCCGCGGATCCGACGTCGAGCACGGAGGGGACGCGGGGGTCGTTGACGAGGGAGAGGCGACGGCCGGCATCCAGCAGGTCGCCGGACAGCTCCGCATCAGCCGCATAGAGGATGACGGGGGCGTCGAGGATCGCGTCGAGTGCCAGGCAGACGACTCCCGCTTCCGGGGTGTCGGCGAGCCAGGGTCTTTCGATTGCGGAGACGACGTATCTGTCTGCGATGACAGTACCGCGCTCGATCCGCACCTGGTGCCCTCCCGAAGAAATAGCTCACGCCGCGATGGACCTTCGTCGCAGGCGTCCCTCAGTTTATCTCGCTCGATGTGTGTGGACTGGGAACCTCATGTCACGAAACCAGCACATGTACGTCTCAGTCGCGAAACAGTGCCTACTTCCCGATCTTCGTCCGGACCAGCTGGACGATCTGACGCAGCTCGCTGACGCGGAGTGCATAGCAGACGACCAGATACACCGCGAGCATGATGGATCCGCCCACGACTGTCACGAGCAGTGCCCCGGCCCTGCTCGAGTACAGGGAATCGCTCAGGTAGTGCATTCCGACCGCGCCCACGGCCGCCGCGATGAGGGCCGCGACTGCGAACTTCAGATGCGCGATGACGAGGCCCCTGGTCCCCAGACGCTGGAGCTTGCCGCGCAGCAGGATCGCGGAGACGATCGCAGCGAAGATGTATCCGATGCTCATGGAGGCGCCGATGCCGGCGACGATCCACGGTCCCGGCAGCAGCATCCCGGAGGCGACCACGCCGATCGCCGTCAGCACCACCTGCGGAACCTGCACCCAGAAGGGCGTCTTCGCGTCCTCGTACGCGTAGTAGACGCGCTGGAGCAGGTAGTTCGCGCTGAAGGGGACGAGGCCCGCCACCATCGTGGCGATGACCGGGCCGATAGCCCGTGCCTGATCGAGCGGATGCAGACCGCTCTCCGGGTCGATCGAGCCGCCGACGACCATGGCGACGGGTGTCGACAGGGTGATGAGTGCTGCCGTGGCGAACACGTTGACCAGGCCGACGAGCCGGAGCCCCAGACCCAGGGCGGCGCGCACGGAATCCGTGTCGTCCTGCGCGGCGAAGGTGCTGAGCGACGTGAAGAGGGCGGTGGCGAGCGACACCGCGACCAGTGAGTGCGGGAGCATGAACACGAGGTACGACATCGTGTAGGCGGCCAGTGATGCGCTCACCTCCCCGCTCACCGACGAGGCGGAGGCGGCGACGCGCGACGTGACGATGAAGCCCAGCTGGCCGACGAGGACCGCGCCGAACGTCCACGTCGCGATGTTCCCAGCGGTCCCCAGGCCCACCCCGCGGAACCCGAACGTGGGACGGAAGCGGAACCCGATCCTCTTGAGCGGCCACAGCAGGATCAGTGCCTGGCAGACGACGCCCAGGCTGGCGGACCCTGCGAGCACCGCGATCTTGGTCGCGTCCCACGTCCCGATCGCGTGCTGTCCCGCCTCACCCGTGCCGAAGAGGAGGATGAAGACGCCCAGACCGGCGATCGCGATGACGTTGTTGAGCACCGGCGCCCACATGTAGGGACCGAAGTTCGAATGTGCGTTGAGCACCTGGCCGAGCATCGTGTAGAGGCCGTAGAAGAAGATCTGCGGCAGGCACCAGTAGGCGAACGCGATCGCGAGTGCGCGCTGATCCTCGCTCCACCCGGACGATGAGTACAGCCGGACCAGCAGTGGTGCCGCGAGAGTCGCGAGCACCGTCACCGCGCCGAGCACCATGATCGCGAGCGTGAGGAGGCGGTTGACGAAGTCCTGGCCGCCGTCGGGCCTCTTCGCCGCACGGATGATCTGCGGAACGAGCACCGCGTTGAGGACACCGCCCGCCAGCAGCATGTACAGGTTGTTCGGCACCTTGTTGGCGACGTCGAACGCATCGGCCGTGCCGCCCACGGTCACACCGATCGCGGTGGCCAGGAGCATCGTCTTGACGAAGCCCAGGATGCGCGAGGTGAGGGTGCCCGCGGTCATGACCGCAGAGGATCGGGCGAGGGATGAGAGCCGTGCGGCCACTGACGTCCTTCCGCAGGGGGATTCGAAGTGTGAGGAGCTTCCGGGGGTGGTCGTCGGTGCGGGTGCTCACCCGTCCTCTGCGCGAGCCACCGCCGCGTCGAGCTGATTCTTGGGGATCTTACGCCGCCCGCGGCGGATCGTCCTGAACAGGCCGCCCACCAGCACGAGGACCAATGCAGCCCCGATCGCGATCGTCGCGGTGTTCTCCCAGTCCGCGCGCACACGGACCAGCAGCTCTGTGCTCTGCGGCAGCACATCGCCGTCGGCGGTGAGCAGTCGGACGGTCGAGTTGACGTCCGCGTTCGCCAGGCCGCGCACCGGGACCTCCACGCTGCGGGACTCCTCGGGTCCCAGTGTCACGATGTCGGTGACCTCCGTGCTGAGCTGCGGGGTGGGCGATTCGACGCGCAGGCGCACCCGCGCGCTCCGGTCGGTCGAGTTCTCGATGCGGACGGGGATCATCGCCTGCTCACCGGTGACGAGCAGCACGGAGGACCCGGGCTCCGGGCGCACGCCCTCCGCGATCCCCTCGACCCATCCGGTCGCGTGCTCGGTGCAGGTGTCCGCACGGTCCGCTTCGATGACGCCCGTGGCCGTGCACACGAGCAGTGCCCGTGCCATGTCACGACGCGTCGCCTCCGCATCCACGAAGGCGTGCGACGCCTCCGCACCCGCCGTGTACTGCTCCTGCAGCGATGCGAGGAGGGCGCTGGCACCCGCAGCCTGTTCCCCGGCATGGGCGTCGGCCTCGGCTCCGATCTCGCCGGGACCGCCGCTGCTGGTGCCGGACCGGTCTGCACCGGCCCCGTCGGAACCAGCACTGGCCGCATCGGAACCTGCACCGGCCCCGTCGGAACCAGCACCGGCCCCGTCGGAACCGGCCCCGCTCGTGTCCGCGACCTCGGGCATCTCGACGAGGGGGCCTCGGGCGACGGGCTCCGTGTCCATCAGGTGTTCGAGTGTGGCGCCCTCGACCCAGGGGGCACGGGAGAGATCATCCGCGAGGTCCGGCAGGCCGGTCCCGGCCGCTGTCCGCGGCAGGGTGAGGAGGAGCGAACGGGAGTCGAAGGGCCGTTCCGCGGTGATCGCGGCGGACAGGGCGAGGAACTGCCCCGGGGCGGGGGAATCGCCGGTGGAGTGGACCGCAGCCGCTTCGGAGAGTCCGGAATCGGCCACCAGACTCTGGAGGACGGTCGGTTCGCCCGCGGGGGCCGTGCCCGCCGGATCCTCGGCGGCACCGGGCTGGGCCCGGGCGCCGTCGACGGAGATCGCCGAGTTCGCCGAGGACGTGTACGAGGTGAGTGACGGCTGCTGGGTGTCGGAGAGGATCACGGTCTCTGCGCCGGCCTCCGCGATCGCGTTCAGGTCACCGGTGCGGACGGTCCCGGCCGCCGGCCACAGCACATCGGTGCGTCCTCCGAGCGTCGATTCGACGATCTCCCGGTCCCCGACCGCCGTCTCCGTGAGCGCGCTCATATCCGAGTGCCACAGCGAGGTGAGGTGGGCATCGGCCCATGGGAGGGCCATGATCTCGCGGTCCTGCGCCAGTTCCGTGACGTCCTCGTACCACTGCGTGAGGTGCGGGTAGGTCTCCTGGACCTCCTCACTGGGAGTGGTGGGCAGGTCGCCGGCATCCTGGGGTGCCGTCGTTCCGTCGCCCTCACCGTTCGCGTTCCCGCCGTCCGCGCTTCCGCCGTCGGTCTCCGCCGTGTCAGGGGTCTGCTCATCGTCAGGGGACTGCGCTTCTGCGCCGGGTTGAGGCGCATCGTCAGAGGCGGAAGCGTCCGGCGCCGGGTCTTCTCCGTCCGAAGCTCCTTCGCCCTCCGTGTCCTCCTCTGCCTCCGTGGTGAGGTCCAGCGCGGCGGTGACCGAGGCGAGCAGGCGCGGATCCACCGCGAGGACCGATTCCGGCAGCGTGTCCGCCGCAGTGATCACACGGCGGAGTGCGCCGGCGTAGTCGCCCGTGGCCTCGGGATCCGCAGCCTGTTCGAGCAGTTCGGGCTCGATGAGAGGTCCCCCGTCCGTGCTCGTCGCGTCGAGGGTGATGGGGAGGACCGTCGTCACCTCGGTGCGATCGATGCCGGGATCCGGGTGCCACACGGTGAAGGCGGGCGCGGTGGTGAGAACGCTGCTCGAGCTCGTCCCCGCAGGGTTCTCCGAGTCCGCCTCCGCGGTCCCGCTGAGCGTCGCACCCAGTCCGTAGGCGCCCCACGAGCTCACGGCGGAGCCGCCGGCCCCGAACTGATCTGCGGGGATCGTGAAACTGAACTCCGCCTGCTCCCCGGGGGCGACGGTCGTGGGGAGGTCCGGCACCTCGAGCGTCGGCTCGTCCGGTTCCGCGTCGTCCCCCTCGCTCTGGTCGTCGGGGTCGTCTGCCGGTTCGGGCGGTTCGTCATCGGAGCTCGCGAGCAGGACCGTCGCGGTCTGCTGATCGACCCAGTCGCTCACGTCGTCGCGCATCGTCATGCGGTTCGATGAGCGGACGATCTCCACGCTGCTCGGCGTGAAGTCCGCGGACGTCGGGTTGATGACGCGTCCGGTCACCGTGAGTGCTCCGTCGCTCTCCATCCACGGGCTCACCTCGTCCACGGTGACGTGAGGCGAGGCGGCAGGCTCTGCGGTGGGGGCCTCGGCGGCGGGATCGGGCTGCTGCTGGGCAGCGGCATCGGTGCCCCGGGCGAGCGGCGTCAGCGCCAGCGCGCACGCGGCCGCACCCGCGGCCCATCGCGCGAGGACGAGGCGGGGTGTGCGGGTGCGGCGGCTGGGAGCGGACGGCACAGGTGAGCTCAGCGCCGGTCGGTCTGCAGCATGGAGACCAGCGAGCGGGCCGCCGCGACGATGCGGCGCTCGTTCGCGAAGGAGAGCCGCTCACCCAGCTCGTCGAGCGGCACCCATGCCGCATCGACCGCTTCATGATCGGGGTCGTTCTCCACCGTGATGTCACCGCCGGTCGCGCGGAGGAGGAAGTGGTGGACCACCTTGTGGATGCGGTTGCCGGAGACGGAGAACCAGTAGTCGACGGATCCCAGGGGTGCGATGACGCTGCCCACGATCCCGGTCTCCTCCGCGATCTCGCGGCGCGCGGCCTCGGCAGAGGTCTCTCCGTCCTCGAGGTGGCCCTTCGGCAGGCACCACTCGAGACGGCCGGCCCGATTGATGCGGGCGATGATCGCGACATCCAGCGTGGGAGCCTCGAAATCGACGACGATGCCGCCCGCGGAGGTCTCCTCCGTGGTCGAGGAGCGCACCGGGAACGGCCCCGGCTTCGGCATCCTCGGTCTGGGCATGGGTCGTGACATGGTCATACTCTAACCAAGCGCTCTGGAGATCCCCTGAGGCCACGACGACCGGTGGGATCTCGTGTGCCGTGGTGACGGGTCAGCGCCGAACGTGAAGAGGCAGCGGATGTCCCTCCACCTTGACCCTCACACGGTGAGAGGGTCTTGGCTGGTCGCAGGAGGTGGTCGCGATGACCGAGTGGAATGCGTCACCGGAGGCGACCGGTGGGAGGAGGGCGTCTGCCGTGGAGAGGCGACGTCAGGCGCTCGCCGCCGGCGATGGAGCGCTGCGGCTGCGGGCCGCGATGGATGCGGGTACCCGTCCGGATCCGACGGACGTGGAGGTGCTGGTCGAGCGCTGCCGCATCGAACCGGACTTCTTCGTCCGCGACATGCTCACGTGGTCCCTCACCAGGCATCCCGCAGACGTGACCGTGCCACTCCTCGTGGCAGAACTGGGCTCGACCGTGCCGCAGGCGCGCAGCCAGGTGCTGCACACCCTGTCGAAGATCGGCGATCGCTCCGCGTGGCCGCACCTCACGGACGCACTGCTGCGGGACGAGGACGACGATGTCGCCCGTGCCGCGTGGCGCGCCGCAGTGGTGCTGGTGCCGGCCGGAGCCGAGGCGACGCTCGCCGAGGTGCTGGTCACCCAGCTGGGACGCGGGACCGCTGGTCACGGGTCCACTGACGTGCAGAGGAGCCTCAGCCGGGCGCTGGTCGAAGTGGGAGACGCCGCCGAGGCGCCGCTCACCCGTGCGACGACCTCGCCTCACGAGGCGGTCCGGGTTCACGCCGAGGCGACGCTGCGGCTGCGGGACGATCCGGACGCCGGGTTCGCGGGTGCGCTCGAGGAGGCGAAGCGGGTGCGGGCGCTGGGCGCTGAGGGGCGCGAGCTCGGGTGAGTGAGAACGGGCGAACGACGAAGCGCGAACGACGAAAGGTGGTCGGCATGGTCACCCCCCGGGCATCGACAGAGCATTGACAACGTCGGGGTGCGTTCGGAGCATGGATGTCGTGGGCATCCGCTCGCCCCAGACATGCTGGCAGGAGGAGCCTGATGCGCATCGGTGAGGTGTCGCACAGATCCGGCGTGAGCGTGCGGATGCTGCGTCACTACGACGCCCTGGGTCTCGTGAGTCCCCAGGCGCGCACAGCGACCGGATACAGGGACTACGCGGAGAGGGACCTCCGGCGGATCCTCCACGTGGAGGCGCTGCGATCGCTCGGCATGGGGCTCGCAGACGTCGCCGAGGTACTCGAGGACGCTGATCCCCACGATCCGTCCGCGGTCCTCGACGAGCTCATCGAGCGCACCCGCTCTCGCATCGCTGCGGAGCAGGAGCTGCTGGGACGGCTCGAGCACACCCGATCCCGTGCGCCTGAGAGGTGGGAGGACGTCCTGCGCACGGTCGCCCTCCTGCGCGCGGTCCGGTCGGACGATCCGCGGGAACGACAGCAGGCTGCCCTCAGCCCGGACAGCACCCTGCCCGCCTCTGCCCTCGTCGAGGCCGCCCTCGCCGAGGACGAGACGAACACCGCCGGCGCGGTCCGCTGGGCTCTGGCGCGCGCGGCAGCGTACGACGACGCACCGCTGGCACTCCTTGAGGAGGCGCTCGGATCCGCGTCGGTGCAGGAGCGCCGCCGAGCCGTCGGCCTCCTGGCGGACCTGCCTGCTCTGGCGGACCGGCCTGGTCGTGACGCCATGACCCTCCTCGTGCGGGCACTCGTCGACACCGACGCCGAGGTCCGGTCCCGGTCGGCGCTCGCGCTCGCCTCCCGGATCGGGGGCACCGTTGACGAGGCCCGAGTCGGATCGGATCGCGCCGAGGCGGCAGTCGTCCTCCGCGACGAACTCGTGCGGATGATCGTCGACGGCGACCACGACGTCGAAGCGGCGGAAGGGCTGGCCGGTCTCGTGGCAGCGGGTGCGGCCACGATCTCGGCGGTGGTCGACGTGCTGTCCCAGCGCATGCGCGACGGGGACACCTCGGCGGCCGGACGGCAGCGGGCGGTCCAGGCACTGGGGGAACTGCGGGGGCCTCGCGTGCGGGAGGCACTCAGCGCACTCACCGGCGATGCGGACCCGGTCGTCGCCCGCATCGCCGCGTATGTGGCGGGCCGCTTGCCGCCGGACGGCTCTGAGCTCGCTCCCCGGTGCCGGTAGGCTTGTGCGCGCTCCGGGCCCCGCAGGGCCACGGACGACGGCACCGATCAGGAGGAGACTGCGTGGACGCAGCACAGGCGCACGCGAGGATGCTCGAGGCACTCGACGGACTCGCCCACGTCCTCGACCCGCTGGCGGAGAGGTTCGCAGCGCGCGGCTATGAGCTCGCGCTGGTGGGCGGCTCTGTCCGCGACGCGCTGCTGGGCCGCGACATGCCCGATCTGGACTTCACGACGGACGCCCGCCCCGACGACATCCTGGCCGTCATCAAGGGATGGGCCGACGCCCACTGGGACATCGGCAAGCGGTTCGGCACGATCGGCCTGCGCAAGGGCGACCGTCTCATCGAGATCACCACATACCGGGCGGAGCAGTACGACGCGGACTCGCGGAAGCCCGTCGTGGCGTTCGGCGACACCCTGGACGACGACCTCGTGCGCCGCGACTTCACGATCGGCTCGATGGCGGTCCGCCTCCCCGGCCGCGTGTTCGTCGACCCGCACGGCGGCCTCACGGACCTCGCCGCCGGCGTCATCCGCACGCCCGGCACACCGGAGGACTCCTTCTCCGACGACCCGCTGCGCATGATGCGCGGCGCCCGCTTCTCCTCGCAGCTGGACTTCGCCGTCGCCCCCGAGGTCCGCGAGGCGATGACCCGCATGAGCGAGCGCATCGACATCATCTCCGCGGAGCGCGTCCGCGATGAACTCACCAAGCTGATGACGGGACTGCGGCCGCGGGCGGGAATCGAGCTGCTCGTGGACACGGGCATCGGCGATCACGTGCTCCCCGAATTCGCCGCACTGCGCGATCAGCAGGACGAGCACAACCGCCACAAGGACGTGTACGAGCACTCGCTGACCGTCCTCGACCAGACCGTGGGGCTGGAGCCCACATACGCGGTGGACGATCCGGACGACCAGGACGACCCGTCCGCGTTCACGTCCCCGGACTTCATCGTGCGCTTCGCCGCACTCATGCACGACGTGGGGAAGCCCAGGACACGGCGGTTCGACGAGGACGGCGGTGTGACGTTCCACCACCACGACATCGTCGGCGCCAAGCTCACCTCCAAGCGGATGAAGGCGCTCACCTTCGACAAGGACACGACGAAGAAGGTCGCGAAGCTCGTGGAGCTGCACCTGCGGTTCTACGGCTACGGCGACGCCGGCTGGTCCGACTCCGCGGTGCGCCGCTATGTGACGGACGCCGGCGACCAGCTGCGGCGCCTCCACATCCTCACCCGGTCGGACGTGACGACGCGCAACAGGCGCAAGGCGCAGCGCCTGGCGCGGAACTACGACGACCTCGAACGGCGGATCGCGGCGCTGGCGGAGAAGGAGAAGCTCGACTCCATCCGCCCGGAGCTCGACGGGAAGCAGATCATGGAGATCCTGGGGATCCCGCCCAGTCCGCTCGTCGGAGCCGCCTACCGCCACATGCTCGAGATCCGCATGGAGGACGGCATCGTCGGACCCGACGAGGCGGAGCGCCGACTGCGCGAGTGGTACGCGGAACAGGGGTGATTCCGCCGCCGTCATGGACGGAATAAGCCTCCGACCTGGCCTGATGCCGCGACTGATACATTTGCCGCAGACGTCGTGCGTGCGCATCCCCACACGGCTGCCGAAGGATTCGAAGGAGAACTCATGGCCACAGTCCAGCCCGCTGACAACGGTGCACCGCAGGCAGGATCGGCCGGGACCGTCACAGAGCAGTTCCGTGCGATTCGCGACACCCTTCTCACCCACCGACTGGACATCGAGGCGGCCCGTGCCGACTTCGCGTGGCCGGAGTTCGAGCACTTCAACTTCGCCTCGGATTGGTTCGATCCCCTGGCAGAGGGGAACGACGATCCTGCTCTCTGGATCATCGAGGGCGACGGCAGTGAGCAGGTATGGTCCTTCGATCAGCTGCGCCGTCGGTCGAACCAGGTCGCGAACCTCCTGAGGGGTGCCGGTGTACGGCGCGGCAGTCGCGTCATGGTGATGCTGGGCAACCGCGTGGAACTGTGGGAGACGATGCTCGCCGGCATCCGCCTGGGCGCTGTGCTGCTGCCCACCACCGTGCAGCTGGGGCCCAAGGATCTCGAGGACCGTGCTGTGCGCGGCGAAGCGGACTTCGTCGTCGCAGCAGCCGAGGACGCTGTGAAGTTCGACGACGTCGATCGTGAGGTCGTGCGCGTCGTCATCGATGTGCCCGTTTCCTCAGCAGCCGCTGTCGGCGAGGGAGCCGGCGTCGGCGAGGGATCTGTGTCCTATGCGGACTCCGCTGCCGAATCCGATGAGTTCGAGGTCGACGGGCTGACCCGGGCCGACGAGCTCCTCCTCCTCTACTTCACCTCCGGTACGACGTCGAAGGCGAAGATGGTCGCCCACACCCACACCTCCTACCCCGTGGGCCACCTGTCGTCGATGTACTGGATGGGTCTGGAGCCCGGCGACCGCCACCTCAACATCGCGTCCCCCGGATGGGCGAAGCACGCGTGGTCGAACTTCTTCACCCCGTGGGTCGCCGGTGCGTGCGTCGTCATCGTGAACTACGCGCGGTTCGACGCGGCAGAGCTCATGGACGTCATGGATCGTGTGGGCGTCACGAGCTTCTGCGCGCCGCCCACGGTGTGGCGCATGCTGATCCAGGCCGACCTCAGCACGCTGAAGACCCCGCCGCAGAAGGCGCTGGGGGCCGGTGAGCCGCTCAACCCGGAGGTCATCGCGATCGTCGAGCGCGCATGGGGCGTGTCGATCCGCGACGGATTCGGACAGACGGAGACGACCCTGCAGATCGGCAATCCCCCCGGCCACGCGATGAAGCCCGGGGCGATGGGTGTCGCCATGCCCGGCTACGACCCCGTCCTCATCGACCCTGCGACGGGCGAGGAGACGGCGGAGGGCGAGATCTGCCTGCGCATCGACCCGCGTCCCCTGGGCCTGACGATCGGCTACTGGGGCGACGAGGCGAGGACTGCGGAGGCGTTCATCGACGGCGTCTACCACACGGGTGACGTGGCGACGAAGGACGAGGACGGCGTCTACACGTACGTGGGGCGCGCAGACGACGTGTTCAAGGCCAGCGATTACCGCCTGTCCCCGTTCGAGCTCGAGAGCGTGCTCATCGAGCACGAAGCTGTCGCCGAGGCCGCGGTCGTGCCGTCGCCGGATCCGCTGCGCCTCGCAGTGCCGAAGGCGTACGTCGTGCTGCGCGGCGGGTTCGAGCCCACCGCGGAGACCGCCGAGGACATCCTCCGCTTCTGCCGGGAGAACCTCGCCCCGTACAAGCGGATCAGGCGCATCGAGTTCGCCGACCTCCCGAAGACGATCTCCGGGAAGATCCGCCGCGTCGAGCTGCGTGCCCGCGAGCGGGAGCTCCACGGAGACTCCGGAAGCGTTCCCTCCGCGGGTGCGATGGTCGGATCCGGTGGAGCCGGATCCGCAGGGACCGCGGGTGCGGCGGGGGCCTCGACGGTCGACGGCGGGGATTCCAGGGATGCGGAACCGGGCGTCCGGGAATGGGCTGACACGGACTTCCCGTCGCTCAAGGGGTGAAGCTCGTCACGAGTTGATGCGATTCCGGCAAGTCGAAGGGCTTCCTGAACGCCAGGTGCACGTTCAGGTGCTTACCATGAATGCGTGCTTGAATCGACGGGTTGTCGGCACGGTGAGCGTGCATTCGATTGCAGGGTGTCTTCCGCTGCGGTGATGCTCGGCTGTGCGACGGCCTGTCCCACACTTCGACAGCGGAGGACTCCGTGACCCCATCCGAAACTCCTAGGCATGCCGGTTCGCAGGGCCGTCATCACAGCGGCTCGGCCGCTGCGAAGGCCGGTGCCGGCGCCGCCGCGACTGCGAGCGGTGCCAAGGGCATGTCCTCACGGTTCGCCCGCTGGGTCGGCTACCCCCGCCCCGGACGGACCGGGTGGCGCAGGTGGGTGCCGGCTCTCCGCCACTGGGCTGTCGCAGTTCTGCTCTTCGTCGCGGTGGGCCTGGGTGCGTTCGGCATCGGCTACGCGGTGACTGACGTCCCCGAGCCCAACGTGGAGGCCGCGGGTCAGACGTCGACCGTCTATTACCAGGACGGTGAGACGGAAGTGGGGTCGTTCTCCGCGGAGGATCGAACCAACGTGTCGATCGACGAGATCTCTCCGGCCATGCGGCAGGCGGCGATCGCGGCGGAGGACCAGTCGTTCTACGAGAACCGCGGCATCTCGTTCCGCGGGCTCAGCCGCGCGGTATGGGGCGTCGTGACAGACGACTACGCAGGCGGCGGATCTACGATCACCCAGCAGTACGTCAAGAACTTCTACCTCACCAATGAGCGCTCCATCGACCGCAAGGTCAAGGAGATGTTCATCTCGCTGAAGATCGACCAGGAGCTCTCGAAGGACGAGGTGCTGGCGAACTACCTCAACACGATCTATCTGGGTCGCCAGAGCTACGGCATCGAAGTGGCTGCGAACAACTACTTCGACAAGCCGGCGAGCGAACTCGACGTGGCAGAGAGCGCTCTGTTGGCGGCGATGATCCAGCGTCCGGGCGCGGCCGACCCCGCAGACGAGCCTGAGCAGTACGAAGACCGCTTCCAGTACGTCCTCCGCAGCATGGTGAAGCTCGACTACCTCACAGAAGAGGAAGCGGCTGCGACGGAGATGCCGGACGTCGGGGAGAACCCGAAGGACAATCAGTACAAGGGCCAGAACGGCTACCTGCTGTCGACCGTCATGAGCGAGCTGAAGTCCGTGGGCTACACGGAGGACGAGCTCAACCGCGGCGGCTACGACATCGTGTCGACCTTCGATGAAGGCGCGATGGACGCCGCAGTGGATGCGGTCGAGAAGCTGCCGGAGCTGAACGACGGCATGCACGTGGGGCTGTCATCTGTTGATCCGGCGACCGGAGGCGTCGTCGCGATCTACGGCGGCGAGGACTATCTGGAGCGCGCGCAGAACACGGCCACCCAGGATACGGCCCAGGCGGGTTCGACCTTCAAGGTCTTCACCCTCGTCGCGGGCCTGGAGAACGGTTTCCGCCTGACGGACTACTTCTCCGGCACCAGCGGGACGACCTTCAACTACGACGGCACTCCCTGGACGGTCCGCAACTACGGCGGCTCCACCTATGGGTCCGTGAGCCTGCTGCGCGCCACCCAGTCATCGATCAACACCGCGTACGCGCAGCTGAACATCGAAGTCGGTCCGGAGAAGACCATGGACGTCGCGCAGCGCGCGGGCTTCCCGGACGACACTGTCGGCCTGGAGCCCAACGCGGCGAACGTCCTGGGCACTGCGAGCCCGACGGTCACGCAGATGGCCGGTGCGTTCTCGACGTTCGCAGCGGAGGGCGTGCATCACCAGGTCCACTTCGTCGATTCGGTGACTGATCCCGAGGGAGAGGTCGTCCACGAAGCGGAGGCGAAGGGCGACCAGGCGATCGACCAGGCCGTCGCGGCTGAGACCTCCTACGCGCTGAGCAATGTGGTGACCGGAGGCTCCGGCTCGTACGCGACCAACCTCGGCCGTCCGGCCGCGGGAAAGACCGGTACGTCGCAGAACGCGTATTCGGCATGGTTCGCCGGGTACACCCCGAACCTGTCGACCGCCGTGTCGATCTTCCGTGAGGACGAGAACGGCAACCCGGTGGAGATCGGGCCGTACGGCGGGCGCGGTGAGATCACCGGCGGCTCCTTCCCGACGATGGTGTGGACCGATTACATGATCGATGCCGTCGACGCGATGGAACTGCCGGTCGAGCAGTTCCCGGAGCGCGGTGAGCTGCCGCAGGTCGACAAGCCGGCCAACGACTCCGGTGTTCCCGACCAGGCACCCGCCCCGGCCCCGCAGCCGCAGCAGCCGCAGCAGCCGCAGAACCCGGGCGGCAACGGGGGCGGTGGCGACGGAGACTCCTCCGAGGAGGACTCCGGAGACGACGCTCGTGAAGAGGAGCCCGAAGAGCCTGAAGAGGACGAGGGCGACGAAGACGGCGGAGACGAGGACGGCGGTTCCGACGACGGCGGATCAGGCGGCGGCGACAACGACGGCGGCTCCGACGGTGGTTCCGATGGCGGCTCTGACGGTGGCTCCAACGGCGGCGGTTCCGACAATGGTTCCGACGGTGGAGGGATTTTGCCGGACGACATCCCCACGACTGGATGAGACCCGCGCTGCCTGAGAACAGGTAGTCGACCGAAGGTGGCCCCGCAGCACGCGGGGCCACCTTCGGCGATTCACGACCCGCACAGTTCGCCAGACTGCCGAGTGAGCAGCACTCGAGTGATCTCATGGCACGTGGCGTCCGAGTCCTGCGCACTCGAATTGCCCGTCCTTCGCGGTGGGTTCGTCCCCGTCGGTCCCGCGCGCTCCCGGACCCACTCCCGCGTCACTTAGGCTGGCCCGTATGGACAGGACCCCCGTGAACAGCAGGCACCCGGCGTCACCTGCGCACGTCGCCGCACCCCTGCTGGGCGGTGCAGGCACCCGCTTCGCCCGCACTGATCGCCGCGCTTCGGCCAGCCTCGCGTGGGTTCTTCTGGGGCTGCTCGGCCTCTCCGTGCTCGTGGGGCTGCTGCTGCAGGTGACGTGTCAGACGGGCGGCTACGAGCTGCCCCGTGCGGGGTTCCGGCTGTGTCAGTCGCCCGTGGCGCTGGCGATGGGCAGCGACGCGCTCCCGGA
Source organism: Brevibacterium sp. Mu109 (assembly GCF_900169375.1). Taxonomy (NCBI): domain Bacteria; kingdom Bacillati; phylum Actinomycetota; class Actinomycetes; order Micrococcales; family Brevibacteriaceae; genus Brevibacterium; species Brevibacterium sp. Mu109. The sequence goes on from NZ_FXZF01000012.1 coordinate 60,643, forward strand.
CGCCGCAGGACGTGTCACCTCAGGCCTTGCCGGCTTCGCGCCTCTGACCTACTGGTTCGTCATCCTCATGTCGAGTCTGGGCGCCACCGCGGGAGAGGCCATGGGCTTCCTCCTGGTCCTCAATACCGCAGCGTTCGCCGCCATGGGGGTGGGCGTGCTCGCACTGGCCCGGGCGCTGGGCTTCGGCGCACCCCGTTCGCGTGCGGTGAGCCTGTCGTGGGCCATGGTCGCCTTCGTGTCCCCGGTGATCGTGTTCAGCATCGGCCAGTCACTGGACCCCGTCGGCGTCGCGCTCGCGGTCTGGGCCTGCGTCCTGCTGAGCGGCGCACGCACCACCCCGACGCTGCTGTCCGCGGGTGCGATGCTCGCCGTGGCGGCCTTCACCGGTCCGCTCGGGCTCATCGTGCTGGTGGGGGTCCTCATCGGTGCTTCACGCGATCGGGGGAACGCGATCCTCGTGCTCGCCGGCTTCGCTCTCGCCTCGGGTCTCCTGACCCTGGCAGACGGACGGCTCCCCTCACGCCTGTCAGTCTGGATGGCCGACGCGGTGGATCGCGGATCGATCGCCTCCGTCGTCCTGGCTCAGGGGTGGGGCGACGAACCCACCTTCGTGACGGGTCTGCTGGTCGTCTGGACGCTGGGCGTCGTCGCGATCACCGCTATGGCCGCGTCGCGGATGATGCTCGCCCCCACAGCCGCCGCCGAGGTCGCAGACACCGATGCTGACAACGCCACTGCGGAAGACCTGTCCTCTTCCACGTCCTCTCGCCTGGATCTGCTGAGGAGGCTGGAGAAGACGGACGACGTCGCCCACCTGCAGCAGACGGTGCTCACCATCACGGCCCTCCTGGCGCTGTCCGTGGTGGTGGCGCCCGGCTCGTCGACGTCGATGTCCCTGTGGCTGCTGCCGTTCGCCGCACTGTCGGTGCGTCTGCTCCCCGTGATGGGACTGTGGTTCCTCACAGAGCTCGGCTTCGCCATCGCGGTGCCGCTCGCGGATGTCACAGCACTGGACGAGTCTGCGGGACTGGATTCGACGTGGATGGGGCTGCTGACCCTGCTGCGCTTCTTCGCACTGACCCTCATCATGGCCTTCGCGCTCGACGAGCTCTTCCGCGCAGGCCGCAAGCGGGTCGCACGACGGCAGGAGGCTGCGCGTGCGATGGAGCTGAACCCGGCGCCCGGTCAGGCGGGTGCGGAGACGGCGCCCGATCAGGCTCCTGAGGAATCGTCGGGCACCGCGTAGCGACCCCCGACTGCGAGGAAGACGCAGTAGCCGATCATCGCAGCCAGATAGATCGAGACAGCGATGACTGATGTGATCCCGAACGGACCTGCTGACTCAGTCCGCTGAGCCGTGAGTGCCACGGTGGTGCTGATGATCGCGACGAAGACGAATGTGATGCCCATGAGGAAGTCGATGTCGGCACGCATACGACGATTGAACGTCGGACGATTGTCCGGCGCCGTCCAGTAGGCGTGCGCGGCGCGGTCCGGCAGGTTGATCCACGACGCGTCGACGCGTGACACCAATGCCTTCGAACCGACGGTGACGAGCAAGAGGAATGCTCCCAGCCCCATCATGACGAGGACGTGGCTCGACTTCGAGGCCCACGCGTTCACCTCACCGCTGGAGCCGACGTGCTGGGGGACGGTGTCCGGGCCGATCAGGAGGGTGAGCAGCAGCCCGCAGACGTAGACGACGATGCCGATCCGCAGAGTGAGGCGGCGGAGTGGGTCTCTCATGGATCCAGCGTGCCACGCCGGAAGCGTGTGACGGCACGAGTCGTCGTGTGTCGTTCCGTGACGTTCCCGCCCGGACAGGATGGACGGGTCCCTAGCGTGCAGGTGAGGAGCGATGCACGGTGACCCGTCCATCGCGCAGGAATGTCCCGATCCACGAGGAGCACCCATGTCCGTCGCCACTGACACCACCACTGACACCGCCACTGACACCACCACTGCCAGCCCGGCCGTGACCGGATTCGATCGTGTGAGCCCGCTCGAACCGCTCGAGCTCCCCGGCGACGTCATCGCCGGGCTCCCACCCACGAACACCGATGCGATCCCCCCGCTTGCCGACCACTGGAAGCAGCTGGACCTGCGGGAGATCCTCAGGCGCCCCGCAGCCTTCGTATCCATCGGGCAGTCGAACTCCTGCTATCGGCCGGGCGGAGCTCAGTACGCCGAGGGGCACGCGCATCGTGGCACGCTGGACAAGACCGTGCGAGCCGCTGCCGCCGCGCGGCGGGCCGGGAACTTCGCTTTCAACTGGGTGGGCTACTCGATCTTCCGCGACGACTACCCGAAGTCCGATTTCGACCGCGTGCAGTACCACTCGTGGACCGGAGCGATCGACGCGACGCCGGAGCAGATCGCGTGGGACAACACCCTCGTGAGCGAACTGCGCGAGCTCGTGGAGCCCGGTGACCGGGAATTCTTCGAGACGGCGTTCCAGACCGCCTTCGTCGGGACCGACCTCATGGGTGACCTGGCACGTCGCAGGGTCGAGGTCATCGTGCTCGCCGGCATCCACCTGGACTGGTGCATCGAGGGCAACGCGCGAGCAGCGCGGGACAACGGCTTCCTGCCGATCGTCATCGGCGACACCACGGGAGCCCAGAAGCCCGAACAGGAGCAGGCCGCCTTCGAGCGCATCAACGAGTTCTTCGCTCCGGTCATCTCCACCGAGGAGTTCGTCGGCCTCCTGCAGGACTGACGGCTGCTGAGCTGCCGGCTGCTGAGCTGCCGGCTGCTGAGCTGCCGGTTGCTGAACTGCTGACGGCTGTTCAGCAGCCGGGTGTTGAGCCGTCAGCGCCGCTGCTCACTGCGGGTTGCCGCCGCCGTGCGGCCGCGGGGCCGATAAGACGTCGCCCAGGGAGCCCCACTCATTGCGACCCAGACGGGCCAGGGGATCCAGGTCCTGCGCGAGCGGCAGGGTGCGTCCCCGCGCATCGGTGCTCAGCGTGCGGGTGTCCACAGCGACGTGGACGACCCGCCCCAGCACCATGAAGCTGTCGCCCACCGGGATGATGCGTTCGACGGTGCACTCCATGACGGCTGGGGACGATGCCACGCGCGGCGGGGCGACGACGGCGGAGGGCTCCTGGGCGACCGCGGCGGCCTCGAACTCGCTGACCTCCGGCGCGTAGCCGGCGGACGTCTGGTTGGCCTCCTCGAACTGCGGCCGGGAGACGAGCGAGACGGTGAACTCGCCGGTCGCCTCGGCGTTGGCGAGGGTGTCCTTGCGGCCGGTGGAGGAGAACATGACGACCGGCGGCGTCTCGGAGACCATCGTGAAGAACGAGTGCGGGGCGAGGTTCGCGACGCCTGCGTCGTCAGTCGTGCCCACCCACGCGATCGGGCGTGGGATCAGGATCGACTTCATGAGCAGCGTCGTCTCGCGGTCGCCCAGTGCGATCGGCTCGAATTCTGTACGTTGTGGTCGCATGAGGTCAGTATGCCAGGCGGTTCGCCGGATCCTCTGCGTTGAGCAGATGCACGGCTCTGACCTCGACGTATCTGTGCCACCTCCGGACGAACCGCCGCATGCCCGGTTCATGAGGCGCACATCTCTCTTTCGAATCACGAAACGTTGAGCTATCTTGAAGGCGGCGCTCGAGGTGGCCGAACGGACCATCATCGGGCCGCGAGCGCACGCTTCGTGCCTGCCCGCAGTCGCAGGAGTGCAGTGCACTCGCTGTGGAGAGTCGCACAACCGAGCGGACTCGCGGGGCGGGGAACTGACAGAGAGTGGACTGGTAGTGAGAACTGAACGTGTGAAATGGGGCGCTCTGGCAGCAGCGTCCGCGCTGATCTTCGCCGGCCTGGTGCCGACCGCGGCACAGGCGAGCCCAGCCGCAGCCTCGGCTGAACGATCTGCTGCGGCGGCAGCAGACGGAGATGTGGAAGCCGCGTCTCCCGGCCAGGAGGCCACGGATCTGACGAGTGGCGACCTGACCGCCGATGATCTGGTGGAGACGCTGATCGGCGAGGGCATCACCTACTCGAACGCCGTGTACACGGGCGCCGCCGAGGGTGCCGGTGAGGTGACCGGCATGAGCGCTGTCGGTGTGGAGGGCGGCGTCGCCCTGTCCTCGGGAAGCATCGCGGACAGCGACCTCGGTCCGTCGTCGGTCCTGGGGCCGAACGAACTCACCGGGAACACCTCTGTTCTCGGAGTGCCAGGCGATTCTGACCTGAATCTGATCGTCGATCCCCTGACCACCATGGATGCGTCAGTCCTCGAGTTCGACTTCGTTCCGGATACGGACCAGGTGAAGTTCACGTACGTGTTCGGATCTGATGAGTACAACGAGTACGTCGACTCGGACTACAACGACGTGTTCGGCTTCTACGTCAATGGCAGCAACTGTGCTGTCGTCGACACGGACGAGGGCACTGCTCCGGTCACGATCAACACGATCAACAACGGCGTGAACTCGTCCCTGTACAACGACAATGATGCGGAGGCCGGCCACCCCCACGAGACGGAGATGGACGGCTTCACCGAGCCGTTGGTCTGTGCTTCCGACGTCACACCCGGTGAGACGAACCACGTGAAGCTGGCAATCGCTGATACGGCTGACGCCACCCGTGACTCCGCAGTGCTGATCTCTGCGGGGACATTCGCGGCGAACACTGCGCCGACCGCGGAGGACGCGACCTACACGACCACCATCGACACCCCCGTCAGCACACCGCTGGTGGCCTCCGACCCGGACGGTGACGAGCTCACCTACACGGTGGTCGAGGAGCCGGCGGAAGGCACCCTGAGCGGGGACGCTCCGGATCTGACGTACACGCCGGCCGAGGGCTACGAAGGGCAGGAGACCTTCACATTCACGGCGAACGACGGCGCGGAAGACTCGAACGTCGCGACGGTGACGGTCAACGTCGTTGACGAGGCTCCTACGGCCGAGCCGACGGTCGAGCCCACGGCCGAACCGACACAGGAGCCGTCCGCGGAGCCCACTGACGATCCGACCACGAGCCCATCGCCGGCTCCGTCGGAGACGCCAGCACCGGCGCCTGAGCCCGAGCCGTCCGCGGATCCCCAGCCCGGCGAGGATCTGCCGCGCACGGGTTCAGATATCGGTGTCGCACTGACAGCGGGTGGCCTGCTGACCGCCGCAGGTGCAGTGTTCCTGTTCATCGCCCGTCGTCGCAGGGCATGAGTCTGAGTCGAGCCAGGGCCTCACACTGAGAGGCACCGGCGCGAGGAGCTGAAGGGGTGGGGCACTCGACAGAGTGCCCCACCCCTTCTGACTCCCGGCAGCAGAGGTGCGAGGCTCTCTACTCGTGCGGTAGACTCAGACGGCTGTCCTGTGCGCCCCTGTGCGCAGAACCACTGGGCAGCGCAACGCAATTACCCTCCTGCCACGGATGGACCGTGGCCGCTGAGACCAGAGGAGGTGGGTGACACATGCGTAAGTACGAGCTCATGCTCATCCTCGATCCAGAGATCGACGAGCGCTCCGTGAACACCAATGTCGAGAAGCTCTTGAAGGTCGTGCCCGCGCAGGGCGGGACCGTCGACAACGTGGATGTCTGGGGCCGTCGCCGCTTCGCGTACGAGATCAACAAGAAGTCGGAAGGCTTCTACGTGGTCATCGATCTGAACGCGGATCCGGAGACTGTGAAGGAACTCGATCGCCAGCTCGGACTCAACGAGTCCGTCATGCGCACGAAGATCCTTCGCCCCGACGCCAAGTGACCGCACCCGCGGTCTGATCCCACGGTTCGGATCCTTCCGGGTCCGACCCCACATCCCCACCCATCCACTCGAGTCGCACCACAACACTGCGCAGCAGAGGAGTCATCATGGCAGGCGAGACAGTCATCACCGTCGTCGGAAACGTCACTGCTGACCCGGAGCTGAGGTTCACCGCGAACGGCGCAGCCGTCGCGAACTTCACCGTGGCGTCCACGCCGCGGACCTTCGACCGTCAGACCAGTGAATGGCGCGACGGGGAGACCCTCTTCCTGCGCTGCAGCGCGTGGCGCGAAATGGCCGAGAACGTCGCGGAGACGCTGTCACGCGGCACCCGCGTCGTCGCGCAGGGCCGGCTGCGGTCCCGCACCTTCGACACGAAGGAGGGCGAACGCCGCACGGTGTTCGAGCTCGACGTCGACGAAGTCGGCCCCAGCCTCCGCTATGCCTCCGCGAACGTCACGAAGAACGAGCGCGGCGGCGGATTCAGCGGCGGTGGCCAGGGCGGCCAGCAGGGCGGATTCGGTGGCGGAGGCCAGGGTGGCGGCCAGCAGGGAGGGTTCGGCGGAGGCCGTGCCCCCCAGCAGGGAAGCCAGCAGGGCGGTCAGTGGGGAGCCAACCCGCAGCAGGGCGGACGCCCTGCGCAGGAGGACCCGTGGGCGTCGTCGAACCCGCAGAGCGGTGGCGGTTGGGGCAGCCCGACCAACGACGAACCACCGTTCTGATCGTTACTTCTCACATTCACACAGGAGCACATCATGGCGAAGCCGGATCCCCGGAAGCCCATCAAGAAGAAGGCCAACCCGCTCAAGCGCGGGGAAGCCGCAACCATCACCTACAAGGACACCGCGACGCTGCGCAAGTTCATCTCGGACCGCGGCAAGATCCGCGCCCGTCGCGTCACCGGTGTCTCCGTGCAGGAACAGCGCATCATCGCGAAGGCCGTGAAGAACGCCCGCGAAATGGCGCTGCTCCCGTACACCGGCGTCGGCCGCTGATAGGAGGAGAGAAGAATGGCAACCAGGAAGCTCATCCTCACCCAGGAAGTCGACCGTCTCGGCGCTGCCGGTGACGTCGTCGAGGTGCGGGCCGGATACGCCCGCAACCTGCTCATCCCGCGCGGTCTGGCCACTCCGTGGTCGGCCGGTGCGCAGAAGCAGATCGACGCACTCCGGAAGGCCCGTCAGGCCCGCCAGATCGCCGATCGCGACGAGGCACTCGCCCTCAAGGGCAAGATCGAGTCGACGACGGCTCGCATCGAGATGAAGTCGGGCAAGGGCGGACGCCTGTTCGGCGCCGTCACCTCGGCGCTCGTCGCCGACGCGGTCAGCACGGCAGTCGGCGCGCAGTTCGACCGTCGTCAGGTGGCCCTGCCGGGCCACGTGAAGGCCGCCGGTCTGCACACCGCGACCGTCCGCGTCCACGACGAGATCACCGCGAACGCCAAGTTCGAGGTCATCGGCAAGGCCTGATCGCACAGATCAGTGCCGGAGGCGCGTGAGCGTCGCCGCATGACGGTCGAGGCCCCGGGAACCCGCACAGGTTCCCGGGGCCTCGGCCGTTGTGAGCCTCCGCAGAGACGTGGTCCTCAGAAGAGGATCTCCGTGGTGGCCGGTTCCGTCCGCACGAGCTGCCGCCCCTCGCGGTAGGAGGCGATGACCGGAGCGTTGAAGCTCAGCGCGTCGTACCACGTGGGCGCATCGAGGATGATGAAGCTCGCAGGACGCCCGACCCCGAAGCCGTAGTCCTCCGCACCCAGATGCAGGGTGCGCGCCGCGTTGTGCGTGATGAACCGATAGCTCTGGTCGATCTCCTGCTTGCCCATCATCTGCGTCACGTGCAGTCCGTTGAAGACCACATCGCGCAGGTTCCCCGTGCCGAGCGGATTCCACGGATCGACGATGTCGTCCTGTCCGAAGCTCACGTTGATGCCGGCATCCGTCAGCTCCTTGACCCGCGTGACCCCGCGCCGCTTCGGATACGTGTCCATGCGGCCCTGCAGGTGCGTGTTCACCAGGGGGTTGGACACGAAGTTGATGCCGCTCATCGTCAGCAGGCGCAGCAGCTTCGTGAAGTACGCATTGTTGTACGAGTGCGTCGCCGTGGTGTGGCTGGCGGTCACGCGGTCGCGCAGGCCCATCTCCAGCGCGCGCGTCGCGAGCGTCTCCAGTCCGCGCGCCGCCTCATCGTCGATCTCGTCGCAGTGCACATCGACGAGCAGACCGAACTCCTCCGCCAGGCTGCACGCGAAGTTCAGCGAATCGACGGAGTACTCGCGCGTGAACTCGAAGTGCGGGATCGCCCCGATCACATCGACGCCCATCCCCGCTGCCCGCCGCATGAGGTCCTCGCCGTCCGGGAAGGACTGGATGCCCTCCTGGGGGAACGCAACGATCTGCAGCGTGACGAAGTCCTTGAGCTCATCGCGCAGCTCGAGCATCGCGTGCAGGGCCGTCAGCTCCGGGTCCGTGACATCGACGTGCGTGCGCACGTACTGGATGCCGAAGCGCGCCTGCTGTCGCACAGCGCGGTTGACGCGCTCCTTCACATCCTCGACGGTGAGCGAGCGCTTCCGCTCACTCCACACCTCGATGCCCTCGAACAGGGTGCCGGATTCGTTCCAGCGCGGTTCACCCGCGGTGAGCGCGGAATCGAGGTGGACGTGCGATTCGATGATCGGGGGCAGCCCCAGCCGCCCCTCCGCGTCGAACACCTCCTCACCCTCCAGGGGCGTGAGGGTCTCCTCGATCGCAGTGAACACCCCGTCCTCGACGCGGATGTCGCAGGGGGTCTCCGCATCTTCGATGCGCAGGTTGGTGAACAGCACCTCAGGCCTCCTTCGGGCACTCATGGGCGGGGGGGGTCGAGCGCGGGTGGGCGACCGGCGGATCAGGCGCGGGTGCGATCGCGACCGCGCCTGATCAGGGCGCCGACCGTGTAGCAGACCACGGCCACCACCATCGCATTGATCGAGGCGATGCCCCAGTCGACGAGCGCGCCGGACAGGCCGCCTGCGACGACGCCCACGACCGAGCCCCACACGACGGTGCGGTGCGGATCCGTGGGCCGCCGGTAGGCCGCGCGGCGCCACACGTAGTCGATGACGAGGATCGCGCCGATGGGCGGCAGCGCGACGTTGAGGAAGCTGAGCCACCCGATGAAGTTGTCGTAGAGCCACAGCGCCGTGAGCGTCCCCAGGACCCCGGAGGCCAGCACCAGCGGGCGCTTGCGGATCTTCGTGATGTTCGCCAGGCCCAGCCCGGTCGTGTAGAGCGCGTTGTTGTTCGTCGTCCAGATGTTGGCGCCCAGGACGATGAGCGCGGGGATCATGAGGCCCTGGGCGATCATGACGTAGAAGATGTCGTCCTGGCCGCTGAAGGCACCGCCCACGGCGCCGAAGCTGAACATGAGGGTGTTGCCCAGGAAGAAGGCGACGACCGTCGTGATGACCGCGACGGCGGGTGTCTTCGCGAAGCGCGTGAAGTTGGGGGTCGCGGTGCCGCCGGACACGAACGAGCCGACGACCAGGCCGATCGCGACCGTGAGGGTCATGCCGGTCGACTGACTGAAGATCGCCTCGAGGCCGCCACCGTCGCGGGTGGCCGTCACCATCGAGTACGTGCCCAGGACCGCGATGAGCGGGACGGACACGAAGCTCACGATCTCGATCGCCTGGATCCCGTAGTACGCCGAGGCCGTCATGAGACCGCCTGCGACGAGGACGATGGGCCACGGGCCCACCCCCAGCAGGTCGCCCGTGGGACGGGCGAACATCGCCACGCCCACGCCGAACCAGCCCATCTGGGTGAAGGAGATGAGGGCCGATGGCAGGTAGGAGCCGCGCGTGCCGAACGCGCGCTGCGCCAGGAGGTCCAGCCCCTCGCCGGTCTTCGCGCCGATGTAGCCCAGGGCGCCGGTGTAGGCGCCCAGGATGATCCCGCCGATCGTCGCCGCCCAGATGAAGCCGGTCAGGTCCACCCCGTTGCCCAGGGTGGCGCCCACGCTCATGGAGGCGGAGAAGAACGTGAAGCCCAGCATGACGAAGCCCACGCGCCAGAAGCCGCGCCGCTGGGTCAGCGGCACGGCTTCGAACGAGAAGTCCTGGTCGACGGGAGCGGCGGGCGGTGCGGGCTGCTGCGGCCCGCCGGTGCGATCAGGAGTCTGCGACATGAGGATCAGGATATCTCCGCAGGTGGGCTCCCCGGGTAGCTGACGCCGTCCAGCGCACCCTCGACCATCCGTTCGAGGACGCCCACAAGCGCGTCGAGGCCCGTCACCATGTCCTCGTCGGACGTGAACTCCCGCTCGCAGTGGGACACCCCGTCCTCCGACGGGATGAACATCATGACCGACGGGGTCACGGTGTTCATCGCGACGGAGTCGTGGCCGGCCATCGTCTGCATGCGCCGGATGCCCTTCCCCTGATCCGCGGCGACCTTCTCCTGCAGCTCGACCCCCTCGATCGGGTAGTACCGGTTGGGGCGGATGTCGAAGTCCTTCGCGACGACACGCAGCGCCGTCTTCTGCTCGACCTCGCGGAACTGCTCGATCATCCAGTCGCGGGCGTCTTTCACGATCTGCGGGTCGTTGGCCCGCAGATCGCCCACGAGGTGCACGCGCGAGTTCACGACGATGGGCGAGTTGGGCTCGACCGTCACCTGCCCCACCGACGACACGAGGGTCTCCGCCGGGAACCGCTCGCAGACCTCCTGGAAGAGCAGGATGACGTGCGCGGCTCCCACGAGCGCGTCGTGCCGGTCGCCCATCGCGGTGGCACCCGTGTGCGACTGCTCGCCCAGGACCTCGATGTCGAGCTTCTGCGTGTACCAGGACGAATCGACCGCGCCCAGCGGCAGGCCCTCCCGCTCGAGGATCCGGCCCTGCTCGATGTGGATCTCCGCGTACCCGGCCACGGAGTCGACGGGCGGGACGCCCGGGTCGTCGTCGGAGCCCAGGTACTCGATCGAGGTGAGCGCCTCGCGGACGCTCACGCCCGTGAGGTCGGTGACCTCGAGCATCTCCTCGCGGTCCATGAGGCCCGCGTAGACGGAGCTGCCCATGATGGACGGGGCGAAGCGCCCGCCCTCCTCGTTGAACCAGTCGACGACCACGATGTCGTGGGTGGCCGTCACCTCGCCGTCGCGCACTTTCGCCTCGACCTGCTCGGCCGCGTGGAGGGCGGCGAGCACCCCGTAGGCGCCGTCGAAGCGGCCGCCCTTGGGCTGGGAATCCAGGTGCGACCCGGCCATGATGACGCGGGCGTCATCGCCCCCGTTCGTCGAGGCCAGGGGCACCCGGGCGAACAGGTTTCCGATTCCGTCCACACCGGTCGTCCACCCGCGCTCTCGGGCGAAGGCGACGAACCAGTCGCGGGTCTGCTTGTCCTCGGGGGTCGCGGCCTGGCGCTCGACCCCGCCCGCATCCGTCGCGCCGATCATCGCGACCTCGTGGAAGGCTGTGAGGAACGCGTCCTCGGGTGTCTGTGTCACGGTGCTGCTCCTTCGCTGTGCAGGGGGAGGTCAGACCAGGTACTGGGACGTGCCGCGCTTGAGGAACTGCCCGTCGCCCTTGGCGCCCGTGTACTGGTCGTTCTCGACGATGACGCGACCGCGGCTCAGGACCGTGTCGACCTTCCCGTCGATCTCGAAGCCCTCCCACGCGTTGTAGTCGATGTTCATGTGCGAGGTGTCCGCGCTGATGGTCGTGTGGCCGCTGGGGTCGTAGACGACGATGTCGCCGTCCGCGCCCGGCTGGATGACGCCCTTGCGGCCGTAGAGGCCGAACATGCGGGCCGGGGTCGTCGAGGTGATCTCGACGAACCGCTCAAGGGAGATCTTCCCGTCGACCACGCCCTGGTAGAGGAGGTCCATGCGGTGCTCGACCGTGCCGAAGCCGTTGGGGATCTTCGAGAAGTCGTTCTTCCCCAGTTCCTTCTGCTCCTTCATGCAGAACGGGCAGTGGTCGGTCGACACCATCTGCAGCTCGTCCATCCGCAGCGACTTCCACAGGAACTCCTGGTGGCCCTCGTGCTTGGACCGCAGCGGCGGCGACGCGACCCACTTGGCGCCCTCGAACTCGCCCCACTGGTCGCTGTGCGCGGCCAGCTGGTCCTCGAGGCTGAAGTAGAGGTACTGCGGGCAGGTCTCGCCGAAGACGTTGGCGCCGCGCCCGCGGGCCTCCGCGATCTGCATGGCCGCCTGCTTCGCGGTCACATGGACGAAGTAGAGGGGGCAGCCGGCGACGTCCGCGATCATGATGGCGCGGTGCGTCGCCTCCTCCTCCATCTGCCACGGGCGTGTGAGGCCGTGGTTGACGGGGCCGGTCTCGCCGCGCTCCAGCGCCTGCTGGACCAGCACGTCGATGACGGAGCCGTTCTCCGCGTGCATCATCATGAGCGCGCCGTTGTCCGCGCCCTTCTGGAACGCCCGGAAGATCTGGCCGTCGTCGGAGAGGAAGACGCCCTTGTAGGCCATGAAGAGCTTGAAGCTCGTGACGCCCTCGTTCACCAGCTCGTCCATCGCGACGAGCGACTCCGGCTGGATGTCGGAGAGGATCTGGTGGAACCCGTAGTCGATCGCGCAGTTGCCCGCTGCCTTCTCGTGCCACAGGTTGTACTGGTCCATGACCCGTTGCTCCGGGTACTGGGTGATGAAGTCGATGATCGTCGTCGTGCCGCCGTACGCGGCTGCGCGGGTGCCCGTCTCGAACGTGTCGGAGGCGAAGGATCCGCCGAACGGCATCTCCATGTGGGTGTGCGCGTCGACGCCGCCGGGCAGCACATACTTGCCGGTCGCGTCGACGACACGGTCGACGGTGCGCGTGAGGTCCGAGCCCAGGAGCTGGGATCCCGGCGGCAGAACCGCCACGATGGTCTCGCCGTCGATGAGCACATCGGCCTCGACCCTGCCGGTCGTGTTGACGATGGTTCCGCCTGTGATGAGCGTGGTGGTCATCGTTGTCCTCCTGTGTCGTTGTGTTCGTTCATCTGTCGGGGGTGAGTGCGGTGGTCGGGGTCCGGGTCGTGGTGCATGGCTCGTGGCGCACCGAGGTGTCGGGTGGCCTGTCAGCGGGTGGGGGCCGGGGCCTCGGCCGTTGCGGCCGCGGCCGGCTGCTCCTGCCCGTCGGGAACGATTCGGACGGTGCGGCCTGTGTGCAGCAGCCAGTAGGCGAGGCCGCCCACGAGGATGCCTGCGGGCCACGCGAAGGGGACCGCGTCCGCCCAGGCGGAGACGAAGGTGAGCAGCAGCGCGACGACCCCGCCGATCGCCAGCGCGACGATCGCCCGCGGGTTGTAGCCGCCGCGGTAGAAGTAGAGGCCGTCGGGACGGTCGGTGAAGAGGGACTCCGTGTCCAGGTGCTTGCGGCGCAGCAGGTAGTAGTCGACGGTGATGATGCCGAACAGGGGTCCCATGAAGGCGCCGATCCCGCCGATCAGCTGGTTGACGATGACGGGGCTGGAGAACAGGTTCCACGGGGTCACGACGACGGCGAGGACGGCGACCAGGGTGCCCGCGCGGCGGAACGTGAAGAGGCCGGGACGGATGTTGATGAGGTCGTAGACGGGGGCCACGAAGTTGCAGATGATGTTGACCCCGGCCGTCGCGATCGCGACCGCGATGATCGTGACCAGCAGGACCGTCACGTTGTCGATGTCCGCGACGAGGTGCACGAGGTCGTGGGTCGCGTCGCCGTAGACCTCGGCAGCAGCCAGCGCGATGACGACGGAGACGATGCCGAACAGCGAGGCGTTGATGAGCAGGCCCAGCGCGTTGCCGCGGCGCACCGATGACTCCGAGGGCGCGTTGCGGGTGAAGTCCGCGAAGTTGAGTGAGGGACCCGCCATGTACGCGGCAACGATGAACGCGGCGGACGCGATGCCCAGGACCTGGCGGGCACCCGATGGGACCTCAGCCGTCGTGACGGCGGAGAGATCGATCGTCCAGCCGGCGCGGTAGAGCATCCACACCGCCAGCGCCAGGACCGCGACCCAGATGGTGGGGCCCGCGAAGTCGGTGAGTCGGCGCACAGTCTCGAGGCCGGACAGCAGCACTGCCCACTGGAGAGCGGACAGGAGCAGGAAGCAGATCCAGCCCAGGCTGGACAGGCCCAGGAACGTGCCCTCGGCCAGACCGGTCGTGCCCGGCGCGACCTTCATGACGAGGATCATGACGGCGGCCGAGGCCAGGTAGGTCTGGATGCCGTACCAGAACACCGCGACGATCGCGCGCAGGATGGCGGGGATGTTCGCGCCGAAGACGCCGAAGGCGGCGCGGGCGAAGACGGGGAACGGGACCTTCTCCCGCTGGCCCGCTACACCCGTGAGGTTGTTGGCCCAGTACAGGATGATCGCGCCCGCGATGAACGCGATGATCGCCTGCCAGCCGTTGAGGCCGAACGCGAAGAGACCGATCGCCATCGTGTAGCCGGCCATCGAGTGCCAGCCGGCCATCCACCAGTTGAAGAGGTTGAGCGTCTTCCACGTGTTCGTCGCGGACTCGGGCGCGAGCTCCGGGTTGTACAGGGCTGCGGAGCGTTCGATCGTAGACATGCGTGGCCTCTCAGAAGTGCGCTGCCGGGCCCTGTGCGGAGCACCGCCGGGACCGGTCGGAGACACTCTCATCGTCTGGCGCGGCGGCTGGGGTGTCTAGCGCTCAGTTGTGGCCAGGCTCACAACATGAATCGATGAGCCCTGGTCAGAGCGGTTGGGAGAGGGGCTGGGGCGGCCTGGAACACGGTCCCGCGACGCGGTCTCGGGCGGAGCCGCGCCTCCTGCCGGGCGGCGCTCACGCCTCCGGCAGGTAGTGGTCCATGCAGGCCCGCACGAAGGCCCGGGCGCGGACGGTCAGCCGGGTGTTCTCCGGCCACACGGCGACCACCTCGATGGGTGGCAGCTCATCCTTGAGATTGAGGGCGACCAGTTGCGCCCCGGAGTACGTGGCGGGCGTCGGGTCCTGGTTGAGCAGCGCATACCCGTGCCCCATCGCGGCGAACGAGCGGACGGTCTCGTAGTCGTTGAAGCTGTAGCGGACATTCGGGGCGACGCCCACGAGGCGGAAGAGCTGGTCGTAGTAGTCGCGCGAGAACGGGAAATCGAGCTGGATGAGCGGCTCGTGCGCGAACTCGGCCAGGTGGACGGAGTCGCGATCGGCCAGCGGGTGCTCGCTCGACACGAACACGTGCGGGCGGACGGTCTCCAGCACCCGCGTCTCGAAGCCGGGGCCCAGCCCGTGGGCGTACATGAGCGCAACCGCGCATTCGCCGCCCACCAGCGCGGCGCGGATCTCCTCGAGGTCCCCTGCGATGAGGTCGACGTCCACGCCGGGGTGCTGCTCCTCGAAGGTGGTGAGGACCCGCGGGAACCGGAACGGGGCGATGGGCGCGTACACGCCCACGGCGAGGCGGCCGCTGAGCGTCCCGCCCAGCAGCGTCCCCTGCTCGCTCAGCGATTCCGCGCCGGCGAGGAACGTGCGCGTCTTCGCCGCGAACCGTCGGCCCGCCGGGGACAGTGTCACGCTCCGGTTCCGCTGCCGGATGAACAGCTGGACGTGCAGGCTGCGCTCCAGCTGTGCGATCGCGGTCGAGACCGCGGACTGCGAGACGTGGAGCTCTTCGGCCGCGATCCGCATGCTCTCGTGCCGGGCGACCTCGCTGAAGTAGCGCAGCTGGTTGAGCGTGAAGGGGAACTCCATGTGCCGATCCTGCCAGAACATGTGCTCCACGTCTCAGTCCGACGCTCCCCGAGACGTCCGCTCCCACCGCCCGGGTCGTGTGACTTCCCTCACGGCGCGATCGTCGGCTAGCATCGCAGCAGTGGGACGCCCTGTCCCCGTCTTCCACCCGCCCGGCGGGTGTCGAGCGGTCGCCTTCGCCGCTGGAATCCGCGGTCGCGCCCTGCGCCCGCAGACCTCCATCACCCGTGCGTCGCGAGGACCCATGCGCTCCCACACCACCCTCCCCGCCGTCGCGGCGGTCGCCGCCCTCCTGCTGTCCGGCTGCGCCGGGACCGGTTCCCAGGACCCCGACTACGAGCAGGATGCCGGTGCCGTCGTCACCGCCGGCTCCACCCACCCCGTCACCGTCGAGAACTGCGGCACGACCGTCGAGCTCGAGGACCCGCCGGAGCGGATCCTCACCGTGAAGTCCACGTCGACGGAGCTGGTCCTGGCCCTGGGCATGGGCGACCGGCTCATTGGCACGGCCTTCTCCGACGGGCCGCTGCCCGAGGCCCTCGAGGCCGAGGCCGCGGACGTGCCCGAGGTCTCCGAGGGCGTCCCCGGCCAGGAGGCCCTGCTGGAGCTGGGACCCGATTTCGTCTTCGCCGGCTGGGAGTCCGCCTTCACCGCGGACGGCGCCGGCGACCGGGATTCGCTCGCGGACTTCGGCGTCGCCACCTACGTCGCGCCGGCCGCGTGCCAGGGCGAGAACCGCCCGCCCGCGCTCACCTTCGAGCAGGTCTTCGACGACATCCGCGAGGCCGGTGCGCTGCTGGGCGTCCCCGACGCGGCCGAGGGGCTCGTCGGCGACCAGGAGGAGCTGCTCGAGGGGGTCGAGGCAGTCGAGGGCGAGCCCACGGCGCTCTGGTACTCGTCCGGCACCGACACCCCGTACGTGGGCGCCGGCGCCGGAGCCCCGCAGATGATGCTCGAGCGTGCCGGGTTCCGGAACATCGCCGCGGACGTCGACGAGACCTGGTCGAGCCTCAGCTGGGAGGTCATCGCGGAGGAGGACCCGGACGTCATCGTCCTCATCGACGCGGACTGGAACACGGCGGAGAGCAAGATCGAGCGCCTGGAGAGCAGCCCGGTCACCTCCCAGCTGTCCGCCGTGCGGGACGGCCGCTACCTGCGCGTGCCGTTCGCCGCGGGCGAGGCCGGGGTCCGCAACGCGGAGGCCGTCGCCTCACTCGTCGAGCAGTACGCGGACCTCACGGACTGATCCCGTGCCGATCGAGACGGACGCCGCCACCGCTGCCGTCACCGGAGGTCCCGAGGACGGCGGCCCGCCGCCGCCCGGAAGGGTGGCCCCGGTCCGGACCCCGCCCGGTTCCGGTCGCCGGGCCGTGGAGGTGGGTGGCGGGCCCGGGAGCTCGGGCAGTCACCGGGGCGCCGGCGGTCGCGGACGCCGAGGCCGTCGTTCCCTGCGCGTCCCCCGCACCGCGGGTGCCCGGTCCCGGTCCGCGATGCGGCGCGTCCTCGTCACGCTCGCACTGCTGGTGGGCCTGGCGGCCTCCATCGCGATCACGGTGACGATGGGACCCGCGGACCTGCGCGTGACGCAGGTGGTCGCGAGTGTCCTGTCCCGGTTCGGGGGCCCCGACCCGGGCCTCACCCCGATCGAGGACGGGATCATCTGGAACCTCCGATTGCCCCGCGTGCTGGGGGCGGCGGCCGTGGGCGCGGGGCTCGCGCTGTGCGGTGCGGTCATGCAGGCGGTCACCCGCAATCCGCTGGCCGATCCGTACCTGCTGGGACTGTCCTCGGGGGCCTCGGTGGGTGCGGTCATCGCGCTCCTCCTGGGGCTCCACGCGCTGCTGCCTGTCACGGCCTTCCTGGGCGCGATGGTCGCACTGATCGCCGCCCTGGGACTCGCGCACCTGGCCGGCGGGCTCACCCCCGCCCGCACGATCCTCGCCGGCGTCGCGGTGTCCGCCGTGGGCGGGGCGCTCACGAGCCTCCTCATCTTCTGGAACGCGCAGGGCGATTCGTATCGCGACATCCTCAGCTGGCTCATGGGATCGCTCAGCGGCGTCGAGTGGGACGAGACCGGTCGCGCCGCGCTCGCCCTCGTGATCCTGGGTGTCCCGATCTGTGCGGGCGCCAGGCTGCTCGACGCCTTCGCTTTCGGCGACTCCGCCGCCGCGGCGCTGGGCGTGAGGGTGGTCGCAGTGCGGTGGACCATGCTCGCCGCGACCGCCGTCCTCACGGGCGTGCTCGTGTCGATGAGCGGGTCGATCGGGTTCATCGGGCTCGTCGTCCCGCACGCGGCCCGCCTGCTCGTGGGTCCCGGTCACCGGGTCCTGCTGCCGGTGTCCGCGCTCACGGGTGCGCTCCTGCTGGTGTGGGCGGACACCCTCGCCCGCACGGCGTTCGATCCCAGGGAGCTGCCGGTGGGGATCGTCACCGCGCTCCTGGGCGCGCCGCTCTTCGCGCTGCTGCTGGCCCGACGGAAGGGGGACTCGTGAGCGTGGATGTGAGCAGTGATGAGGGCCTGGTCGTCGACGGTCTCACCGTCGAGCTCGACGGTGCCCGGGTCGTCGAGGACGTGCGTGTGCGCCTGCCCCGCGCCGCGGTCATCGGCGTGATCGGGCCCAACGGCGCCGGGAAGTCGACGCTGCTGCGTGCGATCGCCGGAGTGCTGCCCGCGGCCGGCGGGTCCGTCTCCTGGGACGGGACGGATCTTCTGCGGCTGTCCCCGCGGGCGCGGGCGCGCGTGCTGTCGCTGGTCGAGCAGAGCGCCCACACGGAGGAGCCGCTCACCGTCCGCCAGGTCGTCGAGCTGGGCCGCGTGCCGCATCAGCCCGTCCTGCGCTTCGGCGGACCCAGCGCCGCAGACGACGCGCTCGTCGAGGAGGCGATGGCAACGGCTGGCTGCGCGGAGCTGGCCGAGCGGCTGTTCACGACGCTGTCCGGGGGCCAGCGTCAGCGGGTGGGAGTCGCCCGGGCGCTCGCACAGGAGCCGCACCTGCTGCTGCTCGACGAGCCGACGAACCACCTGGATCCCCGCGCGCAGCTGGGAGTCCTGCAGCTGGTGCGCGGGCTGGCGGCCCGCGGGCTCACAGTGCTCACGGCGCTGCACGACCTGTCCCACGCCGCGAGCGCGTGCGACCTCGTCCTCGTGCTGCGGGACGGGAGGCTCCACGGCGTGGGCCACCCCGCGGACGTGCTGACTGCCGCCCTCGTCCGCGAGGTCTACGGGGTCGAGGCGCACGTGCTGCGCCACCCCGTGACCCTCGACCCGGTATTCGCCCTCAGCCTCCCCGAGGAGGCGGACGTGGCCGCCCGGGTGACCGGGGCCACCCTTCCGGGCGGCGGCGGGCCGCCGTCCTCGGGACCTCCGGTGACGGCGGCAGTGCCGGCTCAGAGTCCCCGCAGGTCGGGCAGCACGCGGGTGCCGAACGTCTCGATCCACGCACTGCGGTCGGCTCCGACGTGATGGAGGTACACGCGGTCGAAGCCCATGTCGATGTGCGCCTGGATGTAGTCCCGGTGCGCGTCGAGGTCCGACGAGATGAGCACGTGCCCCTCGAAGTCCTCGGGCCGCACGGTGCGGGCGAGTTGACGGAAGTCATACGGCGAGCGGATGTCGGACTTGCGGAACGGCATCGCGCCGATCGGCCAGCGCTCCAGCGCCTGCTGCAGCGCCTCCTTCTCAGTGGGGGCCCACGACACGTGCAGCTGGATCGCCTTCGTGAGGGTGCGGGGGTCGCGGCCGGACTCGCGGGCACCCTCGGCGAATCGGGTGAGCAGCTGCGGCACCCGGTCGTCGGGTGCACCTATGGTGATGATGCCGTCTGCGTGACGGCCCACCCGCTTCGCGGCGACCGGTCCCGAGGCGGCGACCAGGACCTCGGGTGCGGTGTCCGGCATCGTCCACAGACGGGTCGACTCCATCGAGAAGTAGCGGCCGGAGTATCGGGTGTCGCGGTGCTGCAGCGATCCCGCGAAGAGCCGGCGGATGAGGTCGACGGCCTCGAACATCCGGTCGATACGCTCCGGGGCCTCCGGCCAGTACTGCGCGACGACGTGCTCGTTGATCGCCTCGCCGGAGCCGATCCCCAGCCAGTGCCGGCCCGGGAACAGGGCCGCCGTCGTCGCCGAGGCCTGGGCCACCACCGCGGGATGCGAGCGGAAGCCTGGTGTCGTGACCCCTGGCCCCAGGTCGCCGGTGGTGTGCTCGCCGATCGCGCCCAGCACGCTCCACACGTAGGGCGCCTGTCCCTGCTCCGGGGTCCACGGCTGGAAGTGGTCGGCGGCCATGACGCCGGAGAACCCGTGGCGCTCCGCGAGGACGGCGAGGTCGACCGCTTCGCGCGGGTGTGTGTGCTCGAGGCGCAGCGACAGGCCGATCGACACCATGCGGGACTCCCGGGGGTCAGGGGGCGGTGCGGCGGGCGGATCCCCGCCGGGGTGCTCCGGCCGTCCCCGGGCTGCCGTGCCGGGGACCGACACAGCGGAGCGGGAAGCGGAAGGAGCGTCTCATGACACTACAGATCTTCGCACTCGAGGGCATCGGCGAGGTGAGAGCGGGGGACGACCTCGCGGCGATCATCCTCGCCGCGGCGGGCTCACTGCCGGGCGGACTGCAGGACGGGGACGTCCTCGCGGTCACGTCGAAGATCGTGTCGAAGGCGGAGGGGCGCACCGTGAGCGCCGACGACCGCGAGCAGGCGATCACCGATGAGACCGTCCGCGTCGTCGCCAGTCGTGAGACGCCCGGCGGCACCGTCCGCATCGTCGAAGGCCGGCTGGGCATCGTCGCCGCGGCCGCCGGCGTCGACGACAGCAACGTCGCGACGGGCACCGTCCTGCTGCTGCCCCAGGACCCGGACGACTCCGCGCGCCGCATCGTCGAGGCCGTCCGCGACCGCCTGGGCATCCGCGTGGGCGTTGTCGTCACGGACACGCTGGGCAGGGCCTGGCGGATCGGGCAGACCGACGCGGCGATCGGTGTGGCCGGCATGCAGGAAGTCCTCGACCTGCGCGGGAACCGCGACGAGTTCGGGCAGGTCATGCGCGTGACGGTCACGGCCGTGACCGACTCGATCGCCGCTGCCGCGGACCTCGTCAAGGGCAAGGCCGCGGGGCGCCCCGTTGCAATCCTGCGCGGGCTCGCCGAGCTGGTCGATCGGGAGGACCCGTCCCCGCCCCGCAGCGCCAGGACCCTGCTGCGGCCCCGGGACGAGGACATGTTCCACACCGGGTCCGCGGAATCCTGGGCGGCCGGCTATGCCGCCGCGCTGCGCGACCACGGGATCACACCCCCCACGAGTGCCTCCGGAGTCGGGAGCGCCCCATGACCGCCGGTCCACAGTCAGTCCCGCCGCCCGTCCTGTGGGACCTCGTGCTCCCGGTGAAGCGGCTGCGGTTCGCGAAGACCAGGCTTCACGTCTCACCTCCCGCAGCCGGGCATCCTCCCGCGGTCGGTTCCCCACCCGCGCCCGGCGTACCGCGCGGGGTCGGGGACTCCCTCGCGACCGATCGTGAGCGCCTCGCCCTGTCGTTCGCCGTCGATGTCGTCGATGCGGCGACGGCTGCGACCCGTGTGGGCCGCGTCCTCGTCGTCACCGAGGACCCGCTGGTCGCCGGGGTGCTCGCCTCCCGCGGGGTCGTCATCGTGCGCGAGGCCCGCGGCCCGGGCCTCAACCCCGCCGTCGAGGCCGGCATCGACGCCGCACTTGCGGGCGATTCCCCGCGACGGATCGCCGTCATGACCGCGGACCTCCCCGCTGTGACGAGTGCGGAGATCGACGCGGCACTCGCCTCAGCGCAGTCCCACCGCCGGTCCGTGCTGGCCGACGCGGAGGGCACGGGCACCGTCCTCCTCACGGCCGACCCGTTCGCGCCGGTCCCTGAGGGCCCGTTCGCACCGCCGACGGGTGACACTCGCGCCACCGCGGCTCGTGATGCCCGAGCAGTTCCCGACGACCGGTCAGCTCCCGTCCCCGTGCGCCCCCGCCCGCGCCTCGGGGAGGGCTCGTTCGGCCGGCACGTCGCCGCGGGCCACACACCGCTGACGGGTGCCCACCCGGGTCTGCGGCGGGATGTCGACACCGGCGAGGATCTCGAGACGGCTCGGCTCCTGGGGCTGGGAGACACGACCGGATCCGTCCTGGACCCTGAGAGAATCAGCCCGCGACTCGCAGAGACGAGGCCAGGGCCTGGGCGGCGGCGGCCATGTCTGCGGCCAGTTCGTCCGAGGACATGAGCAGCGGCACCGCGCGCGCCGCGATGCCGCTGCCGGCCAGGCGGTCGACGGCGGCTGCGTCTTTCGTGTCCACGAGCCAGCCATCGATGAGTCCGTCGCGGGTGCGGGCGCCGTAGTGCTCGGCGACCCCGGCGGCAGAGACCTCCGCCCCCACCGCGGTGAGGCACTGCGCGGCCATGCCCAGGACCGGTGCATCGCCCAGGATCGGTGAGACACCGACGACAGGGGAGGACGCGCTGCGGACCGCCTCGCGCAGGCCGGGGATCCCCAGGATCGTGCCGATCGACACGATCGGGTTCGACGGCGCGAGCACGAGCAGATCCGCCTCCGCGATCGCCTCGAGGACGCCGGGCCCCGGCCCGGCTGCATCCGCCCCCGCCTGCTCGAAGCCCAGGGCCGGCATCGCTGCGCGGTGACGCACCCACCACTCCTCGAAGTGGAGGGTGTCGTCCGGCCCGTCACCCACGCGCACGCGGGTCTCCACCGAATGTTCGGTCGCCGGCAGCAGGGTCGCGCCCAGGTCCCAGCGGGACGAGAGCCGGCTGGTCACCTCCGTGAGGCCGAGCCCCTCGCGCAGCATCTGGGAACGAGCGATGTGGGTGCCCAGGTCCAGGTCGCCCAGGGTGAACCAGTCCGCGCCCACTCCGTAGGCCAGAAGTTCCGCGCTCACCCGCTCCGTCTCATCCGCGCGTCCCCAGCCGCGGTCCCGGTCGTGGACGCCGGCCAGGCCGTACATGACCGAGTCGAGGTCCGGGCAGACCCGCAGCCCGTTGAGCCACATGTCGTCGCCCGTGTTGACGATGCACGTGAGCGCGGCTTCCCTGCCCGATCGAGCCAGGTGGCGGCGCATGCCGCGGGCGAACCTCGCCCCTCCCACGCCTCCCGACAGGACGGTGACGCGGAGGGGTGGTGTGGCCTCGGCGGTGGGGCCCCCTGCGGGACTCGTCATCGTGTCCTCCCTGGTGACGGTTCCGGTTCGACTGTCCGGAGTCTAGGCCACACGCTGTGCGCCGGCCGGGTCCGCCAGGGCCGGACCGGCGCGGGACCGGTTCCGTCCGTGCGGGGTCTCCCCGGCCTCGGGGGCGGTCTCTCCGCATGGGCTCATCGATTTCGGTGGCGAGTCTGGCCAGAACTGGATGTTAGACACGTCACACTGCCTGAGTGACGATGGGTGCACACCCCGGCACCGCAGGGACCGGACGACCCCGACGCACCACGGGGCGGTCGCCCGGAAGCGCAGCCGGCAGGAGCACGCCACCGATAACCGAGGAGCAACCATGGTTCGCGTCGCAGTCACTCAGACCACCTGGACCGGCGACAAGGAGTCGATGCTCGACAAGCACGAGCAGTTCATGCACGACGCCGCAGCGCAGGGCGCCCAGGCGATCAGCTTCCAGGAGCTGTTCTACGGCCCGTACTTCGGCATCACGCAGGACCGGAAGTACTACGCGTTCGCAGAGCCGGTCGACGGCCCCATCGTGCAGCGGTTCCAGGCGCTCGCGAAGGAGCTGGGCCTCGTCACGATCCTGCCGATCTACGAGGAGCAGATGCCCGGCGTCTACTACAACACCGCCGTCGTCGTCGACGCGGACGGCAGCAACCGCGGCATCTACCGGAAGAACCACCTTCCGCACGTGCAGAACTTCTGGGAGAAGTTCTACTTCCGCCCCGGCAACCTGGGCTGGCCCGTCTTCGACACCGCGATCGGGCGGGTGGGCGTCACCATCTGCTACGACCGGCACTTCCCCGAGGGGTGGCGCATGCTGGGCCTCGCGGGCGCGGAGATCGTCTTCAACCCCAACGCCTCGAAGCCCGGCCTGTCGAACCGGCTGTGGGAGCTCGAGCAGACCGCAGCCGCCGGAGCGAACCAGTACTTCGTCGCCGTCTCGAACAGGGTGGGCCGCGAGGACAACGAGTACGGCGATGAGGCCGTCGACTTCTACGGGACGTCCTACTTCGCGGATCCGCAGGGCAACTACGTGGGCGGCACGGCCTCGTCGTCGAACGAGGAGATCCTCATCCGCGATCTGGACCTGAGCCAGGTGCGCGAGGCGCGTGACAACTTCCAGTTCTACCGAGACCGCCGCCCCGACACGTACGACTCGATCACCGCACCCTGACGCGGGCGTCGCGTCCCACACGCATCACGCCGAAACCCCGAATCGAAGGAGACCCCACCGATGGACTTCGGAGTCGTCATCCAGGCCAACCCGCCCGCAGCACGCACGATCTCACTGGCGAAGAAGGCAGAGGAGCACAAGTTCTCCCACTTCTGGACCTATGACTCGCACATCCTGTGGCACGAGCCCTACGTCCTCTACTCGCTGATCCTCGACGCGACCAACCGCATCAAGGTCGGCCCCATGGTCACGAACCCCGCGACCCGCGATCTCACCGTCACGGCGTCCCTGTACGCGACCCTGAATGACCACTTCGGCAACCGCACCGTCTGCGGGATCGGTCGCGGCGATTCCGCGCTGCGCGTGATGAACAAGAAGCCCACGACGCTCAAGGAGTTCCGCGAGGCGATCGGGATCATCCAGAACCTGGCGAACTCCCGGTCCGTCGAGCTGAACGGCTCAGAGATCCGCTTCCCCTGGTCGCACGGCTCGGAGCTGGACGTGTACGTCGCGGCCTACGGACCCAAGGCACTGGCGATCGCGGGTGAGACCGGTGACGGCTTCATCCTGCAGTGCGGCGACGTCGAGATCGCCGAGTGGATGATCAGGACCGTGCGCGAGGCCGCCGCGGGCGTGGGACGGAACCCCGATGACGTGAAGTTCTGCGTCGCTGCTCCCTTCTACGTCACGGACGGCACAGAGGAGAACAAGAAGCACGCGATCGACCAGTGCCGCTGGTTCGGCGGCATGGTGGGCAACCACGTGGCGGACATCGTCACCCGCTACGGCGGGGACGGCACGGTGCCCCGCGCCCTCACGGACTACATCGAGGGCCGTCAGGGATACGACTACAACGACCACGGACGGTCGGACAACGACCACGTCGATTTCGTCCCGGACGAGATCGTTGAGCGCTTCTGCATCATCGGCACGGCCGAGGAGCACGCGAAGAAGCTGGAGCAGTACAAGGAGCTGGGAGTCACGCAGTTCGCGGGATACCTGGACCACGACAACAAGGAGGAGACGCTGCGCGTGTACGGGGAGACGCTCATCCCCGCGTTCACGGAGCGCCTGCAGGCGAAATCCTGAGCGGAGCCGTCCGGCTCCCCGCCGGCGGTACCTGACACGGCCCGATGGTGCCGGACGAGGAGTGAGTCATGTCAGCATTCGGATGGAAACTACACGGTGATGGGAAGAACATCGCCCCCGGTGGCGCGGTCGCCCCCGGTGAACGGCTGAGTTGGCCGAGGACGGCGGGGCTGGGCGCCCAGCACGTCGTCGCGATGTTTGGGGCGACGTTCGTCTTCCCCATCGTCATGGGCCTCAACCCCCAGTTGGCCGTCATGATGAGCGGGTTCGCGACGATCATCTTCCTGCTCATCGTGAACGGGAAGGTGCCCAGCTACCTGGGCACCTCCGCCGCGTTCGTGGGCGGCGTCGCCGCGGTGACCGCGCAGGGCGGCACCCCGCAGCAGGTGACCGGCGCCATCCTGGTCGCCGGCGTCGTGCTCGCACTCGTGGGCGTCCTCATCCACTTCCTGGGTGCGGGCATCCTCGTGAAGGTGCTGCCGCCGGTCGTGACGGGTGCGGTCGTGCTGCTCATCGGCTTCAACCTCGCTCCCGTGGTCGCCGGCGTGTACTGGCCGCAGGATCAATGGATCGCCGTCATCGTCATGGTGGTCATCATCGTCATGTCGGTGGCCCTGCGGGGCTTCCTGGGACGGATCGCGATCCTCCTGGGGCTGGCCTTCGGCTATGTGCTGTCCTGGGTCTTCGACAGCGTCTTCGGGCAGATCACCTCGTACAACGCGGCGACGG
Organism: Brevibacterium sp. Mu109; assembly: GCF_900169375.1. Taxonomy (NCBI): domain Bacteria; kingdom Bacillati; phylum Actinomycetota; class Actinomycetes; order Micrococcales; family Brevibacteriaceae; genus Brevibacterium; species Brevibacterium sp. Mu109. The sequence goes on from NZ_FXZF01000012.1 coordinate 86,218, forward strand.
ACGCGGTGGACACGCACTTCCGCGTCGACTGGTCGGGCGTCATGACCGCCCCGTGGGTGGGCTTCCCGCCGGCCACGGACACCGCGGCCGGGGTCGTGGGTTGGCACCTGCCGGAGTTCAACGCCGCGTTCATCATCCTCATGCTCCCCGCCGTCATCGCGCTGGTGGCGGAGAACGTGGGTCACGTGAAGGCGGTCGAGGAGATGACCGGCGACCGTCTCGATCCCTACATGGGTCGTGCGGTCGCGGCCGACGGCATCGCGACGGTCGTGGCGACGAGCATCGGCGGTTCGCCCACGACGACGTACGCGGAGAACATCGGCGTCATGGCGCAGACCCGCGTCTACTCCACCGCGGCTTACTACATCGCGGGCATCGTGGCGATCATCTTCGGCTTCTCGCCCAAGTTCGGCGCGATCATCTCTGCGACCCCCGGTGGTGTGCTGGCGGGCATCACAGTCGTCCTCTACGGCATGATCGGCCTCCTGGGCGCGAAGATCTGGAGCGAGAACAGGGTCGACTTCTCGAAGCCCATCAACATCGTCCCGATCTCCGCGGGCATCATCATCGCGATCGGCGATGTGAGCCTTGTCGTGACGGAGACCTTCACCCTGTCCGGCATCGCGTTCGGCACGATCGTCGTCCTCGTCATGTACCACGTCTGCCGGTTCTTCGCGCCAGCCGAGGACGTGGCAGAGGACCCCGTGGGCGGCACGACGATCTCTGTGGGCGGCACGGGCAGTCAGAGCCTCGAAGCGCTGCGGCTGCGGGAGAACTACGGCCTGTACGGCCACCGCATCCTCGGCCGTACGCAGGACGGTGCGCTCATCGTCGAGGAGACCCCGCGGCAGGAGCCCGGGGACCCGGCCGACGACGGAGGCCGTGCGGCCTTCGACGTCCGCGCGGGTCTGGACGAGCAGGGCCAGCGGTAGAGCGGTCCGCGACACGGTCGTCCCGGTCCTTCGGACCGGGGCGACCGAGGCGGAGACGATCCGCGACAGGCACCATCCACCAGGCAGTCGAGGACAGGAGACGATATGACGGAGACGAGCGGCACCCAGACCAGGACGGTCGCGATCCTGGGCGGCACGGGGAACCTGGGCCGGGGCATGGCCGTGCGGCTGGCGAAGGCCGGTCACCGGGTCGTGATCGGGTCGCGGGACGCGGACCGGGCAACGGCCTCGGCGACGGAGGTGGCCCAGCTGACCGGGTCCGCGGCCGTCACGGGAGCGGACAACGGTGATGCCGCGGACGGTGCGGACGTGGTGCTGGTCGCGGTGCCGTTCGCCAACCAGGCGAAGACGCTGGGGTCGGTGAAGGACCGGCTGCGGGCCGGGCAGATCGTCCTCGACGCGTGCGTCCCACTGGGCCCGGCGATCGGCGGTCGGCCCACGCAGCTGGTGGGCGTGTGGCACGGGTCCGCAGCGCAGCAGGCTGCCGCACTGGTGCCGGAGGGGGTCGCGGTCGTGTCCGGTCTGCACACGCTCAGCGCGGATGACCTGGCGGATCCGAATCTGCCACTGTCGCAGGACACGCTCATCTGCGGGGATCGCAAGGCCGACAAGGCCGCGGTGACGGAGCTGCTCAGCTCGATCGAGGGGCTCCGGGTGGTCGACGCCGGTCGGCTGGAGATGAGCCGGATGGTCGAGGGGATCACCCCGATCCTCATCGGCATCAACATCCGCAACAAGGTCCATTCGGGATTCCGGATCACCGGTCTCGACTGAGTGGGGCGGGCCTGTCCGGAATCTGCGGCAGGGCGGCGGAGCGCATCCCGTGCGCATCCCCGCCCTGCCGCCGCTCCGTGGGGCCGACCGCGCGGTAGCGTGGTGCTGTGAGCATCGAACCATCCGCCGCCGGACCGCAGGAGACGCCCCCGCCGGAGACGCCCCCGCGCCAGGAGCGTCCGCCGGAGACGCCCTCCGGACCTGCGTCGCGCCGCACCTCGCAGGACGAGCGTCCCGCGCTCGCCCGCGAGGGCAGCGAGGCGGACGACCTGGCGCGCGCCGTGGCGCTGCGCCGCATGTGGATCCTCGCGACCTCGCTGCTGGCGCTGGCGGCGGTCGTCTTCCTCCTCGTCCACCTCCTCACGGACATGACGGGGGTGTGGGGCTTCGTCGCCCGCGCGTCCGAGGCCGCGATGATCGGCGCGATCGCGGACTGGTTCGCGGTGACGGCCCTGTTCCGCCACCCGATGGGGCTGCCGATCCCGCACACCGCGATCATCCCGCGGAAGAAGGACACGCTTGGAGCGAGCATGGCCCACTTCGTTGCGGCGAACTTCCTCCAGGCGGAGACTGTGTCGACGAAGATCCGCACCGCAGAGCTCACGCGCAGAGCCGGTGACTGGCTCATCGCACCCCGCAATCAGGACATCGTGGTCCGTCGTGCAGGCCAGGGCCTCGAGTACGTGCTGGCACGGGTGGACGATGAGGCGATCGCGGACCTCACCCGCAATGTGCTCGTCCCCAAACTCGTGTCGACCCGGAAGTCGCCCGCTCTGGGGATGCTCATCCGGGAGATCGTGGACGAGGGTGCGCACCACCACCTCGTCGATCTCATCGTCGGCGAGGCCCACGCATGGCTGTCGGAGAACCCGCAGGTCATCGACGACATCGTCCAGCAGAAGTCGCCCGACTGGGCTCCGCGCTTCGTGAATGACGTCGTCTCCAATCGCCTGCGCCGCGAGGTCCTCGAATGGACGGCAGAGGTCCGCGATGACCGCTTCCATCGCGCGCGCCAGGCGCTGGACGCGTGGCTCGTGGAGGTGTCCCAGGACCTGCGCGGGAACACGCCGTTGTCCGAGCGCGCGGAGAAGGTCCTCGACGACCTGCTCACACAGGACGGCGTCGTCGACGCGGTGCTGGAGATCTGGTCGTCGCTGAAGCGCCTGCTGCGGGCCGCCGTCCTGGATGAGGACGGACCTGTCCACGCGCGTGTCCGCGCTCTCCTCACGGAGGCCGCGGAGCGCATGCGCACGGATCGCGCCTTCGCCTCAGAGATGGACGAGCGGATCGCCACGACCGCCGGCGACCTCGTCGAATCGTTCGGTCCGGAGCTCGCCTCCGTCATCTCGGACACGATCGCCGGCTGGGACGCGAAGGAGGCCTCCGATCGCATCGAGCTGTACGTCGGCCGCGACCTGCAGTACATCCGGATCAACGGCACGGTCATCGGTGCGCTCGTGGGCGTCGCGATCCATGCCCTCACTCTCGTGCTGCCCGGCGGGTGACGCTCCCTGCCGGTCCGTCCATGGGTGCGCGTCCCGAAGCCCTCGGAATGTCGGATGCATGCCTACGGTTGCACGAGTACAGGGTCTCGTCCTTTCGACGACCATGACGCGCATTCCACAGAAGAGGGGGGGGGCAGACATCGATGACGTCATCCGATGACACGACGCACGACCAGCCGCAGATGACGGCGATCCGCCAGCAGGAGCACGGCGGGCCCGAGGTCCTCCATGAGGTCGAGGTCCCGCGCCCGGCTCCCGGCATCAGCGAGATCCTCGTGCGGGTCGAGGCCGCGGGCGTGAACCCGACGGATTGGAAGCACCGCTCCGGCCGCAGGTTCCTGGGCGACCCGCCCTACACCCTGGGCTGGGACGTGTCCGGAGTGGTCGAGGAGGTCGGCCTCGGCGTCACGCTGTTCGCGCCGGGCGACGAGGTCTTCGGCATGCTCCCCTACCCCTACGGCGCCGGGTCCCATGCGGAGTACGTCGTCGGTCCCACGAGGGCGTTCGTCCCGAAGCCCGCGTCGATCGACCACGTGCAGGCCGGCGCGATCCCGCTGGTCGCGCTCACGGCATGGCAGTCGCTGGTCGACACCGCGCAGGTCACAGCAGGGGACCGCGTCCTCATCCACGCTGCGGCAGGCGGAGTGGGGCACGTCGCCGTCCAGATCGCCAAGGCGCGCGGTGCGTACGTGATCGGCACGGCCAGCGCGCCCAAGCACGACTTCGTCCGCGGCCTGGGCGCCGACGAGGTCATCGACTACCGCGAGACCGACTTCGTCGAGGCCGCACGGGACATCGACATCGTGCTCGACACCATCGGCGGCGACAACCAGCTGCGCTCCCTGGAGACCCTGAAGTCCGGCGGCATCATGGTCTCGACCGTGCCCGTCGGTGCCGAGGGCCTGCAGGAGAAGGCGGAGCTGCTCGGCGTGCGAGCCGCCCTCATCCTGGTCGAGGCCGACCGCGGCGCGATGCAGCAGATCGCGCAGCTGGTCGAGGACGGGACGCTGCGGGCGACGATCGCGGAGACCTACCCGTTCACGCAGGCCGCCCGCGCACACGAGGCGGGCGAGACGAACCGCACCGCGGGCAAGCTCGTGCTCACGATGGGCGACCGTCGGGAGGAGTGACGGCACCGGGGCACTGACCCCGCCGCACTGCGCCGCCGAGGCCCCGGCGGAGTCCCAGCACTCCACCGGGACGGCACGGGCGCCTCGGCGGTGTCAGATGCGGCCCACCTCCCGGCGGCGCCAGCCCACCAGGCCGGCCGCGATGCCCGCGGCACCGATCGCGGTGAGCCAGGCGACCGGCTCCCAGACGACCTCCTCGACGGGGTACTCGGCGAGGTGGCCGAACGGGTCCAGGTCGAAGACGAAATCCGGCAGGTCGAGCAGCGAGCCGAACGTCCCGATGACCCCGGAGAAGCCCACGAGCAGCCACCCGACGGGCGCTGCGAGACGCGGCAGCCAGCCCAGCAGGGCCGTGACGATGCCCAGGATGCACAGCACCGCGGGTGCCTTGAGCACTCCGGCGGCCAGCAGTTCTCCGAAGCGGGAGGCGCCGTCCTCCTCGAGCGAGGCAGCGGCGCCCGCACCCAGCGCCGCACCGACGGCGATGAGGATGAGGAGCGCCCCGCCGATGGTGACCGCGAGATGCGCGCCAAGCCACGCGGTGCGGGACATCGGCGCGGACAGTGCGTACTCGGCGCGACCGCTCGACTCCTCGCTGCGGACCTGCTGGAGGCTCCCCACCCCCGCAGCGGTCACGAAGACGGCCATGAACAGCGCGATGTAGGCGAGGTATCCCAGCATGATGTCCTCACCCACGAAGACGTCCGCGAGTTCGGGAGGCAGAGAGCCCGCCGCGTCCAGCATCGTCTGCGCGTACGAACCGAACATGAGTGACGTGAGCAGCAGGGCGATGGCCCAGCCGCGCAGCGTGCCCCGCAGGGTCCGCAGGGCGAGGCCCAGTGGGGTGCCGAGCGAGGGCCGGGCCTCGGCGCGCCCCAGTCTGGCCGGGAGGAGCCCCGCGCCCACATCGCGCCTGGTGGACAGCCAGAACGCCAGCCCTGCGAGAACGGCTGCGCCGCCCATGAGCGGAAGCAGCGGCCACCAGAGGTCGTCGACGTAGGGCGCGGTCTGCTGGGCCCATCCGAGGGGTGAGGCCCAGGAGAGAGCGGTGCCTCCGACCTCGGGAGCATCGCCGGCCATCCGGATGACGTAGGCGAGACCGAGCAGCCCGCCGCCCAGCGCGGAGGCGCCGCGTGACGACTCGCCCAGCTGCGCCGCCGTCGCCGAGGCGCCGGTGAAGAAGAGCCCGACAGCGGCGGCGGTCGTCGCCACGAGGAGCGAGCCCTCCCACGCGTAGCCCGCGCTCAGTCCGCCGGCGAGCACGAGTGCGGACGCGGCGAGGACGAGCCCCGAGGTGACGAGCAGGGTGGCGGTGAGGGTCGCATGGCGGCCCACGACGTTGGCGCGCACGAGCTCCGCCCGCCCGGCCTGCTCGTCCGCGCGCGTGTGCCTCACGACGGTGAAGACGCTCATGAGTGCGATGAGGATGTAGACGAAGAGCGCGTACCCGGCGGCGAAGAAGCGTGCGTGCGTGGGATCCTCCATCCCGAAGCCGGGCCCCACCATCATGCGGCCGACCGGATCGGAGTACAGGCCGCCGAGTGTCGCGAGCGTCTCCTCGTCCTCGGCGATCACCTGGATCGCGTGGGCGAAGTAGAAGCCCATCGCACCGACGGCGAGGACCCAGACGAGTGCGCGGATGCGGTCGACCCGCAGGATGAGGCGGACGAGCCCCAGGGTGCCAGTGAGGGGCCGCGTGCCGCTTCGCGCGGTGCCCGTGTCGTGTGTGCCGGAGTCGTGTGCGCCGCCGCGTGCGCCGCGCACGGAGGTGGTCGAGGTGGTCGGTGAGGTGAGCGTGGACATCTGTCTCGTCCTCCTCAGTGCTTCGCGCCGTCGGGAGGGGCGGCGCCGTCTGCGGTGCTGCTGAACGTCGGGGTGCCGGTCCCCGTGTCGCCGGGGCCGGTGCCGACGCCGGCCGTGTGGTCGTCGGGAGAATCGCCGTAGTGGCGCATGAGCAGCTGCTCGAGCGTGGGCGGATGGGCGACGAGCGACCGGACGTGCCGCGGAGCGAGCTCGGTCATGACCTGGGGGACATGGTCGCCGTCGACGTCGAAGACGGTGCGACCGCCTTCGGTGCGCAGCCCGTGCACGCCCTCCATTCCGCCGAGGTCGTCGAGCGGGTGCGCTGTGTCGACCTCCACGGTCGTCCGGGTCACGTGGCGCAGGTCCGTGAGGGAGCCCGATTCGACGATCCTGCCCGCACGGATGATCGAGACGCGGTCCGACAGCGCCTCGACCTGCGACAGGATGTGGCTGGAGAGCAGAACGGTGACCCCGTCGGCCCGCCGCTCCCGGATGACCTCCTGGAACACCCCCTCCATGAGGGGGTCGAGGCCGGCGGTGGGCTCGTCGAGGAGCAGCAGGTCGACGTCCGCGGCCAGCGCCGCGATGAGGGCGACCTTCTGCCGGTTGCCCTTCGAGTACGTCCGCGTCTTCTTCCGCGGATCCAGGTCGAAGCGCTCGACGAGAGCGTTGCGTCGCCGGGCGTCGTAGCTTCCGCGCAGGCGGAGGAACATGTCGATGACCTCACCGCCCGTGAGGTGCGGCCAGATCTCGACGTCGCCGGGGACGTAGGCGAGCCGACGGTGCAGTTCGACGGCGTCCTTCCACGGATCCCGGCCGAACATGCGGACGCTGCCGCCGTCGGCCCGCAGGAGTCCCAGGAGGATGCGGATCGCGGTGGACTTCCCCGCGCCGTTGGGGCCGAGGAAGCCATGCACTTCGCCGGCGGCGATCGTCAGGTCGAGACGGTCGAGTGCGCGGACGGATCCGAAGGACTTCACAAGGCCTTCGGCGGCGATGAGGGGGTGTGATGGTGTCATGAGGGGTCTCCTGCATGCGTGTGGTCTGCGTGCGTGTCGTCGATGTCCATGAGGTTGCGGTAGACGTCAGCGTTGAGGACGGGCTGCGTGTAGAGCTCGAGGACGCCCGCCATGTACGGGCCCATGTCCTCCGGCGGGCCGTCGATGGGGTCGACGCCCAGATGGCGCTTCATCTGGCGGTGCAGAAGCAGCGCGCCGAACGATTGGAGCATCATGATGACCGCCCGGCGCCGCGGATCCGACGAGGGGTGCACGAGGCCGAGCGCCTCTCCCTCCGCCGTGTACACGAGCGAGTCCTCGACGAGCTGATCGAACAGACGGTCCGTCTGCTCGCCGCCCACCGCGAACGCGCGGAAGAGGTAGAGGAGCAGATGCTTCTGCGTCTGCATGAGCTCGGTGACGTAGCTGCGCGGCAGACGACCGCGGTGCACGGACTCGGTCTTCATACGGCTGACCTGATCCGCGATGTGGCGGTCGCACGCGGCCCGCAGCCCGGCCGTGGATCCGTAGTGGTGGATGACGAGCGGTGCGGAGACACCCGCCGCTGCGGCGATGTCCTTGAGCGTCACAGGGTCGAAGCCGTTCCGACCGTAGAGATCGATCGCGGCGTCGCGTATCCGCGCGGCGCCGCCGGGGTCGTCGCCCTCGACGTCGTGCCCTCTGTACTCGTAGGCCACGCTCACCTCCTCGGGATGGGCTCGCCGCGCCTGATGACATCAGCGGCCAGAGGAACCGACGGCCGCTGAATGCGCATTAAGCCAGGTGGAATGACAGTAGACCCGGCGGTGGATGTCGGACAAGAGAACTGAACGAAGAGGTCGCCGCGTTCAGTGCGGCGAGGCGGGTGAGCCCACTGTTGACCCTCACGCGGCGTGAGGCCCCACCGTTGTGTCCGTGGTCGAGGATGGAGACATGGACGTGGAAGTGGACGACGACGGCCTGACGGTCGGACGAACGGCTGAGGCAGTGGGCATCAGTGTGCGCACCCTGCATCACTGGGATGCGATCGGGCTGGTGACCCCCGCGGAGCGGACGTGGTCGGACTATCGGGTCTACTCCGCGTCGGACATCGCCAGGATCCAGCAGGTGCTCATGTACCGGGAACTGGGATTGTCGCTGTCGGAGGTGCGCACCCTGCTGGACGATCCGGGTGCGGACGTCGTCGAGCGGCTGGACGTCCAGCGCGCCCTGCTCTCCGAACGAATCGACCGCCTGCAGCGCATGGTCGCCGCAGTGGACACGATGAAGGAGGCTCACATGAGCGAGAACAGACTGACAGCACAGCAGCAGGCGGAGATCCTGGGCGACGACTGGGACCCGGCGTGGGAGGACGAGGCCCAGCAGAACTGGGGCGAGACCCCGGAATGGGCACAGTCCGAGCAGGTCAAGAACCGCATGAGCGCCGAGGACTGGAAGCGGGTGAAGGAGGAGACCGACGGGTTCGAGGCAGACCTCGCCGCCGCGATGACCGCGGGAGTCCGTCCTGGAACGGAGGAGGCGAACGCGCTCGCGGAGCGCCACCGCGCCTCGATCGGCCAGTGGTTCACCGTCACCCACCAGAAGCAGGTGTGCATCGCCCGCATGTACGTGCAGGATCCCCGGTTCCAGGAGCACTACGACAAGCGGGCCGACGGGCTCGCCGCGTGGCTCACCGCGATCGTGGATGAGAACGCACGGGCCCAGGGCATCGACCCGGACACCGCGACCTGGGAGTGAGAACGCTCTCGTGAGCGAACCGGCGGGCGAGCGGGGCGGACGCGGGAAGCGGCAGGTGACCGGGGCCTCGGCGGCGGACGACTCCGTTCCCGAGGCCTCGGCCAGGTTCGGTCGCCCGTCCCGTGTCCGTGCCGGCACTCATACTGGTGGAGTCAGGTCGCCCGCACTGGTGCGGTCTGAGGCTGACGACGCGATAGCCTGGAGTGCCCCGCACTCCGTGCTGGGCGGGTGTCCTCGGACGGTTCTGCGCGGTGCGCGCGGGGCTGAGCGGTGGTTCGTGGCGGCGGTGCCGTCGGGTGTGTGTGGAAAGGCGTGTGCGTGAGCGAATCGGGTGAGTGGCAGCGGTCGGACGCGGGTATGCGGACGCCTCCGCAGGATGTCGAGGCGGAGCAGAGCGTCCTGGGCGGCATGCTGCTGTCGAAGGACGCGATCGCGGACGTCATCGAGGTGCTGCGCCCCGAAGACTTCTACAAGCCGGCGCACGAGACGATCCACGAGACGATCCTCGACCTCTATGCGAAGGGCGAGCCCGCGGACGCCGTGACGGTGGCGGCCTCACTCACGAAGTCGGGTGACTTGGCGCGGATCGGCGGAGCGGCCTACCTCCACACGCTCATCGCCTCCGTGCCGACCGCCGCCAATGCGGGCTACTACGCGCGGATCGTCAGCGAGGCCGCGCTGCTGCGGAAGCTGGTCGAGGCGGGCACGAGGATCGTGCAGATGGGCTTCGACGCGGAGGGCGACGCGGAAGAGCTCGTCAACAGCGCACAGGCGGAGATCTACCAGGTCACCGAGCGCCGGACGACGGAGGACTACCAGCAGCTGGGCGTGGTCATCGACCGTGTCGTCGACAACATCGAGAAGCTCAGTGACAACGTGGACGGTCCCGCGGGCGTGCCGACGGGCTTCGAGGAGTTCGACCAGCTGACGAATGGTCTGCACGAGGGGCAGATGATCGTCATCGCGGCGCGTCCCGGTGTGGGCAAGTCGACGCTGGCACTGGACTTCGTCCGGTCGGCGGCGATCCAGAACTCGCGGGCCACCGTGTTCTTCTCCCTCGAGATGTCAGCCGATGAGCTGGGGCTCCGACTGCTGAGCGCGGAGACGGCGATCCCACTGCAGAACCTGCGGCGCGGGGAACTGGATTCGAGCGATTGGACGTCGGTCGCGACGACGATGGGGCGGATCCACGAGTCGCCGCTGTTCCTCGACGATTCGCCGAATATGGCGCTGCCGGAGATCCGCGCGAAGTGCCGCCGCCTCAAGCAGCAGCACAACCTGGGCATGGTGGTCATCGACTACCTGCAGCTCATGTCGTCGGGCAAGCGCGTGGAATCGCGTCAGCAGGAGGTCTCGGAGTTCTCCCGTTCGCTCAAGCTGCTGGCGAAGGAGATCCAGGTGCCGGTCATCGCGCTGTCGCAGCTGAACCGTTCGTCGGAGCAGCGGACGGACAAGCGGCCGATGATCTCCGACCTGCGTGAGTCCGGCTCGATCGAGCAGGACGCGGACATGGTGCTGCTCATCCACCGCGAGGACATGTACGACAAGGAGCACCCGCGTGCGGGTGAGGCCGACATCATCGTCGCGAAGCACAGGAACGGCCCGACGGGTGACATCCCGGTCGCGTTCCAGGGCGCGAAGTCGCGCTTCGTCGACATGCCGCGCTAGGGCGGGTCAGAGCACTCGCGCTCGACTCGCCACTGACCAGAACCACGACCACGGACCGTATCGACCGCGACTCCAGGAGAGACATGTCCAGCATCCCGGCCCTCGTCGACACCGACTGGCTCGCCGAACACGCAGCAGATCCGAACCTCCTGATCGTCGATGCGACGACCTTCCTGAACCGGCCGGCGGGTGACGGAGCGCGCGTCGCCGAAAGCGGGCGGAGCACCTACGAGCAGGCGCACATCCCGGGGGCGGTGTTCGCCGATCTGCTCCTCGAGTTCGCCGATCAGGAGTCCGGGAGGTACTTCACGGTGCTGCCGAGCGAGGCCTTCGCGCGGAGGGCCGGGGCTCTGGGCATCGGCGAGGGAACCCACGTCGTCGTCTACGACCAGGGGGAGGACATGTGGGCGACCCGGCTGTGGTGGAACCTGCGTCTGGAGGGCTTCGACGAGGTGTCGGTCCTCGATGGCGGGTTCGCCGCGTGGCAGGAGGCGGATCTGCCCGTCGCCGCAGGTGTGGAGACGACGCCTGCGGCCACGTTCACCGCACGGCGTCGGCCCGAGCTGCTCGCGGATCAGGCGGCGGTGCTCACAGCACTCGAGACTGACGATGTGCAGCTCATCAATGCGTTGGACCCGGACATCTTCGACGGTGCGAAGCAGGTCTACGCCCGACGGGGCCACATCCCCGGATCGGCCAACGTCTTCTGTCGCGACCTGAAGGTCGATGATCGTGCAGGGTCGATGGATGCGGTGCGACAGCGGCTCACTCCGACCGGAGCACTCGATGAGGATCGGAGCGTCGTCACCTACTGCGGCGGAGGGATCGCCGCGACCTACGTCGCGTTCCACCTGGCCCAGCTGGGCCGCGATGACGTGGCGGTGTACGACGGGTCGATGACCGAATGGGCCGCCGATGATTCACTGCCCCTGGAGATCACCGGCGACTGAGGGCAGTCGACCGCCCACTGCTGAGCGCGCCCATGCCATGAGTGCGCATGACGAGAGCGCGCGGGTGACCGGAACAGATCCGTCACCCGCGCGCTGTCAGTGCTCAGCGCGTGGAGAGTGCTCTGATCAGTGCTGCGCCAGCTCGTGGCGGCCGACCACCATGTGGTGGACCTCATCCGGTCCGTCGGCGAAGCGCAGGTGCCGCACGTCCGCGTACAGGTCGGGAAGCGGCGTGAACTGCGACATCCCGTACGCACCGTGGATCTGGATGGCCTGGTCGATGATCTTGCAGGCCTTCTCCGGGACCGCGGCCTTCGCCATCGACACCCAGATGCGGGCCTCCTTGTTGCCCAGCACGTCCATGGCCTTGGCCGCCTTGAGCACCAGCAGGCGCATCGACTCGATCTCGATCCGCGCCCGGGAGATCTTCTCGAGGTTGCCGCCCAGCTTGGACAGCGGCTGTCCGAACGCCGTGCGTGAGTTGCCGCGCTTGACCATGTAGTCCAGGGCGACCTCTGCCTTGCCGATGGTGCGCATGCAGTGGTGGATGCGACCCGGGCCCAGACGCAGCTGCGAGATCTCGAATCCGCGACCTTCACCCAGGAGGATGTTCGACTCCGGGACGCGCACGTCGGTGAGGCGGATGTGCATGTGGCCCGCAGGGGCGTGGTCATCGCCGAAGACGTGCATCGGGCCGACGACCTCCACTCCGGGGGTGTCCATCGGAACGAGGATCTGCGAGTGGTTGCGACCCCGCTCGCCGTCATCGTTGGTCTTGACCATCATGATCATGATCTTGCAGCGAGGATCCCCGGCACCGGAGATGTAGTGCTTCTCGCCGTTGATCACCCACTCGCCGTTCTCCAGCACTGCCGACGTGCTCACGTTCTTGGCATCGGACGTGGCGACGTCCGGCTCGGTCATCGCATACGCCGAGCGGATCTCGCCGTCGAGCAGCGGCTGCAGCCACTTCTCCTTCTGCTCAGGCGTGCCGACCCGCTCGAGGACCTCCATGTTGCCGGTGTCCGGTGCGGAGCAGTTCATCACCTGCGAAGCCAGGGGGCTCTTGCCGAGCTCGATCGCGATGAAGGCGTAGTCGAGATTCGACAGGCCCTCACCGGTCTCCGAATCGGGCAGGAAGAAGTTCCACAGACCCTCCTCCTTCGCCTTGTCCTTGGCCGTCTGCAGAATCTCGAGCTGTCCGGGCGCGTAGGTCCACCGGTCCTCGTGGCCCTCGCCGAGCGTGAGCCACTCCTCATGCATCGGGTCGACGGTCTCCTTGATGAACTGCTTCACGTGGTTCAGCAGCGGCAGGGCCTTCTCGGACATCCGCAGGTCATTCAGCTGGTCCTGAGGGTCGGCGCCGCCCATGCCGTCCTGATCGTTGCTCATAACTTCCTCCTCTTCGTGGATGTCGTACAACGCTTCGATTGTGCACGCTTCGACGTGCGCGCTGCATGCGCGTCCGTATGCCGCACTTCACAGGTGCAGGTACACATCGCGGACCCGACGTGGTGCCCACCACAGCCGGCAGTAGCATTGCTCCTCGGATTAGTCGGACGTCCGACTGAAAACTGAAGAACGCCGAGTGGTCCGGCTCCGCGCTGAGGCGCCGGCCGACCGGGGAGAGGTACGTACATGTCGTGGGGACTCATAGGCATCTTCGTGTCATTGGCGCTGCTGATCGGACTGGCCTATCGGGGCCACTCGGTGATCGCAGTCGCCCCCATCGCCGCAGCCGTGGCGATGCTCTTCGCCGGCGTGCCGCTCCTGGCCGGGTACACCCAGATCTTCATGCCCGCACTGGGCGGCTTCATCATCAGCTACTTCCCGATGTTCCTCACCGGGGCGATCTTCGGGAAGCTGATGACCGTCAGCGGGTTCGCAGAGAGCATCGCCAGCTGGATCTCGCGCGTCGTCGGAGCTCGCCACGCCATCTTCATCACCGCACTCCTCAGTGCGCTCTTCACCTACGGGGGGATCAACGCGTGGGTCGTCGTCTTCACCGTCTTCCCGATCGCCCGGTCCCTCTTCCAGCAGGCTGACATCCCCAAGCGCCTGGTCCCCGCAGCGATCGCGGCAGGCTTCCTCACGTTCGCTCTCGGCACGCTGCCGGGCTCGCCGCAGATCCACAACACGCTGCCCACCAGCTACTTCGGCACGACCACCTTCTCCGCGCCCTTCCTCGGCCTCATCACCGGTCTGGTGATGTTCGGCCTGAGCATCCTCTACCTGCGGTGGAGGGAGAAGAAGATCCGTGCGGCCGGAGAGAGCTTCAACGACCTCACCGTGATGGAGCGGCGAGGGGCGGCGCCGCACGCGGAGGGCGGGGCCGGCGACGACGGTTCCGCCGACGACAGTGCGGTCCCCGCAGCACCCGGCACCGCCGGTGTGGCGACCGCGGTCGAGGCGAAGCGGACGACTCTGCTCGAGTTCCTCGCCGGTCTGTTCCCGCTGATCGTGGTGATCGGCGCGAACGCACTCTTCACGTTCCTCATCATCCCGTCGTGGAACACCGACTACCTCGCCGAGGACCTGTTCGGCAATGTGACGGTCGCAGACGTCATCGGTGTCTGGTCGGTGACGGCGGCGATGCTCGTCGCCATCCTGTCCGTGTTCGTCCTGCGGCCCCGGCGGGCGCGCGCCATGGTCGACGAGCTGTCCGAGGGAGCGAAGAACTCCGTCCTGCCGGTCTTCAACACCGCGACCGAGGTCGGTTACGGTGCCGTGATCACCTCACTGGCCGCATTCACGGTCATCCGCGACGGGCTGTTCGGCATGGGCGGGAACGCCGTGCTCACCTCGAGTGCGACGACGGCCGTGATCTCCGGTGTGACGGGGTCCGCGTCCGGCGGCCTCGCCATCACGCTCGAGGCCTTCGGGGACCAGTTCGCCCAGATGGCTGCGGCGCAGGGCATCGATCCCGCGATCATCCACCGCGCAGTCGCCACCGCGTCGACGAGCTTCGACTCGCTGCCGCACAACGGCGCGGTCATCACGCTGCTGCTGGTCACCGGGCTCACGCATCGCGAGTCGTACAAGGACATCGGCGTCATCACCATTGGCACGCCGATCATCGGAGTCGCACTCATCGCAGGCCTGGGGATGACCTTCGGCGCGTTCTGATCGGAGCGCACAGCGCTTGCATGTCGATGCCTGCCGCTCACTCCTGCGCTGAGGCACTCCACGCGTGCCGGTCCACGGTGAGAGACCTGACCGTGTCGAGGTCCACCTCGATCCCCAGGCCGGGCCCGTCGGGAAAGGTCACCTGCCCGGACGGGACGCGGAGGTCTGCCACGTCCTGGGCGATCATCTCCGGCCCCACCAGTTCGTTGGACACGATATTCGACCGTGCCAGCGCGACGTGCAGGCCTGCCGCAGTGCCCACCGCGGATTCGACCATGGAGCCGATCTGACAGGGCATGTCGGCGGCTTCGGCGACAGAGACGAGACCGATGGACGGTCTGATTCCGCCGGCTTTCATGAGTTTGATGTTCACCATGTCAGCCGCATCCAGACGGATCGCGCGGACGAGGTCCGACGACGAGTGCACTCCTTCATCGATCATCAGTCTCGCGCCGGTTGCGTGACGCAGAGCCGCCATCCCCTCCACATCGTGGGCCGGGAGCGGCTGCTCGTACCAGTCGACCCGGCAATCGGCGGTTTCCCGGATGATGCGCAGTGCAGTGCTGCGATCCCATCCTTGATTGGCGTCGACCCGCAGTGCCGCGCGACCGCCCACGGCGTCGTGCAGCGACCGGATGCGTTCGATGTCGCGGCCGTCGTCGCCGCCGACCTTCAGTTTGATCTCCGCGAAGCCCTCCTCGACTGCGGCCACTGCCTCGACGGCAGCATCATCCGGAGACTTGATGCTGATGACGTACGGCTGGATCAGAGATCCATGGGCTCGTCCGCCCAGCAGGTGGAACAGCGGTTCGCCCAGCGTCCTCGACATCGCATCATGGAACGCGATGTCGACAGCGGCCTTGATGGACGGGTTTCCCAGCAGAGCGCTGTCCATCCGCCGGTGCAGGATCTCACTGTCGAAGACCGTGAGCCCTTTCATGCACGGCAGCAGGACATGGCACAGGGACGCGAACGCCCCTTCGAAGCTCTCGCCTGTCACGTGGGGGTCCGGCACCGCTTCGCCCCAGCCTTCGACGCCGTCGTCCGTGACGATCCGCAGCAGGATCGACGGCATATCGTCGAACCGTCCGTAGGAGACGATGAAGGGCTGGTGCAGGGGCAGCCTCACCGCAATGGCCTCAGCCCGCACGATCGTCATCCGTGCTCCCGACCGTACTCATCGATGATTCCAACCATCAGCTCCACACCTGTCATCAGGACATCCTCATCGATGTCGAACCGCGGTGTGTGGTGCGCGTGTCTGCTCACAGGCCCTCCCATTCCGACGAAGACGAACGCTCCCGGCCTCTGCTCGAGGTAGAAGCTGAAATCCTCCCCGCCCATGACGGGTCGGATGGACGTGACGACAGCATCATGGCAATGGCGTTCGGCGGCAGCCCGGACGAAGGCGGCGGCAGCCGGATCATTGATCACCGGAGGAGTTCCCCTCTGGTAGAACAGGTCGATCCCTGCGCCGGACTGCGCGGCCGCTGTGTCTGCGGCCTCAGTGATCCAGCGCTGCGCATGATCGCGGGTGTCCGGATCCAGTGCGCGGACAGTGCCCTGCAGGAGTGCTCGTGACGGAAGGACGTTGTGGTTGCCGGGGGCCTCGAGGTGCCCGGTGGTGATCACCAGAGGCTGCAGGGGATCCTGCTTCCGCGCGACGATCGTCTGCAGGTCGGTGACCAGTCGCGCCGCCGTGACGATCAGGTCGATCGAATCCTGCGGCATGGCGCCGTGACCGCCCGGTCCGGTGAGGGTGATGTCGAAGTCGTCGGTCGAGGCCATCATCGGCCCCTCCACCACGCCGACTTCTCCCTTCGCCACCTCGTGCCACACGTGCAGGCCGAAGATGTGGTCGACCTCGTCCAGGGCGCCCAGGCGGACCAGGCGCTCAGCGCCGCTGGGGATCTGCTCCTCCGATGACTGGAAGATGAAGCGCACGGAGGTGCGCAGCCGGTCTGTATGCGAGGAGACCCATTCGGCCACGGTCAGCAGGATCGCCGCGTGCCCGTCGTGCCCGCACGCGTGGGAGACCCCCGGTCGTTCGGAGACGGTGGGCTTCGAGTCATCCTCGGGCACGGGCAGGGCATCGATATCTGCGCGCAGTGCGACCACGGGGCCTCCGACAGGCACCCGATCGATCTGGGCGACGACCCCCGGTCCGTCGATGTCGAGCAGCCGGATCCCCAGGCGGCTCAGGCGATCGGCGATGTATCGCGTCGTCTCGTGCTCTTCTCCGGACAATTCCGGATGACGATGCAGGTGTCGACGGTGTGCGATCGCCTGCTTCTCGAGGTGCGGCGCAGCTTCCCGGAAGTCTGCGGCCGATAGGAGGAGGCTCGATGATTCTGTATCCTGGGTCATGGCGCCGTCATCCGTTCGCCGGCCAGATGAAGAGATGGGCGACGAGTACGAAGGCTGCGCCCATCGCGTACTGGATGAGGATCAGAGGCCAGATCCAGCGGACCCATTTCGTCCACGAGACGCCCGCTGCGGCCAGCGCCGCCATGAAGTAGCCCGAGGTCGGGGCGAGGATGTTGGAGATGCCGTCACCGAATTGGAACGCGAGGACGGCAGTCTGACGGCTGACCCCCACCAGGTCGGACAGTGGGGCCATGATCGGCATCGTCAGCGCCGCCTGCCCGCTGCCGGACGGGACGACGAAGTTCGTGAGGCTCTGGACCGCGTACATGCCCATCGCCGCGAACTCCGTGGGCAGCTGGCTCACGGAACCGGCCATGCCGAAGATCAGGGTGTCCATGATGTTGCCGTCCTTGAGGACGGTCAGGACGGCATAGGCCAGTCCGATCACGAGTGCGCCCATCGTCATCGCGAGGAATCCTTCGACGAAGGCCTCCGCCGTCCGGCTGAATCCGAGTCCTCCGATGATCGCCATGATCACTCCCATGGCGAGGAACAGGCCTGAGATCTCCGGGATGTACCAGCCGAAGGCCATGACACCGCCCGCGAGGACGCAGACGGTCAGCAGCAGGACGACGATGTTGGCGATGTGCCGCGGGCCCAGGGGTGCGGATTCCGCGGGATGGATGTCGTCGCGCGTGCGGTCGGTCTCGTACATGATGCTGAGCTTCGGGTTCCGCCGCACACGAACGGCATACCAGGTGACATAGATGATGCTCACGGAGACGAAGATCGCCCAGAAGGCCAGACGGGTGCCGAAGCCGGAGAAGATCGGGATTCCGGCGATGCCCTGTGCGACGCCGATGGTGAACGGGTTCATGAAGGCCGCGGCGAACCCGGAGCCCGCCCCGACCAGGACGATCGCGGCCCCGACCAGTGAGTCGTAGCCCAGCATGATCGCGAGCGGCGCAATGATCATGATGTACGGGATCGTCTCTTCCGCCAGTCCGAAGACCGCTCCGCCGATCGCGAAGAAGATCATGAGGGCGGGGACGACGACGATCTCCCGGCCGTTCGCCTTCGCCGCGATCCGGGACACTGCCGCATCGGCAGTGCCAGTGGCCCTGAAGACGCCGAATGCTCCGCCGACGATGAACACGAAGAAGATGATGGGAGCCGCCTCGACCATCCCGGCGTGGACGGAGGTGAGGATGTCCATCACTCCGGCAGGCGTCGATTCGACCGCTTGGTAGGTGCCGTCGACGACGATCTCCTGGCCCGCCTCGTCCGTCTCCCGGTCGAAGGAGCCGGCGGGCACGAGGTACGTCGCCGCAGCTGCGATGAGGATGAGGCCGGAGATGATGACGTAGACGTGCGGAACAGCGAATCGTCTCCGGCCGGTCTCCTCCCGCAGTTCGGTTGAAGCGGACACGGCGGCCTCCCTGGCGGATCGGAACGTGGTGCTCGATGCCCCTCAGTGTGATCTGCGTCATAGGATGGCTGCAAGCAACGATCGCTGGCCCCTGCTGTAAGGAAAAGTTACGTGCTGGATCTTCCGCGTTTACGGATGCTCATGGCGCTCCGCGATGAGGGCAGCATCTCGGCCGCTGCTCGGTCCCTGAGGTACACGGCCGCCGCAGTGTCCCAGCAGATCTCCAAGCTCGAGCGCGAGACGGGGATGGATCTGGTGTCGCGGCATTCCCGTGGAGTCACACTGACGCCGTCGGGGGACGTGCTGGTGGAGGCTGGTCGGGATGTGGTGCTGCGTCTTGCGCAGGCGGAGAACAGCGCGAGGAGGCTGGCGGGGATGGAGACCGCCCGGCTGCGGATCGCCACCTTCCAATCGGCGTCTGCGAGCCTGCTGCCGAAGATCCTCGCCCCGCTGCGCGAACGGTTTCCGGGCCTGGGTCTGGAGTTCGTCCAGGTGCCGCGCGATGAAGCGCTGCAGCTGCTGCGTCGACACGAGGCGGACGTGGCCCTGGTCCACGAGCATCCGGAGATCCCGGGCGGCATCGAACAGCCGGGACTCATCGCTGAGTTCCTCCATGCCGATCTCCTCCGGCTGGTGACGGCGCCGAATCATGCGGCGGCACTCTGGACGGAGCCCGTCGATCTGACGCGCCTGGACGGGCAGGCGCTGATCGTCGGTCGAGTCGAGGATGACGACCGTCAGGTCCTCGACGGACTGTTCGCGAACATGGGCGTCGCCCCCGTCCATGTCGCAGAAGTCGGCGAGTACTTCATCGCGGCAGCCATGGCGAGCTCCGGCATCGCGATCACGCTCATGCCCGTCATGGCCGTCCCTGCTGGCTACTCGCTGGTGACGAAGAGGCTGGAGCAGGACCTCGAGCGGCGCGTGTTCCTGGCGACGCGGGAGGGTGACGACTCCGTCGCTGTCGCCGCGTTCCGCGAGATGGCGTTCCAGGTCATGCGGCCCACGCAGTCGAAGCTCTGAACAGCTCGCACGTCGTGCAGCGCCGGAGTTCACGCTCTCTCAACGGTGCCGCGCCTCACCGCTCCCGGCGGTATGCCCGTCTCACGTGCGAACGCGCGGCGGAATGCGACCTCGGAGTCGTACCCGGTGTCGCGGGCCACGATCCGCACCGGGACACCGTCGGCGAGCAGTCCGCGGGCGACGCTCATCCGGTAGCGGGTCACCCACGTCATCGGCGCCTCTCCTGCGCGTTCCCGGAACCGCTGGGAGAACGCCGACCGCGACACGCCCGCCGCGGCGGCCATGCGGCCGACACTCCAGTCCTCGCCGGGGTGCTCGGTCACCGCCCGCATCACCCGAGCGAGCGCAGGGTCCGTCACCGCAGTCCAGATCCCGGGCCCGCTTTCGTTCGACTCCAGTGCGCTCCGCACCGCCTGCATCGCAACGACGTCGATCAGTCTCGACGCGACCTCCACCCATCCGGGCCGCCCCGAGGAGACCTCGTCGTCGATGAGGCTCACGAGCGTCCTCAGGCCCGCGCTGCGCGTATCGGCCCGCACGACGAGGAGGTCGTCGAGTGTCGCCGGCAGGGGCGGAGCCGCAGGATGCTGCACCGTGAGAGCGGAGCAGACTGCGTGAGCCACGACGGGCCCGTCGCCCAGCGCGAGCCGCTCGACGATACCGCCCAGGAGCGGCCGGACGGTGTCCTCGAGAGGTATCGCCCCGGTGTCTGCGGAGCCGACCCCACTTCGACTCGCGTTCGCCCCGCGGTCCGTCCCCCGGGCCTCGGCATCGACGACCCGGGTCGACAGGGTGTGTCCACGGCCGTGAGGCAGGAGCGCGAGATCGCCGACCTCCAGCGTCACAGCGTGCTCGGCCGTCGCCACTGTGCATCGCCCGTGGAGGACGAGGTGGAGCATCACCGTGCGCGGCATTGCGGGCAGTCGCAGGGCGGTGTCCTCACCCAACCGTGTGTCGCAGTGGAAGATCCCCGTCGACCGCAGCAGGCCGGTCAGCGACCGCGCGTCATCGTTCGCTTCCATGGGCCTCCCTCTGTCGCGCGTGCCGTCCGCTCCTCCACGAGCCGGACGAACAGTCATGGATACGGTTGATTCTGGCATAGATCGGGTACACGATCCGACGGACGATGGAGGTGTACGGAGGCGCCGCACGGGCTCTTCGTCCCCTCGGAAGGAATCAGTCATGCCGCTCATCGCCGTCGTCGGAGCAACCGGTCGCACAGGATCCGCAGTCATCAGCGCTCTCACGCATACGGGAGACGATGTGGTCGCGGTCTCCCGCACCGCGCCGACGGAAGCCTCCGTCGCACATCGCCCCACCGACGTCCTCGACCCCCGTGCCGTCTCCCGCGCGCTCACAGGAGTCGATGCCGTCGTCGTCGCGCTGGGGATCAGCGAGAACCCGCTGTCCGTGCGCCTGCGCGGGGCTCGCCGGACCTCGTCTCAGGTGCGTTCTGCAGGGACCCGCCATGTCATCCGCGCGATGGAGGAGCAGGGAGTCCGTCGACTGGTGGTCCTGTCCAGCTACGGCGTGGGGGACTCCTCTGCAGGTCTGTCCCTGCAGATGACGCTCATCATCGGCGGGCTCCTGCGTCCGCAGTTCCGCGATCACGAGCTGCAGGAGGAGATCGTGCGTGCCTCTGCGCTCGACTGGACCATCGCCCGTCCTGTGAATCTCCTCGACGAGGATCGAGGACCCCTCTACTCCGACCCTCACATGCGCACCGTCTCCATGTCCGTCGGCAGGCAGCAGGTGGCGAACCGACTGGCAGACTGGGCGACGACCTCGGCCGCGGTCGGGGAGACGGTCGCACTGTCGAGCTGAGCAGCTCCGGTCCGTCCCTCTGCGTCCTCGTGTGACACCCCGTGAAGCCGTGTGACGTGCGCGACACAGTGGCGCGGTGCGCAGAACTACGTTCGCTTCCGACAGCGCACACGATCACCTGATCACCGCGCCCGACGATCACACGAGGCGACGGAGCACGGCCCGCCGCACAGGAGGCCCACCACGGATGTCGACCACCACAGCACCCACGCCGCCGAGCACGCTCCCTGCCGACTACGCCTCCCTCACGGAGCACTACCGGCCTCTCTTCGCCCGCATCGCCGACTGTGCGCTCGACCGCGAACTCGACCGCCGTCTCCCGTTCGACGAGGTGAAGGCCCTCGACGAGGCCGGATTCGGCACGCTCCGCGTCCCCGTCGAGCACGGTGGCCCCGGAGTGACCATCGAGACCTTCACCCGTCTGCTCATCGACCTCGCTGAGGCCGACTCCAACATTGCGCACATCTACCGCTCCCACTACGGCTTCCTCGAGTCGCTGCGCTTCCAGCCGCGTGAGATCCAGGACGCCTGGTACCCGCGCGTCCTCGCAGGCCGCACGGTGGGCAACGCCTCGACGGAGAAGGGCGGCAACAGCATCGGCACCCTCAACACCGTCCTGTCCGGGGGACCCGGTGCGTGGACCATCAGCGGTCAGAAGTTCTACTCGACTGCCACGATCTTCAGCGACTTCACCCGGATCTCCGCTGCCCGCGACGGCGAGGACGGGCGGTGCTTCGCCGTCGTCGCGACCGATGCGCCGGGTGTGACCGTCGAGGACGACTGGGACGGCTTCGGTCAGAAGCTCACCGGCACCGGCACGACCACGTTCGACCAGGTCGCCGTCGAGGACACCTCCGTCCTCGATCGCGTCACAGGAACCGTCGAGGCGATCCACGAGGCGGCGTTCTTCCAGCACGTGCTGCTCGCCGTCCTGGCCGGCATCGCCCGGGCCGCCCGCCGCGACGCGGCCGCGACGATCAGCTCCCGCAAGCGCACCTTCAACACCGGACTGGGCCTGCCCTTCCGTGAGGACCCGCTCATCCAGGAGGCCACCGGCCGCATCGCGGCGAAAGCGTACGCCGCCGAGGCGACGGTCCTGCAGACCGCCCGCATCCTCGACGAGGGGATCGAGGCCGCGACCGCCTCCGGTGCGGACCGCGCGGACTTCACAGGCCCCGTGCCCGAGGCCGTCCACACATCTGAGATCGCCGTCGAGCACGCGCAGATCACCGTCCCCGAACTCGCCCTGGCTGCCGCACAGGACCTCTTCCTCACCGTAGGCGCCTCCGCTACGTCCACGTCGAAGGCGCTCGACCGCCACTGGCGCAACGCGCAGACCGTCGCCACCCATAATCCGATCGCCTTCCGCGCCCGTGCGATCGGCGACTACTGGATCAACGGAACCCTCCCAGTGGGGCTCAACGCGATCGGTGACGCGAAGCCGGCGACGTCCGCCTCAGCCGCGACGTCCGGGGCCGCGAGGGCGACCACGGCGACCACGGCGACCACGGCGGGGCCGAGCGCATGACGTCGGCGGTGACGGCGACCTCGGCGGCGGCTCCCTCCTCCCCGCAGGGACCGTTCGCCGGCAAGAAGCGCGTGCTCGCGTCCGCCTTCGCCGGCACGACGATCGAGTGGTACGACTTCTACCTCTACGGCACCGCGGCCGCCCTCGTCTTCAACGTGCAGTTCTTCCCGACGGGAACGGAGCTGGGCAGCACGCTCGCGTCCTTCGCCTCGCTCGCGGTGGGCTTCTTCGCCCGCCCGTTCGGCGGCATCATCGCCGGCCACCTGGGCGACCGGATCGGGCGGAAGGCTCTGCTCGTCGCCTCGCTGCTGGCGATGGGCATCGCGTCGACCCTCATCGGCCTGATGCCCACGTTCGAGACGATCGGCTGGTGGGCAGCCTTCGGCCTGGTCATCCTGCGCATCGTCCAGGGCCTGTCCGCGGGCGCCGAGTGGGGTGGTTCCGCACTGCTGTCCGTCGAGCACGCACCTGTGGGAAGCCGCGGCCTCTTCGGATCCTTCACTCAGATCGGCTCCGCAGCCGGCATGCTGCTGGCGACCAGCGCGTTCTTCCTTGTCCAGACCTTCCTGACCGACGAGCAGTTCGCGCAGTTCGGCTGGCGCATCCCTTTCCTGGCCTCGTCGCTGCTCGTAGTGCTCGGCCTGTGGATCCGCCTGGGAGTGTCCGACGCGCCGGAATTCCTCGAGCACAAGAAGTCAGGCAACATCTCCAAGCAGCCGCTGTGGGAGGTCGTCACCCGCCACCCCCGCGTGCTCCTGGTGACGATCGGCCTGCGCCTGGCGCAGAACAGCGTGTACTACCTCATCACCGTGTACATGCTCACGTACCTGGCCGACCGGCGGGGCGATTCCACCTCCGGCATCACCGCGGTCATGATCGCCTCTGCGATCGGACTGGTCACGGGCCCATTCTGGGGCTGGGTGTCCGACCGGGTGGGCCGCAAGGCGGTGACGCTGGGCGGCATCATCGGCATCGGCGTGTTCGGCTGGATCTTCTTCGCGTTCCTGGAGAACGGACCGCTGATCCTCCTGCCGATCATCGTGGTGCTGGGGATGAACCTCGCGCACGACGCCGTCTACGGACCGCAGGCCGCGTGGTTCGCCGAGCAGTTCCCGATCGAGGTCCGCTACTCAGGCGTGAACATGGGGTACCAGCTGGGCACCGTGATCGGCGGCGGGATCATGCCGATGGTCGCGGCGCTGCTGTTCGTCGCCGGCGGAAGCACGCCGTGGCTGATCTGCGCGTACCTCACGCTGCTCTGCGTGCTGTCCGGCGTCGCCGCGCTCGCCGCACATGACCCCGCCCGCGCCGAGGCCCTGGCCCGGAGGACAGCCCCCGCTGACACGCACCGACCGATTCAGGAGACTTCCCACTGATGACTCAGAAGCCGATCCAGCTCAACGCCTTCGACATGATGGTGCCGGTGCACCAGTCGCCGGGCCTGTGGCGGCACCCCGAATCCGGGGTCGCGGACTTCACCCGCCTGTCCTACTGGACCGACGTGGCCCGCACGCTCGAGGAGGCGGGCTTCGCCTCGCTCTTCCTCGCGGACATCCCCGGTGTCTACGACGTCTACGGCGGGGGCGCCGATGCGACGTATCGGGGCGGGGTGCAGTTCCCCCTGCTCGACCCGCTCGTCGCGATCCCCGCGATGGCGGCGGTCACCCAGACCCTGGGCTTCGGAGTCACAGCCTCCGTCACGTATGAGCAGCCGTACCTGCTCGCGCGGACACTGAGCACCCTCGACCACTTCACGGACGGTCGCGTCGCGTGGAACATCGTGACGAGTTACCAGGACTCCGCCGCGCGGAACCTGGGGATGCAGGGTCAGATACCGCACGACGAGCGATACGACCGGGCGGATGAGTACATGGAGGTCATGTACAAACTGTTCGAGGGCTCGATCGAGCCGGGCGCTGTCCGCGCCGATGCGGAGGCGAACGTCTTCGTCGACCCGGCGAAGGTGCACGACATCGAGCATTCCGGCACGTTCTTCTCCGTGCCCGGGCAGGCGCTCACCGCGCCGGGACCCCAGCGGACGCCGCTGCTCTTCCAAGCGGGGTCATCGAGCAGGGGACAGCAGTTCGCGCTCGACCACGCGGAGGCGATCTTCCTGTCCGGCGGCACCACGAAGCTGGTGCGGCGCTGGGTCGACGGGATCCGCGACGGCCTCGAGGAGCGCGGACGCCCGCGGGACGCGGTGAAGATCTTCACGCTCGCCACGATCGTCGTCGCGGATACCGATGAGGAGGCGCAGCAGCGGTTCGACGAGTACCGCGAGCACGTCGACACGGAGTCCGCGCTCGCCCTGTTCGGCGGGTGGACGGGGGTGGACCTCGCCGGCGCGGAACCGGACGCGCCGCTGGAGTACGTCGCGACGGATGCGAACCAGTCCGCGCTCGCCTCGTTCACCACCCTGTCCGACGGGAAGACCTGGACAGTGCGGGACCTCGCTGAGTTCGTCGCGATCGGTGGCCGCGGACCGGTCATCGTCGGGTCGCCCGCCACCGTCGTCGATGAACTGGAGCGCTGGATGCAGGAGACCGATGTCGACGGCTTCAACGTGTCCGCAGCAGTGCGTCCGGCGGACCTCGAGCGGTTCGGCCGCTACGTCACGCCGGAGCTGCGCCGGCGCGGGCTGCTCACCGAGGGAGAAGCAGGTCAGACGGTGCGAGACCGGATCCTCGGCTCAGGACCGTGGCTCGCGGACGACCACCAGGGGGCGTCCCACCGAATCAGTCCATGATCTCGTCGACGGGTCGATCGGTGAACGGGTCGATGCCGGTGATGGTGCGGACCCGCTCGATCCAGTCCGGGGAGAACCAGGTGTACTTCCCGGGGTGCTGCTTGTGGCAGACCTCCACCCACGAGATGAAGACGAGCTCTGCCCAATCGGACAGGAACCGTACCCGTGCCGTGCCCTCCTCCGTCTGCATGAGCATCTCGACTGCGGACGGTGCGATCCACTCGACGGAGTCGAAGGCTCCCCAGCCCCACGTCAGCAGTCCGTGGTCCTGTGACTCCACGTAGAACCCGTGGGTGCTCACAGTGACCGCACCCTGTGGAACGAGGTCCATCCAGCGCTGCTGGGAGTTCTGCCTCGCCTTGCGCGCGCCCATGAGGTTCACAGCCAGGCTTCCCGCCGCTGCCCCCACGCCGTAGGCGATTCCGGTGCTGTTCGCCGTGCCGGTGAAGAGCATCGGGACCCCGGTGGCGTTGTACGATCCGTCGCCGGGAGCATCCCAGATGATCATCCGGCACGGACCGGACGCCACCATGTGCTCCGAATCCGAGTCGATGGAGGGCCGGATCGGTCGCAGCATGTGGCGGGGAACCAGCTGGAGCTCATCGGGGGAGAGCTGCCGACCTGAATCCAGCTTCTTCTGCAGCTGCAGCGTGTGCAGGATCGCGACATCACCGTTCGACAATGTGGGGGCCGTGTCGTTGAACTCCGTCATGGTTATGACAATTCTCCTGTGTATGCGCACCTGCCGTTCCTGAGTATATAGACGGCCTCGACCCGAGAAGGGGCATGATTCCGGCACGCACGACCACCATGACGAACGACTGGAGCTGTGGGCGACAATGGGACCATGTCGATACCGCGTTCTACGGAGCGCCCGTCCTTCGGGCAGCGGGACGCATATCGGGACCTCCTGTCCGAGGGGTACGCGCAGGGACGTCTGGACGACGCGGAGTTCGCGCGGCGCACTGAAGCAGCGGTTTCCGCGACATCGTTGGCGCGCCTCGAAGAGCTCATCGCCGACCTGCCGCGCTGTGGGCTTCCCGTCCCGGTGGGGCGGCGACACGGGCACGCCGAGGACAGGGATGCACAGGGCAGGGATGCGCAGGGCAGGGATGCGCAGGACAGAGCCGGTCGGCGGCGTCGCCGGACCCCCTGCAGGCCACCCTGGCCGTCGTGACCGCCGCTGCACTGGTGGGGATCACCGGCGGGCTCATCGCGGGCCCGTTCATAGCTGAAGCCCAGCAGGCGGGCGATCTGGAGACAGAGGACGCGAGCGCCGACGGTGCGGAACAGTCGAGCACGACACCCTCGTTCGCCTACGACGATGTCATCCGCGCATTCGACCTCGCTGCGGAGTACGACGAGGTATCGCGCATCCACATCTCCGGCACCACGGCTCAGCTCCATGTCCCGATCTCGTCCGGCACCACCTACGACATCGTCGCCGTCGACCAGGCGGGGCGGGTGTCGACAGGACCCGGGGGCACGTACGGCGAGGGCGTGCCCGATGCACGTTTCGACCCGTCCGCGATCGATCCGGAGGAGATCGCGGCGATGGTGGTGCGGGCACCGGACGTGTATGCGGAGACGACGGGGAATGACGGGAACACTGCGAGCACGCTCAACATGGGCGCCCCCGGCTCCGGCACCGAGTACGCAGGGGTGAAGACCGGCTCGCCCGTGGTGCGCGTGTTGCTGGACCTCGGAGACTACGGAGACGGCGGCGGGACCGTTACCTGGACCCCGGACGGGGAACGGGTCGTCGAGGTGCGCGAATGAGCGCGCCGCGACGGTCCCCGGAGGCGGGCGCGGGACCACGGCGCCGGAAGCACCTCCGGCCGTCACGCGCAGAGCGGGCGCCGTACACCGACGCTCTGGCACAGGGGGTCGCGGAAGGGCGGCTGACGGATGCCCTCTACGAGGGGCGACTGGGCAGCGTGGTCTCCGCCGCGACCTTCGCAGAGCTGGATGCTCTGGTCGCCGATCTGCCCTTCGAACCACCGGCGCAGACGGACGCCGAGGCCGGACGGACTCGTCCGCGCTGGCTGCGGACCGCAGCACTGTCCGTCGTCGGGCTGCTGACGGCGGGTCTGGCGTACGCGGCCGCCGTGGCAGTTCAGGGGGTGGACCCGTTTCCCGGGGCCGGAAGCTCGAACGGAGCGACCGGTGAAGAGGTGGTGCCGATCGCCGGTCCGTGGGAGCCGCCGCCCATCGCGGAGGAGCTCGAAGCCGTCGCACCCATGGACGAGAAGACCGTGTCCGACGCTCTGGAACGTGCGCACGAGGCCGGGCTCATGGACATCGAGCAGATCGTGCTCGACCCGGACGCGACCAGTGTGTTCGGCCTGGATGAGGACGACGAGCTCCGTCAGCTCTACCTGCGGGCGGAGGACGTGGGGATCCTGTCCGACGCGCGCGACAACAGCGGCGTCTACATCGATGAGGCCGCGCTCGACCTCGATGTGGACGTCGCGATCGAGGAGGCGCGTGGGGCCTCGGACGCGGAGCCGGACCAGGATGTCCGCACCGTCATCGTCTACCGCGGCGACGGTTCGAAGGCCCGCGCGCACGAGGAGGGGAACCTCGTGCAGATGTCGTTCTCCGGGGGACCGGACGTCACGCTGCGAGCGACCGATCTGACCGTGGTCGAGTGACGGACCAGACTGTGTTCGCGTGAGCAGCCGGGCGGTGCTCAGGGAGAGGCCGCTGCCCGGCGGCACAGGAGAGCCCCTCAGTCACCGATGGTGACCGAGGGGCCTCTGTCTGTTCACGCACTCGCGTGCGTCAGCTGACTCACGCGAGTGCGTCAGCGCGTCAGAACACGCGGCGCCTCAGTACGCGCGGCTGCGCGAGCGACCGGAGTCGCGACCGGGATTGCGGCCCGCGGAGCTGCCGCGACCGCCGCCGGAACCGGTGCTGCGACCGCCCTCGGATCCACCGCGAGGGGCACCGCCGGTGCCTCCGCCGGATCCGCCGCGACCGCCTCGGCGACCGCGGCCTCCGCCGCCGGCACCCTGACCGCCACGGCCGCCCTGGCCACCGCGACCGGCCTGACCGCCGCGTCCACCGCGGCCGCCCTGGCCACCGCGACCCTGCTGCTGCGGCGGGGCCGGGGGAGCCGGCTCCACGTGCGGGGCGATCTCGCCGACCAGTCGGGCGACCTCTGCGGAATCCGCAGTGACCGTGACCGGGGTGACCTTGACCTTGGCCTTGCGCAGCAGCATCTGGGTGTCCCGGCGCTGCTCCGGCAGCATCACCGTGACGACGTCGCCGGCGCTGCCCGCACGTGCTGTGCGACCCGAACGGTGCAGGTAGGCCTTGTGCTCAGCCGGCGGATCGACGTGGACGACCAGTTCGACGTCATCCACGTGCACACCGCGGGCGGCGACGTCCGTGGCGACGAGCACGCGGGTGCGTCCGCCGCCGAAAGCCGCGAGGTTGCGATCGCGCTGCGGCTGGGACAGATCGCCGTGCAGATCGACGGCGGGGATGCCCTGCTTCGTCAGCTGCTTGGCGTAGCGCTTCGCCTGGTGCTTCGTGCGGGTGAAGAGGATGCGACGGCCCATGCCGGACGCCAGCCGGGCGACGAGATCCTTCTTGTCGTCGTTCGGCACCTCGAAGACGTGGTGGGTCATCGCGGACACGTGGGATTCCGGAGCGTCCACGGAGTGCAGGACCTCGTTGTGGAGGAAGCGGCGCACCAGCTTGTCTACGCCGTTGTCCAGCGTGGCGGAGAAGAACATCCGCTGGCCGTCGGTCGGGGTCTTCTGCAGGATCCGCGTGACGCCCGGGAGGAAGCCCAGGTCAGCCATGTGGTCGGCCTCGTCGAGGATCGAGATCTCCACAGCGTCGAGCGAGAGCGCGCGCTGCTGGAGCAGGTCCTCGAGGCGGCCGGGGCAGGCCACGACGATGTCGACGCCGCGGCGCAGGGCAGAGATCTGCTTGTTGGCGCTCACACCGCCGAAGACCGTGGTGGTGCGCATGCCGTACACCTGTGCCAGCGGTGCGATGACCGCGTCGATCTGTGTCGCGAGCTCGCGGGTGGGGGCGAGGATCAGGCCGCGCGGCCGCTGCGGCAGGTTCGCGGCGTCCCTCTCTGCGCCCAGGCGGGCGATCATCGGGATGGAGAAGGCGAGCGTCTTGCCGGAGCCCGTCTTGCCGCGGCCGAGGACGTCGCGGCCGGCGAGGGTGTCAGGAAGCGTGTCCTGCTGGATGGGGAAGGCATCGACCTTGCCGTCGGCGGCGAGTGCGCGCGCGATCGGAGCGGGGACGCCCAGTGAGGCGAAGGTGGTCGGGGCAGAAGAAGTCTGAGAAGCGCTGATGGAACAGCCTTTCAACGTGCCGGTGCACGGTGCAGCGCATCTGAGATGACGAAGGACCATGCCGGGGCAGTGGCGGGCACACCGGATGGTGGGCTCGTTCGCCGCAAGGAATGGGCTTCGGAATCGAGAACCGGTTGTCCACACGGTTCGAATGACGAGGCGTCCAAACGACGCAGGGAACCCGTCTCCGGGTTCGCAAGTACCTTCACTGTAGCCGAGAAGTCGGGGCGAGCAGTCCTCAGCATGCGCCCAGGTCTGGGCTGAGGCACGGGCGCCGCGGTCGAGCACCGCCGCTGATGAGCGGTGCGATCGGCCATGGCATGCGGCGGGTCCAGCCTCGACGGCATCGTCTTGTCGCCTCTCCACAGTGATGTACATCTCCCGATACCGTGGAGCCATGACGGACACGACTGATTCTCCGGTGACAGACGGCTCCACGACGACCGCACGCATCCTGGTCGGCGTCGACGAGTCGGAGCACTGCGCGCGAGCCTTCGACATCGCCCTGTCGCTCGCCCAGCGGCGCGGCTGGTCGCTGCGGCTGGTCGCGGCGTACGACCTCCCGCCCTACGACTTCGAGGCCGGCGACCAGATCCTCGGCTCCTTCCGCGACATGGCGTCGCAGGAAGCGCGGAAGCCGCTCGACGACATGGTCGAGCAGGCCGAGGCCGCAGGGGTCCCGGTCAGCGCCGACGTGCAGGAGGGCAATGCTGCGCAGCTCCTGATCCGTGAGAGTGAAGAGGCGGCGCTCGCCGTCGTCGGCAAGCGCGGTCGCAATCGATTCGCCGGCCGCTTCCTCGGCAGCGTGTCCGGCGCGCTCGCGGCGCACTCGGCCTGTCCGACACTGGTGATCCCCGCGAGGTGGGATGCCGATGCCACCGAGGCCCTCTTCGCGCCCCGCCAGGATCTGCCGGGCGGTGAGGCGGCGGCGACGGAGCCCGCCGAGCTCGTCTCCGCATCCGGCGCGGAGCGCGAGGACCGCCGCGCGTTCGAGAACGTCTCCGAGTCCCTCAACTTCGACGGCGACGTCATCGCAGCCGTCGACCTGGGGGACAGCTCCGGCCCCGTGGCCGCCCGCGCTGCGGAGTATGCGGAGCTCACCGGCCGCGCGCTGACCCTCGTCGCAGCGGTCCCGATCACCGTCGGCACCCGCTTCCCCTACCCGGGTCAGGGTGCGCTCGAGGTCCGGTCCATGCACGAGTATCGGGCAGAGCACCTTACGTGGTTGACCAGCACGATCCGGGAGAAGCACCCGGACCTGGACGTGCAGTGGCGCCTGTTCGACGGGTCGCCCGCCGGTGTCCTGTCGGAGGCCACCCGTACGGCCGCCCTCGTGGTCCTGGGCACCCGCGGCCACGGCGGATTCAGCGGCCTCCTCCTGGGGTCCGTGAGCCAGTCGGTGCTCAGCCGCACGGTGTCACCGGTCCTCGTCGTGCCGACGCGGTCCGCCTGACCCACCGCCGAGGTCCCAGCAGCTTCCGCAGCCGCGCAGGCCTCGTCAGTCCTGTCCGTCACACCAGCCGCTCTGCTCCCACCAGTTGATCTGCTCCCACCAGTCCCGTCAGGAAGGCCCCCATGCCCGAACCGCTCGTCGTCCGCACCCGTGAGGAGCTGCGTGCAGCGACCTCCGGGACCGTCGCGCTCGTCCCGACGATGGGAGCGCTGCATGCCGGGCACCTGTCCCTCATGGAGCACGTCCGTCCGCTCGCGGACACCGTCATCACCTCGATCTTCCTGAATCCCACGCAGTTCGCTCCGGGTGAGGACTTCGACG
Source organism: Brevibacterium sp. Mu109 (assembly GCF_900169375.1). Taxonomy (NCBI): domain Bacteria; kingdom Bacillati; phylum Actinomycetota; class Actinomycetes; order Micrococcales; family Brevibacteriaceae; genus Brevibacterium; species Brevibacterium sp. Mu109. The sequence goes on from NZ_FXZF01000012.1 coordinate 117,875, forward strand.
AGTATCCGCGCACGTTCGATGCTGACGCTGAGAAGTGCGCGACGGCCGGGGTCGACGTGATCTTCGCGCCCACCGTCGATGTCATGTACCCGGCGGGACTCGACGGCACCGTGCGGGTGGACCCGGGACCGCTGGGGCGGATCCTCGAGGGCGAGCACCGTCCCGTCATGTTCCAGGGCGTCCTCACGGTCGTCGCGAAGCTGTTCGGGCTGGTGCGACCGGATATCGCGATCTTCGGTGAGAAGGACTATCAGCAGCTGACACTGATCCGCCTCATGGCGGAGGAGCTGTGCCTGGGTGTCGAGGTGCTGGGCGGCGCCACAGTCCGCGAGGACGACGGCCTCGCGATGAGCTCCCGCAACGCGTACCTGGCGCGGGAGGAGCGTGCGCTCGCCGCCTCGATCGCAGACGCTCTGCGGGCTGGCATCGACGCCGCCGCGGGCGGAGAAGACGCCGCGCTCGAAGCCGCCCGCGCCGTCCTGACCGCACACGGGATCCAACCCGATTACCTCGTCGTCACCGACCCGGACCTGGGACAGGCCCGTCCGGGTGAGGAGGCCAGGATGCTGGTCGCAGCCCGCGTCGGGTCGACGCGGCTGCTCGACAACGTCGCCGTGAGCTTGGGCAGGTGAGGGAGGGCTGAAATCTCATCCCGGCGTGGTGATTACCACTTTGTTTTGCACTTTCCATCGGTGAACTGAAAAACTGCAAAAGTGATAGATGAGAGCGATGTCGCGGGTGAGATCTATCGTCTGCGCCGTTTGGGGACCGACGACGCCCGGGTTGAAGTGAAGGCAGCAGTCAGAGGACTGCCGAAGTCTGTTCCTGAGACGTTGTCGGCGTTCGCCAACGGCTCCGGCGGAATGCTGATACTCGGTCTGGACGAGGAACAGGGATTCGCGCCAGCTGAGGGGTTCGACCCCGCACGAATAAGCGATGCGCTCGCCGGCGCATGTGCCGATGCTGTCGAACCGCCTGTTCGCAGTGAGATCTCGATCATGGAGGTCGATGGGGCTGCCGTAGTCGCACTCGAGGTTCCACCGCTCGACCCTCTGCTTCGCCCTTGCGTCGTCAGAACACGAGGGGCGTACAACGGCTCCTTCATTCGCGGCGGAGATGGTGATCGACGACTGACGTCGTATGAGGTGAGTCAGCTCCTGAGCAATCAGGGGCAGCCCGACGACGATGCGGCGGTCGTCGATGCCGCAACTGCGGCCGATCTCGACGAGCAGCGGGTGAGCCAGCTTCTTGAGAGGCTCCGGGGGCGTCCGAACCGCGCATTCACCGAGGTGGACGACACGACTGCACTCGTTATGGCGGGTGTTCTGGCGCGAGATGCGAATGAGCAGCTGCGTCCGACTCTCGCCGGGCTGCTGTGCCTCGGCCGATATCCGCAGCAGTTCTTCCCCCAGCTCTTCATCTCCTTCGTGGCTCTTCCGGGCAAGGAAATCGGCGACTCTCTGGACGACGGAACACGGTTCTTGGACAACGTCACGTGTGATGGATCGGTCCCGGACATGCTCCACGAGGTCCTCGCCGCCGCCAGGCGAAATATGCGTACTGCGGCGGTGATCACCGGAGGAGGGCGAGAGGATCGGCATGATTATCCGATCGAAGTGATCCGAGAGCTGGTCGTGAATGCAGTCCTGCATCGTGACTACTCACCTCTCGCGCGAGGGACACAAGTCCAGGTCGAACTGTATCCTGACCGGCTCGTCGTGAAGAGTCCTGGAACTCTCTTCGGTGCCGTCGTGCCCAGTCAGCTGGGAGTCGAACATGTGTCCTCAACGCGGAACGCGGTTCTCGCGAAGCTCCTCGCCGATATCCCGGACGCGGCGGGCCTGCCTGTCAGCGAGAACCGGGGATCGGGTCTCCCGCGGGTGATGAGTCGGCTCAGACGCGCCGGAATGAGTCCTCCTGATTTCGAGGTTGCCCCCTCGCATGTGCACGTATCAGTACCTCAGCACGCTCTCCTGGATCCTCCGACGGTGGCATGGATAGAGGGTCTCGGTGAAAACGGGCTGTCCGACGACCAGCACATTGCGCTGGCGATCATGCGTCAGCGTGGGACGGCATCGAACGAGATCCTCCGAGCGTGGGGAGTCGACTCGCACGTCGCCACACTCGCATTGCGGGATCTAGTCCAGAGGGGACTGGTGTCGAAGTACGGAGGACGACGGTACGCCACGTACGAGCTCACGGCTCCACCTGTGGCGGGCCCGACGAACCAGAATCTGGGCGATGCGACCGCCTCGAGCGGTGAGCGGTCGCGTCGCATCGAAGGCGAGTTGCTTGCCGTGGTTGAAGCCGTACGTGCCGGATGCGTGACGGCGAATGCGATCTCAGCACAGCTCTCACTCACGTACGCGACCGTGAATCGACGGCTGAAAGCACTGGAGCGGGATGGTCGGCTGGAGCGAGCTCAGGTGCGAAGCCGGGCGATCCACTATGCAGTGCCGATCCGAGGTTCTGACGGTGGACGCTCCGCTGGTCAGTGACGGCCGGTCCGTCGCTCATACGTGGGCCGGAAGCGGCGACGCAGCCTGGACTCGCCCCGACCGGACCGGTCCTCACCAGAGCTGGCCCGCACCGTCTCACCTCGACTCGCGGCCGCTGAGAGGCGGATGGCGCGGCCCCGCTGGACGTCGTCGGCGTACTTCCTGGCCTGCCTGTCACTGGCCTTCGTGCCGCGGACGGGCAGCTGAAGCTCCTCCTCCGCGGGCAGGCCCTCGCGCAGCTGCCGCATGCGCTCGATCTCGCTGTCGAGCTGAGCGCCGAACAGCAGGGTCGAGTTCATGATGAAGACCCACAGCATGAGGATGATGACGCCGGTCAGCGCGCCGTACGTCGCGTTGTAGGTGCCGAACTGCGAGATGTAGAAGAGGAAGCCCAGCGTCGCGAGGATGGAGACGAGGATCGCGACGAGGGCGCCGACGCTCAGCCAGCGGAATCGGAGTCCCTTGACGTTCGGGGTCGCGTGGAACAGCAGTGCGACGAGGAGCACGACGACGAAGGTGAGCACGAACCACCGCGCGACGTTCCAGACCATGAGCGCGATGTCGCCCATCCCGAGCAGGCCGCCCACTGCCTCGGCGATCGGACCGGAGATGACGAAGACCAGCAGGACCAGGGCGCCGAGGATCAGGATGAGCGCGGTCAGCAGGTACATCACCAGGTTGAACACGAAGAAGCCGCGTCCCTCCGGTACTCCGACGACCGTATTCATGGCGCGGCTGAACGCCTTCACGTAGCCGGACGCCGACCACAGCGCGATGGCGAGGCCGACGATGAGCCCCCAGCCCGGCGCGGGGGTGTCGAGCACGGATTCGAGGAAGGGGCGCACAGTGCTCAGCGTGTCTGTGGGAGCCGCCTTCTCCGCCTCATCGAGCACCGAGGTGATGACCGACCCTCCCTGGCCGAGCAGGCTGAGGATCGACACGAGCGCTACCAGAGCGGGGAACACGGACAGCAGCCCGCGGAAGGTGAGACCGGCGGCGAGGTCGATGGACTCATCCGCGATGAACTCGCGGAATGCCGTGCGGAGGATGTGGAACCACGAGGATCTCGGTGGGCCGGATACCGTAGACGGGGGCAGGCCTGCGCCTGCGACGGGTGCGGTCGCTGCTGTGGAGGTCCCCGGGGTGGGCTCCGCAGTCGTGGGTAGCACGGCGGTGGTGGGTATCACCGCGGTAGGCGCCGTGCCGGTGGCTGCCGCATCGGCGGGGGCAGCGCCGGTGGGAGCTCCTGCGGCAGGGGCTGCTGTCGCCGGAATCGCTGCAGTGGGCGCCTCGGCGTCGCCGGCCGCAGCGGCAGCGAGAGAGCGGCGGTCGCGCGGGCTGTAGCTCATCGGCGGTCTCCTGGGTCATCGGTGCACTGCGGGGACGGGTTCGCTGCGGGTGGGCGGAGGCCCCCCGCGCAGCGTCGGTCAGGTACATGTACCAGGTACATGTAACCAGGGTCCTTGACGCTTCGCCGGGGTCTGAGAGCGTGTCCGCGCATTGTGTCGCGGCGTGCTCTCGTGTGGCTGGGCAGACATGGCCGTGCGCGGATCGTGACCACTAGGCTGGAAGCCCAGGCCCCCGCGTCGGAACGAGGTCCACCGTGCGCCCCGCCCCGCTGAATCCGCTCACCCGAGCCGCATCGCTCCGCGCGCTCGCCCGCACCTCACCCGCCACTCCGCTCGACGTCCTCGTGGTCGGCGGCGGGGTCACCGGTGCCGGCATCGCACTGGATGCGGCGTCTCGCGGTCTGAGCGTGGGGATCGTCGAGGCCGCCGACTGGGCGACCGGCACCTCGTCGCGGTCCTCGAAGCTGATCCACGGCGGTCTGCGGTACCTCGAGATGCTCGACTTCCCCCTCGTCGCGGAGGCGCTGAAGGAGCGCGATCTGCTGCTGACGCGGATCGCCCCGCACCTCGTGAAGCCGGTGTCGTTCATCCTCCCGTTCGAGAACCCACTGGCGGATCGCGTCTACGTCGGCTCGGGCGTGACCCTGTACGACGTCATGTCCGCCCGGGTCGGGCAGAAGCGGGCGGTCCCGACCCACCGGCAGCTGGGTGCCGCGCAGTCGCGGGAGAGGTTCCCGGGTCTCGCGACGCCCTACGGCGGGATCGAGTACTACGACGCCCAGGTGGACGACGCCCGGTTCACGCAGGCACTGGTGCGATCAGCGGTGGGCCTGGGGGCCTCGGCGGCGAACTACGCCCGAGTGGTGGACTACCTGCGCGAGGAGGCACCGGCCGACGACGAAGCCGGAGCTGCCGGCGGCAGGATCACCGGCGCCCGAGTCACCGGCGCCCGGGTGCGCGACGAGGAGACGGGCGCGGAGATCTCAGTGCACGCGCACGCGACCATCCTCGCGACGGGCGTGTGGACGGGCGAGCAGCAGGCTTCGGCTGACGCGGACACCGGGCTGGAGGTCCTCGCGTCGAAGGGAATTCACGTGACGGTGCCGCGGGACCGGATCGACGCGCCCGCGGGGGTCGGCGTCATCACCCGGACGGAGACGTCGGTCCTCTTCATCATCCCGTGGGGCGACCTGTGGCTGATCGGGACGACGGATACGCCGTGGCACGAGGACGTCGGCCGCCCCCTCGTGACGGCGACGGACATCGACCGGGTGCTCGAGGGCGCGAACGCGGTGCTGGAACGTCCCCTCACTAGGGCGGACGTCGTCGGTTCGTTCGCGGGGCTGCGGCCGCTGCTCCAGCCGGTCGACGGAACGGGCGACAGTGCGAGGGTGTCCCGCGAGCACGCTGTCCTGGAGGTCGCGCCCGGGCTCAGCGCGATCGCAGGCGGCAAGTTCACGACGTACCGTGTGATGGCGGCCGATGCGGTGGACTTCGCCGTGCGCAGCCGGTTCCCCCGGTCGCGGTCGCGCACCGAGGACCTGCCGCTGCTGGGCGCGGACGGTGCCCAGCTGTCCGCATCGCGACGCTCGCTGCTGCTGGCGAACCGCGACCTGCGTGCCCATGGCTGGGACGAGGCCCGACTCGACAGGCTGCTGTCGCGGTACGGCGGACGGCTGGCGGACCTGCTCGCGCTGATCGATGCGGAGCCCGCGTTGGCCCACCCTCTGCCGGGGGCCGAGCACTGCACCGCCGCCGAGGTCGTCTACGCCGCCCGCGCCGAAGGCGCCCTGCATCTGGAGGACGTCCTCCATCGCCGGCTGCGGCTCGAGTTCGAGGTGCCGGACCGCGGGGTGGCCGCCACGGAGGCCGCATCCCGGCTGGTCGCTCCCGTGCTCGGGTGGGGTGAGGAGCAGGCGGCCGAGGAGGTCGCGCGGTTCACCCGGGAGGTCGAGTCGCGGCTGCGGGCGGAGGCGGCGGAGACGGACGCGGAGGCGGTTGCGGCAGCTGGGGCAGCTGCGGGTACTCCTGCAGCTGCGACCGGCGAGGCTGCCCGCTGACCCGATGACCGGGGCCACCTACCGCCAGCGGGCGAACCCACCTTCGGAGTGGATGACCTGTCCGGTGATCCACCGGGCCTCGTCGGTCAGCAGCCAGGCCAGGAGGCGGGCCGGGTCGTCGGGCTCGCCGAAGCGTCCCGACGGGAACTTCTCCGACACCGTCTCCCAGGCCTCGGGCGTGAGGTAGCCGGTGTCGACCGGCCCGGGGTTCACCGTGTTCACGCGGATCCCCCGACCTGCCAGCTGATCCGCGAGAGTCAGCGTCACGCCCGCGAGCGCGGCCTTCGCCGCCGCGTACGCGACTTCACCGGGCATGGGACCCTGGCTCTGGCCCGAGGTGAGGAAGGCGACTGCCGCCGGGTCTCCCGCTCTGTGGTGACGGAGGAACGCCTGCGCGAGCAGCAGCGATGCGCGCGCGTCGACCGCCCAGTGGCGGTCGAGGTCGTCGGCCGTCAGGTCGCCGAGTGCGCCATCGGCCCCACTGAGTGCCTGGTTGCAGACGAGTCCGTCGAGGCGACCGAACTCCGCGACTGCGGCGTCGACGACATCATCCGCGCCCGAACTCCCGGACAGGTCCGCGCTCATGCCCGCCACTCGTGCCTCGCCCACGAGGTGGGAGCGCACGCCTCCGAGGACGGCGTCAGTGTCATCCGCGCCCCACGGCTGGTCCCGGTCGTGGGCGGAGTGATGGTGGCAGAAGACGTTCGCGCCGTAGGCCGCGAGACGGCAGGCGAGGGCGTACCCGATCCCCGCACGACGACTCACACCTGTGACGAGTACACTGCGCCCGCCAAGGGGCAGGGGGTCGCGGGAGAGGTCGGACCTGGATGTGGTCGTCATGGTCTCAGTGTCCCCTTCTCGTTCGCTTCTGACTGCGCGGCTATCGACTCGAGTCGACGCTCCCACCCTCGCGCGACTGTGCCGAGCAGGTCGGACAGTTCGCGGATCCGGGCTGGATCGGTCGCATGGACGCGGCGACGGGACGAGCGAGTCGCGGTGACGAGGCCGGCTTCCTCGAGGATCCGCAGATGCTTGGCCGCCGCCTGACGGCTGATCCCCAGATCGTGTCCGAGTGCTCCGGCATCGTCGGCCCGGTCAACGAGGGACTGGAGGATCCGACGCCGCGTCGGGTCAGCGAGGGCTGTGAACACGACATCGGCGGCGGGTCCGACGAGCGATCCGTCGTTGGAGTCAGTTGTCGAATCTGAAGTGCGTCGGCTGTCGGGGGATCTGCCCGTGGAGGTCAACCTCGGTGGCCCGCACGAACCAGAGACTGCTCGCGTGCCACGGCGAGTTCCTCCACCCATCCTGCGGAGTGCTCCTCGAATCGCCGGCGCCTGTCGACGGCATCGGCGTCGAGCGAGGCGAACCCGGTCTCGTGGACCGTGAGGACGACGCCGTCCTCACTGGGTTCGACCGTGAAGGTGACGGTATTGCGCGGGGCGTCGGCGAGGGACCCCGCATCGCCTCCCAGCCAGCAGAACACGGCGCGGTGGGGAGGCTCCAGCGCGACGATGCCGACCTCGAACTGGCCGAGGACGGGGTCCGTCACACGTGCAGTCGTACCGTCCGATACGACCTGATGCTCTCTGTACTCGCCGTCATTGATGAACCAGCCGGGTTCACTCACGATGTCGAAGACGGTCTGCGCATCCGCGGCGATGCGGATCGAGCGGACGATCTCGTCTGGGACGTCTGGCGCATCGGGGACCTCGGCGAGATCGGGTGGCTGAGGGATGTCTGGGTCGGTCATCATCGGCTCCTCTGCGAGCGGTGCGAGCCGTCGGATGACCGCCCTGCATGTCCATGGTGCGCCAAATCGGCCGTGAGTGCAACCCGTGGGTTGCATTAATTCTGGAGGGTCTCATTGCTGTCACGGATCTACAGTTCCACTGTGCTGAGGAGTAAAATCGTGACATGAACGACATTCGCGAATCCACGGTCAAAGATCAGGTGCTGGTGGGCGTCGACGGATCCGCCAACAGTGCACGAGCATTCGAAGTGGCGCTCGCCATCGCGAAGAGGCAGGGCTGGAGCCTGCGGCTGGTCGGCTGCTACAGCGTGACGTTCGCCGATCATGAATCGGGGCTGACGGTCTCAGAGAACTTCCGCAGGGCGATGGAGTCCAACTCGCGTCATCCGCTCGAGGCGTTCGCTGAGCAGGCGAAGGCTGACGGCGTCAAAGCGAGCTTCGCCACCTTCGACGAGCACGCAGCGGATGCGCTCGTGCGTGAGAGTGCCTCCGCTCGCCTGGCGGTCGTCGGGAAGCGGGGACGCAATCGGTTCGCCGGCCGGTTCCTCGGCAGTGTGTCGGGGGCTCTGGCTGCGCACGGGCACTGTTCGGCGCTCGTCATCCCGGAGAAGTGGGAGACGCCGGACCCCAGTAAGATCTTCGCCCCGGGGCAGGACCAGCCGGGCGGCGAGCATGCGGCGACAGAGCCGACCGAGCTGCTGTCCGAGTCCGCGCCGCCCAGGCCCCGTGGGAAGGGGTTCCACAATGTCGCGGACCAGATGAACTTCCGGCAGGAGATCGTCGTGGGCGTCGACCTCGGAGAGCCGTCCCGTCGCATCGCGCTCGCCGCAGCGCGCTTCGCGGAGATGTTCGGGCGCTCCCTCACGCTCGTGTCCGCCACTCCGCTCAACGCAGATGCGTGGTACCCGAATCCGGTCGAGCACAACATCGACATCCCCAGCATCCGATCGCACTACACGGACCACCTCGCCACGCTGGTGACGATCGTCAAGGACAGGCATCCAGAGCTCGACGTCCACTGGCGGTTCTACGACGGAACGCCTGCCGGTGTGCTGTCGGAGGCGACGCGGACCGCATCGGTGGTCGCGGTCGGCACTCGTGGCCACGGAGGGTTCACCGGTCTGCTCATGGGATCAGTCAGTCAGTCCGTGCTCAACCGCAGCGCATCCCCGGTGCTGGTGGTGCCGACGCTGAAGAACACGGTGTGACCACGGCCGATGCAGGAGTTCTTGATTCTGTTGCCCGAAACTCTTGTGGCCGTTCGAATGACCGTGTTACTGTGATCGTGGATTTCCTCCCCGTACTCCAATTGTTCGGAGTTTCGAGGATGGGTCACTCGGGTTCGATCTCGAGTCTGTGAAATGAATGCCGAACGATCGGCATCTGCTTTCAGTTGGAAAGGGGGCGGGAACGATGATCTACGACGCAACGACGCTCGTATCCGCGACAGGCGGACCGTCCCTTGGTGCACTCGGAGGCAGAGCCCTCCCGCTGCTTGCGCGGCGTGCTTTCCACTGCGCTCATTAACGGCAGCCGCCGGCGCGTGATTGTGGGGTCTTCAGGGGCGCATGGGGCGCATTCGATGGACTCTGCCAGTGTCATCTGTCCACCGTGCTAGGCGAACGGTAAGTCGCTCGGTGAGGTGTGCGCGTCATGGTGCGCTCTGTGTGAGAACCCTCGCCTGAACTCTGCTTCTGCGGTCCCGTGGACCTCTCTGATAGATCTGCCACTCGGCAGCCCTTTCCGGTCAGGTGTCTGCCCGCGAAGCCGAATCTCACGGTTGCTGCAGATCGTCGCCTTGGTGTCCGTGCTTTTACGCGAATCATTTCCACCACTTCCATGAATCCAGCGAGTCGGCCGTCCGACTGTTCGTTCGTTCGGCTGAATATCGCGTGCATTCATTCAATGGTGCCGGTTCGCTCATCCCGCCATTCTCGTCGGGCTATTCATGATGCCCGAAAACATGTTCCGAGGATTCTTCATGTCTGTTTCCCGTCCCTATCCGATTCCGAATCGCATCGCGCTGTCGGTCGGTCTCGCCCTGATCCGCTGGGCGAGGAGCACGACGCGTTCCGCTGCGCCGCTGCGTCACCCCGAGCCCTCCGTACATCACCACGAGGTCGATCATGCGACGGCGATCCGTCGTCACAGGGTCGAACGCCAGATCGAGAGCGAGCGCGCGGACGCCTTGCGTCGCTACCTCACGATGCCGCGCCAGCCGTGAGCCGCAAGCACGGGTCGAGTCCAGGCGACCGTCCCGGAGCGCTTCGTCGACTGGGAGTTCTACGACGGGCCGTTCACTGGCTCTTCCCGGTTCGTGGTGATGGGGAGCGTCGCGTCGTTGACGTAGAACGGCTCGTGGTCCTGCTGTGATGGGTGTTGTCAAGACATCCGAATCTCAGAGGACCACGAGCCTGTGCACGAGAGTA